>NZ_JBWKTN010000006.1:0-55071 GCF_059420345.1 Carnobacterium sp. GW821-FHT04C06
CCGAACACAGAAGTTAAGCTTCTCAGCGCCGATAGTAGTTAGGGGTTTCCCCTTGTGAGGGTAGGACGTTGCCACGCAACTGATTTAAGCATCTAGTAGTTTACTAGGTGCTTTTTTTTGTATATTACAAAGCAAAAGATAGCTTAGAAGATACCTAATGGGCTAAAAGCATAATTTCAAAATAAGAAGCGAATAAAGTTATGGCTAGAGGTGTAAATCTAAATATAGATACGTTAGAGGTATTCTAAAGCCATCTATTACAAGTGCTATTACCTAGTACAGTTACGTGACAATGATTTTTAAGCATCTATCAAGTACTAAACGGGTTACTTTTCAAAGCAGTATGACTCTTAAGAATAAGATGAGAGCAAAAGCTAAGTAAGTATATAGTGAGTAATTGAATAGTAATCTAAAAAGAATCCTTTAGCTAAAATAGCTAAAGGATTCTTTTTAGATTCGTTATTTTTCTAACATCCAAGAGTCAGTTTGATCAGGACGATTATTTTGGCTCCACCATTTTGCGATGTAGTTATTTCCTTGATAAACAACTTTATCTCCACCAGTATATGCTTTGCTTGAGTTCCAATCAACTGAAGCGTTAGGAGTAATTAATTGCCAAACATCTGAAATGTCTGGTTGCTCACCTTGTGTCCACCATCTTGCTTTATATTCTAGACCATTATACATTACGTTTTCATTATATAGATAAACAGTATTAGCATTCCAAGTTGTTGAAGGATCTGGTTTTTCTTGCTCTTTTGTTGTGACAGAAATGATTTGGCTGTTAGCTGAACGATTGCCAGCTGCGTCAAATGCAACAATACTATATTTATAAGTTGTATTTGCTTTAAGCTCTTTATCTGTATACATTAAATCTGTTGTTACTTTGATTGATTTTCCATCACGATAAATTTCATAACCAGTTACTGCAACATTATCAGTTGAAGCATTCCAATGTAACATTGCAGAGGTGGCGGTTGTCATATGTCCCATTAAACCTTCTGGTGTTGAAGGTTTCTCAGTATCTATTAATGGTTTTTCTGGTGTTTTAACGGTTAATGCTTTGCTATTTTTTGATACATTTCCTGCAGCATCAAGTGCTCGGATTTCATAGCGATAAGTTGTTTTTTCAGTTACGTTTAAATCATCGAAGGCAGTATCCTTTGTTGAATCAATTACTTTACCATCACGTAAAATTTCATATTTTGAAATTCCAACGTTATCAGTAGAAGATTTCCACGAAAGTTTAATTTGGTTAAATGCTGTATGGTTTGCTTTTAATTCAGTTGGGCTAGTAGGAGCTTGTGTATCTTCTTCCACTGGACCATTTTTAACATTTACATCAATTACTTGATAAAAAGCAAAGTCAGTATCTGAAATGTCCCATGCACCTACAATAACATGATATCCAGTACGATCTGAAGGAATAGTTATTTGTTGTGTAACTATTTTTTCAGGAATTTTTCCAAAATCATTTTTTGTTGAAATTTTTTCTAAATTCTCACGTTTTAGTGGTTCATTGGGATTCCATCCCTGTTTTGTAATGAAATAATTCCAACTATGAGTGCTGTGAGGAGCTGTTAATTGCCAAGTGATATCTAATTTACCTGTAGTGATGTCTGTTTGATGCCATTTAGTATTTTGTACATCCATTGGTTCAAATCCGCTAACACCACCACTGGCAATCTTTCCGTCTTGTGGGCTATTAACAGCACTAGGAAAGCCTTTAGGAGCTTCAATACTTTGGGGTTCCCATTGTGCTCGACCTACTTCTTTATTTAAGTTTCCGCCTGAGGCAGTTCCTTTATATGCTCGACTTTCAGGTTGTAAAATATAACCATGAGCTAAACTTTCTTGGTTAAAAGCGACTAAACCTACCCCAATTGTTGCAACTAGCATAAGTGGTTTCATTAATTTCATTTTCATTTTCTCCCTTTTGGTACCGATTTTTTAATCTTTTTTAATTTAACTTTAGTATATAGGAATTATGAGTTCATTTAAAAAGGATTTTTTGCAGTGATGGATGAAAAAATAACAATTGAAATAACTTGTTTTTTTAAAATCTACTTTTTTTTTAATGTAAATAAAGTATAATAAAAACTTAAACGAATATAGTTTTGTTATTTTAAGGAGTTTTATAAATGAATAAAACAATCGAAAAGTTAATTATTGAAAAAGATATTAGAAGACAATTAACAATTCTTAGTTTATTGGAATCAGGGAAAATCGGACTAACTTATGGTGAGATTTCGATAAAATTAAATTGTTCTAAACGTACTGTTTTAAATGATTTTGAAAAGATAAGAGGGTTACTTCCTGAAAATTGGGAAATTGAGACAACTCGAAAAAGTGGACTTTATTTAAAAAAATGCCCATATGAGCCAATGGCTATTTTATATGAAAAAGTGTTGAATCAATCTCCTATGGTAGAAATTTTAAAGGGATTACTAGTGAATAAACAATGCTCTATCGGCGAATGGTCGGAAGTTTTACATATTGGTGAAGATACTACAAAAAAATATTTTAAAAAATTGAATACTATTTTATTAGAGTTTGATTTAACGATTCATCCTTCCAAGTTGATTATTGAAGGAGATGAGATCAATATTCGCTATTTTTACAGTCGTTTGTTGTTTAGTTCTTCAGAGATAGTATCAGTACGAAAAGAAAATAGTGTGACCTTTAGATTGTTTCAAGAATTTTTTGAAGCAATTCTTGAGAAGCAACGTTTTCAGATTGATCTCGCCGTTTCATGGAGTTATATTATTGCAAAAAGACTAGAGTGTGATCTTCAAATTGGTTTGTATTCGGATTCGGATTTATCGTTATTTTATAAAGAGTCGTTTTTAAAATATGAGAAACCATTAAATAAACTATTGAACAGTTTAAAATTAGAAAATAACGTTAGTTTATGCAGAGAAGAGCAGGGATTTTTATTTATTGTTCTCTTAGAAGCATCGTTGTCTTCAGAAGTGGTTGTGGATGAACATCCTTCTATTTTTAATAATGCCACGAGGAAAATGCTTGAATGCTGTATGGATTTTTCAGCTGCAGTATGCCGAAATACAAGCTTAAAAGGAATTGAAAAAGAGTACGGAGAGCATTGTTATCAATTGTTAAACACAAAAGTAGTGTTGGGAAAAGTGTCTAAATTACTACAAAAAACGGAAGAGGGAATTAGTTTAGAGGTGGAAGCGTGTTATGGCGACTGGTTAGATGTGATAAAAGGAAACAGCAAGTTGCTTCCTCGTGATTTGATAACTGAAATTTCTTATTTTGAGGATTTGATGATAGAGCTAACTTTATTATTAATCGCTTGTCAGTCACAACATCAACAAGATAAAAAAATAGTAGTTCTCGCGGTGAATAGTTATCCTATTTGGTTGCAATTTGTTCGAGAAAATTTGGAGGTTAATCTTAATCGCTCAATTGAATTTGTTGATTTTTGTGACAAACCTTCTGCAATCGATGAAATTATTTTGTTACAGCCTGATGTAGTTATTACGAATCAAAAGCTTGATTTTCCAAAGGAACTTTTATGTATTTGGATTTCAAAAGTTCCAAGCTTTATTGAAATGCAACAAGTGATTGAAAAAGTTCATAGACTAATGTAGAAGGTTATAAAAGTGACAAATTACTTAAGAATGTTAAAAGATAACGCTAGATGTGCTATAATTGTTTAATATGTTTCAAAAAAATGATAAAATAAATACATGCTAACAAAAAATTAGTAGCATAGAAAATTAAGCAATCACTAATTGCTAAAAAAGGAATGAAATCAATGAGTATGAAGAAGACGACGATTGGTATAATTTTAGCAATCCTTATTCTAATAGTGGGTTTTTATAGTTTTAAGAGCATTGGGTATCAAACCAAGTTTCTTCCAAAGACAGTTGTTGATGGTGTTGCCATTGAAAATAAAACAATTTCTGAAGCAAACGCTGCTTTGAAAAGTCATTATCAAGATAAAGTATTTAAAGTAACAGAGGGTGAAAAAGAATTATTTTCATTTAAGGGTCAGGAAATAGGAATTACAGATGACTTTACTAAAAATCTTAAAAATTTGAAATCGAAACAAAATCCTTGGTCATGGCCTGTTCGAATGATGGGTTCTAAGGGTGATAAGGAAGAGATGAAGGATGTCACATTTAATGAGGCTACCTTTGATGCTTATTTTGCAAAACTACCGTTAACAAGCTCTGAACGTGTGAAACCGGAGAATGCGAAAGTTGAAAAAACAGCAACTGGTTTTTCAATCAAAAAAGAAATTCTAGGAAATACCTTTGATGAAGCTAAAGTTAAAGCTTGGTTGAAGAAAAGTATCGATGAAGGTAAGACAGACATTACTTTAGACGACACGTATCAAAAACCAACTGTTTATTCAAATGATAAAGCATTAAAAGATCGTTTGGCAAAATTAGAATCGTTAAGTAAATTAACCATTACTTACAATATCAGTGGACAATCAGTAACGGTTCCCCACGAAACCTTGCTAAGCTGGCTAGGTGAGAATGACAAGGGTGAGGTTGCTGTAGATGAAGCTGGAGTGGAAAAATATGTGACTGAGTTAAGTAATCAATATAGTACGTATAAAAAAACCAGAACTTTTAAAAGTACTAATCGAGGAGAAGTCCAAGTGCCACCAGGTATTTATGGATGGACACTCAACGCAGAAGATGAAGCCCCAGCATTAGCAAAAGATATTTTAGCTGAAAAAAATTTAACCGATCGTAAGCCAATTGTAAGTGGGTCTGGCTATGGACGTGATGATATTGGAAATACCTATATCGAAGTTGATTTGGCTAGTCAACATATGTGGTATTACAAAGATGGTGCCAAAGTGTTAGACACGGATGTTGTTACTGGAAAACCAGCAACACCAACACCACCCGGTGTTTTTAGTGTGTGGAATAAAGAACGAAATGCAACATTGCGTGGAGAAGATTATGCGACACCAGTAGATCATTGGATGCCGATTGACACTACAGGAGTTGGAATTCATGATTCACCTTGGCAACCAGCTTATGGTGGAACATTGTATCAAACGGTTGGATCACATGGTTGTATTAACACACCACCGGCGATTATGACTCAATTGTATGATATGGTTGAAGCAGGTATTCCTGTTGTTGTTTTTTAAATATTAAATAAAAGGATTGTCTATTACTTAGACAATCTTTTTTTTATTGGAAGACCTTTTTACATACTAGAACGCAAAAAAATAACTTTTTAAATCTTTAAATATAAATTAAAATAAGTATATGAATTCGTTTGTTTTTATAAAAATAGAAAAGAGGGTTAAAAATGAAGAAAAAAGTAGCAGTTCTTTTAGGCTTAGTTGTTTTGCTGTGTGGGATGAAAAGTTTACAAGTTGAAGCAACAAGTAGTGAGGATGGCATTCCAAAAGTGAATTTTAGTCAAAGAGCAACTCAATGGCAACCGAATGTAATTGATATTTCAAGTTATCAAAAAGCAAGTGATATTGATTTTAAAAAATGGAAAGAGCAAGGAATTGAAGCGGTTGTTATCAAACTAACAGAAGGTATGGAAGATGATGCTCCGTATTATAGTCCAGAAGCAAAGGAGCAGATATCAAAAGCAACGGCTGCAGGTTTAAAAGTGAATTTTTACCACTTTAGCTGGATGAACAGTGTTGAAAATGCAAAAGCAGAAGCAGATTGGTTTACTAAAATTGCGAATCAGTACAATGTTCCGAAAGACTCTGTTATGGCACTTGATTTAGAAAATAGTGTTTTGACAACAGATCCACTTGCGTTAACAAATCAAGCCAATGCCTTCTTTGATCGAATGATTGAAAATGGGTATCCGAAAATTGATATGTATGCGTCACTATCATGGTATGGTACTCGCTTTTATACAGAACAGTTGAGAACTAAAAATTATTGGGTTGCTTATTGGGCGGATGAAAAACCTGAAATTTTAACCGGTATGTGGCAATTTGCAAGTGACTATCAGTTAGAAGGATATGATGGAATGCTTGACGCGAATATTGATTTTACCGGATATTACACAAAATAAAATAGTTGTTTAAGAAAGCTAATGAGATTTTTCTTGTTAGTTTTTTTATTTAAAAAACTAATTTGACATGTAATGCATTACATATGATAGGATGAAACCGTAAACAAAATTAAACAGAGACATGTAAATAGATTAAGGGGGCATTTAAAATGAGTAAAGTAGAATCAAATTTTCCAAAAGATTTTTTATGGGGCGGTGCAGTTGCTGCTAACCAATGTGAAGGTGCGTATTTAGAAGATGGAAAAGGGTTATCACCCGTTGATATTTTACCTGATGCGGCTCATGGTCGTTGGGATGCGTTGACAAATCCAAAAGAAGCAATCGCAACAACGTATGATTTTTATCCGAGTCATCAATCAATCGATTTTTATCATCGTTATAAAGAAGATTTAAAAATGTTAGCCGAGATGGGTTTTAAAACGTTTAGAACATCGATTTGTTGGGCACGTATTTTTCCAAATGGAGATGAAAAAATACCTAATGAAGCAGGATTGAAATTTTATGATGATTTATTTGATGAATGTCATAAATATGGAATTGAACCGTTGGTTACAATTAATCACTTTGATACACCTGTCGCTTTATTTGAAAATTATGGTGGTTGGAAAAATCGTCAATTAGTTGATTTTTATTTAAATTATTGTGACGTTATTTTTAAACGCTACAAAGGAAAAGTAAAATACTGGATGACATTTAATGAAATCAACATGATCTTACACATTCCATTTTTCGGTGGCGGTATGGATGTTAGTGATGAAGAAAACCCAATGCAAGCTAAGTATCAAGCAGCGCATCATCAATTAGTAGCATCTGCTAAAGCAACAAAATTAGGACATGAAATTGATTCAGAAAACAAAATTGGTTGCATGTTAGCAGCTGGAACCACTTATCCAAATACATGTAATCCAAAAGATGTTTGGGCAGCTCTTGAAGCAGATCGTGAAGGCTATTTCTTTATTGATGTTCAAGCTCGTGGCTATTATCCAAGCTATAGCAAACGCTTCTTCAAAGAAAATAATATTTCTTTAGATATAGCAGCAGGTGATTTAGAAGTATTGAAAGAAAATACAGTCGATTATGTTTCTTTCAGTTACTACTCATCACGCTTAACAAGTGCCGATCCAGAAGTTAACAGTCAAACGGAAGGCAATGTATTTGCTACATTAAAAAACCCCTATTTAAAAGCAAGCGAATGGGGCTGGCAAATTGACCCACTTGGGTTAAGAGTGACGATGAATGCGATTTATGATCGTTACCAAAAACCTTTGTTTGTAGTGGAAAATGGATTAGGTGCCGTTGATGCTGTGGAAGCAGATGGAAGTATCAATGATGATTACCGTATTGATTATTTACGTGAGCACGTTCGTGAAATGGGTGAAGCTATTGCGGATGGCGTTGAATGTTGGGGTTATACGCCATGGGGCTGTATAGATTTAGTCAGTGCTGGTACAGGGGAAATGAAAAAACGCTATGGTTTTATTTATGTTGATAAAGACAATGACGGAAATGGAACCTTAGATCGTTCAGCTAAAAAATCATTTTATTGGTATAAAAAAGTGATTGCAACAAATGGAGTTGAATTAGATTAGAAAAAATGACATTGGGTAGAGAAATCTATCTAATGTCATTTTTATTTATTTGAAAGGTAACATAAGGTATGTTATAATATAACTGCTGTTAATTAAATACAATTTGTCCGCCAGACATAATAAACTATATAAACAAGGCTTGTAGATCACTTGGAAAATCAATTTTTTAAGCGATTTAGCGAGCAGAAAGGTGATCCAATGAATATCTATGAAAAAATTAAATTTTTATCAAAGCAAAGAGGAGTAACAATTGCAGAACTAGAGCGAACGTTGCATTTTGGGAATAGTACCATTCGAAAATGGGAAAAACAATCACCATCAGTTGACCGTTTACATAAGGTATCAAATTATTTTAATGTGTCTATTTCAATGTTACTAAATGAGCAAGAGGATAACTATGCTAGTGAATTAAGCCATTTTATACTTTTACAAACAAGTGATTTAAAAGAAGAGTTACAAGCTTATTTGATTCAAGATTTTAAAGACTACTTGGAATTTAAAACAGATAAAGTGAAAAAAGAACAAAAAGATTAGTTAAGCTAATCGTCTTATATTATATTCTTCGAATATTGAATTGGATAATGGCCTATGGTATAGTATAAGCATAGTAATGATAACCAATTGGTTCAAATAACCCATTTATTGTTTTATTTGTTATTACTTTGTCCGCCAAGACACAATAGTTATATAAAACTATGCTTACAAACTTATTATAACGGTTGATATTCTAAAAGTCAAAATATTTTAGATTATTAGCTAAAACTTTTTTAGTTTGTAAAGCTAGAAAGGTTGATAAAATGAGTATTTATGAAAAAATAAGATTATTAGCAAAAGAGAAAAAGATTTCAATTGCAGAATTAGAACGCACCTTGAATTTTGGAAATAGCACGATTCGAAAATGGGAGCACCAATCTCCTTCGGTTGACCGCTTGCAAAAGGTTGCTGATTACTTTAATGTCAGCATTTCAACCTTAATTAATGAAAATAATATCCACTATTCAAAGGAACAAGAATGTATAGAGGAATTGAGCCAATTTATCTTACTTAAAACACATGGATTAGCCGAAGAAACACAAGCTTATTTGATTGAAGATTTTAAGGATTATTTGGAATTTAAATCAGATAAAGTAAGGTCTGAAGAAAAATAAAGAGTCACGGAATGACTGTTCCGTGACTCTTTGCTTGGTTAGTTTTTATTTTCAATTAAAGTTAATAATAAGAATTTTTGCCATTTTTTTTCTTGCATAAATTGTGTATCCAATTCTGGATCGACGTAATTAAATAATCTTATCCAAGATTGAGGTCTAATTTTGGAATGCATTCTAAAGATGCGAATCCAACTATATATTACACCCACAATCAAAATGAATAGACCTAAAAAAAACAGGATACCAAGTAAAGTGGGATTATTTATAGAGGTACCTATCGCGACCCCTAATAGAGCTAAGACAGCACCACCAATAATTGATCCAAAGATAATCCAAAGAGTCGTTATCTGATAAGAATGAAATCCTTTAATATTAAAATATTTTTCTATTAGAAAAACCTGTTTCACTGGATTTTTCACTTTTTTGACAGGTATTTTATACATATCGATAAATAAATGGCTTGCTTCTTTTTCAACTTTAGTGTGTTTTGGAATAATAATTATTAACAAAATAAATAAAAAAAGATAGAACATTTTTTAAATCCCCCTATTGTTTGTAATACTAGACTAGTCACTCATTAAAGTATAGCACAGGAATGATTTCGGTTGTTATTTATTTTGTCCATTGTATTCTTAATTTTTTTATAGTACACTTGTGTCAATTAAAATAAACTTAATATAAAGCGTGGGGAGGTCATAAATGGCCTGAGAGTAAGCTGTGAGCTTAGACCCGTTGAACCTGTTGGTTAGTACCATCGTAGGGAGTGAACGTGTTCTTTTACTGTGCCTACTTTCCGTGGGCGCAGTTTTTTTATTGGTTAGGAGTTAGTATGAAAAAGAAAACGTTAGTCTATCCGCTAGTGACATTTCTTGCAATTTTGATGATTTGGGAGATGCTAGTTTCCATTGGCGGAATCCCGCTGTATATTTTGCCAGCGCCCTCTAAGATTATAAAGACATTGTTTGAGAACCGTTCGATATTGGCGATGCATGGAGTCGTTACATTGACTGAGGCAACGATTGGATTGGTGATTGCCAGTATATTAGCTTTTGGAATGGCACTAATAATGGATGCTTCTCAAACGATTAAGTTTTCAATTTACCCACATTTTGTTGTTTCCCAAACCATTCCAGTGATGATTTTAGGACCGCTATTTTCGATTTGGTTGGGTTTTGGTATGGCACCTAAAATTGTAATGGTGATCTTGATGTGTTTTTTTCCAATGGTCGTTTCATTTTCAGATGCTTTAGGGAAAGTTGAAGTGGCGCAATTAAATTTACTCAAAACGTTTGGTGCAAGTAAGGAACAATTGTATCGATTGGTTAAAATCCCAGCAGCGATTGGCGGATTTTTTTCTGGCTTACGTGTTGCAGCAACATATTGCATTGGTGGTGCGATTGTAGGAGAGTGGCTAAACGCTTCAGCAGGCTTGGGCTATTACATGATTCGAGTGAAAAATGGGTACATGTTAGATAAGGTATTTGCCTGTGTAGTGGTCATTATTTTATTGAGTTTATTTATGAATGGTGTAGTAAAATTACTTGAAAAATTGGTTTATTTAAAAAGGGGAAAAAGAATATGAAAAAAATAGTAGTAGCAATAATAGCATTTATTTTCATCGGCAGTTTAGTTGGATGTAGTCAGGAGTCGAAAAAAAGTCAAAAAGCCAAAAAATTAAAAGATGTGACAGTTATTTTAGATTTTGTACCAAATACAAATCATACGGGAATGTATGTAGCCTTGAAAAAGGGATACTATAAAAAAGCGGGTTTAAATGTTCAATTTGTTGAGCCTGGTAACGAAAACACTTCAGCTACTTTAGTTGCAACGGGAAAAGGTCAATTTGGGATCAGTTATCAAGAAGATGTTACTTATGCATTGACTTCAGAGGATAAATTACCGATTAAGACGATTGCTACGATTATGGAACACAACACTTCCGGCTTTGCGAGTGCTAAAAATAGTGGCATTAAAAGTCCAAAAGATTTTGAAGGAAAAGTCTATTCTGGTTGGCAAGCGCCAAGTGAAGAAGCGACCATCAAAGCAGTTATGAACAATGTTGGTGCAGATTTCAACAAACTGACATTAGTAGGAGATTCTGGTGGTGGATTTGATTCATTAGGTAAAGACGTGGACATCAAATGGTTTTACGAAGGTTGGGATAACGTTAAGGCTGAAATGGCTAATGCAAAGTTAAACTATCTGCCTTTGCGAACGTTAGATAAGCGTTTAGATTATTACACACCCGTCATCATAACGAATAAAAAAATGATTGATGAAGATCCAGCTACAGTTACAGCATTTTTAGCAGCCACCAAAAAAGGATATCAGGAATCGATTAAACATCCAGATGCTTCAGCAGAAATTCTTCATGAATATGCGAGTGATTATGATAGTGAATTCTTAAAAAAATCGCAACGTTTTGTGTCAAAAAATTATTGTGAAAATCCTGAAAAATGGGGAGAAATGAAGGCTGAAATTTGGGATGGGTATACAGATTTTCTGTTTGATAATAACTTGATTCCTAAAAAAATTGCTGCAGATGAGCAGTACACAAATCAATTTTTGAGTGAGGGTGAGTGATATGAAATTAAGGGTTGAATCTATTGCGTTCGCTTATTCAAAGAAGAAAATTATTGAAGAGTTTTCCTTTCAAGTTGATAAAGGAGAATTTGTCACAATTTTAGGACCTAGTGGCTGCGGGAAATCCACTATTTTAAAGTTGTTAACGGGTCTAACAGAAAAGCAAAATGGTCGCATTTTAGTAGATGGGAAAGTAGTGGAGGGATTGTCTTTAAAATTTTCCTATATGCCTCAAGAAGACCTTTTATTAGAATGGGAGACGGTGTTACAAAATGTCTGCTTATATCAGCGCATTCATAAAGAAAAATACAATCAAGAAGAAGTGATGCAACAACTTGAAGCGTTTGGTTTGAAAGGCTATGAGAATGCATACCCTAGTGAGTTGTCTGGTGGGATGCGGCAACGAGTCGCTTTTTTAAGAACAGTGCGTTGTGATGCAGATATTCTCTTGTTAGATGAACCTTTTGGAGCGTTAGACGTGATTACGAGAGGTGAAATGCAAGCGTGGTTGCGTACCTTAAGACAAACAGTGAATAAAACGGTACTTCTAGTGACTCATGACATTGATGAGGCTCTTTATTTATCAGATCGAATTTTAATAGTAGGAGGCAGTCCTTCTAAAATAAGAAAAGAATTTAACATCGAAGCATCTACTGATACCCGTGAAGAGGGTACTGAAAATCTTGCGTTAAGAGCTGAAATTTATCACAATTTAAAAAGGCGGTAAGGTAAAAATGTTAAGTGATGCACATTTTCATATAAAACAAACCGATTTTTACTCCTTGTTAAAAGACGAATCTATTTTTGGAATCTTAAATTGTGACTCAAAATCTGAATTTGACCAGCATCAAAAACGACTATGTAAGGATTCAAAAGTAATTCTAAGCGCTGGGATTCACCCGTGGAAGGCAGGTGAAAGTGACTGGAAAGAGATGGAAACATGCTTTCAACAAGTTGCCGTTATCGGTGAAATTGGCTTGGATTCTATTTGGTGTGAGGTAGATATGGATGTTCAAATGACTATTTTTAAACAACAGTTGGCATATGGAGTAACACATAAAAAGCCAGTAATTCTCCATACAAAAGGAATGGAAAAAGAAATTGCCGAAATAATAAAAGAGTACCCTAATCGTTATTTGGTTCATTGGTATTCTAGTATGGATCATCTAGATGCATATATAGAACAAGATTGTTATTTTTCAATCGGTCCCTCTTTTGCAACAGATGCCGCAGTAAAACAAGTGGTTGAAAAAGTTCCCTTAAACCGTTTACTTGTTGAATCAGACGGAATTGAGGCGATGAACTGGGCGGTAGAACGAGACATTCAAGTGGGGAATTATGTAGAGATGCTAACGAACACTTTTAATTATTTAGCAAAGAAGAAAAATATAAAAATAGAGACGGCGATAGATTGCGTAAAAGAAAATTTGGATTTTTTTATTTGGACCGGGAATGAAAACGAAAGCTAGCATTAAAAAACGTCAAAGGATTTTTAAATCCTTTGACGTTTTTTAAATAGTTTTATTTTACAACGATAACGGGACAAGCTGCATCGTGAATAATTTTTTTAGAAACACTTCCAACAACGATTCGATCCAAACCTTTACGATTATGATGACCGATAACGATAAAATCAACGGGATTCTTTTTTTCAAAATCAAGAATTTTAGTGGCTGCAAATCCTTCAAGAGCTACGATTTCTACCGCTAAATTAGCTTTTTCAACTACGTTTTTAACTTTAGTTAAGTAAGCATTTGTTTCTTCGTGAAGTTTTGACTCTAAGTCAACCGTTGTTTCAACAGCATCAGGAGCAATTTCTCGATTGATAACGTGCAAAATTGTGATTTTTCCTTGTTCTTTAAAGCTTTTTGCTAGTGTAATAGCTTCTTGCAACGCATGTTTTGATGTTTCATCCATATCCATAGGTACTAATAAATTCATAAAATCTTCCCCAATCTATTCAATATTATCTAAATAACGACGTCCAGCAAATAAGACAAGTGCGCCAACAGCAACGGCTGCTGCTGCAAACCAGAAAGTAACATGAGGATTATACCAGTCAGCTAATTTTCCAGCTAACCAGGGAGCCAAAGCGCCACCTGTAAAACGAATAAAGCTGTAAGCAGAAGATGCGATTGAACGTTCAACGGGTGCGACTTCCATTACTGCAGTGGTGATTAAAGTGTTGTTAATCCCTTGGAAAAGACCAGCAATAATGATGCAAACGGAAATGACAGTACTGTTGTTTGCACCAAAGCCCATAATCATTAAATCAAAGGCAAATAATAGTAATGCGGTATACATCATGTTTTTAGTGCCGAATTTTTCTTGTAATTTTGGAGCTAGGAAAACAGAGGAGATAGCTAAACAAAGTCCCCAGCCAAAGAAGACGAAACCTACTTGCATCGCGCTGTAACTTTCCATTCTAAAAGGTGAATAGGCCAATAAAGTAAAGAAACCGAAATTATAGAAAAGCGCAGTAATTCCTGTAATCAATAAACCTTTATGTTTTAAAGCGCGTAAAGCATCCCAAAAACCGACTTTTTTCTCAGGTTTTGGAATTTTTTCTAATAAAATGGTTACGGAAATAAAAGCGACAGCCATTAAGGTTGCAACGCCAAAGAACGGTGCACGCCAAGAAAAACTACCTAAAATTCCTCCTAGTAAAGGCCCAACAGACATTCCTAGTCCCATTGCAGCTTCGTACATAATAATCGATTGTTCGGTTCCGCCAACACTTACACCAACAATTGCAGATAAAGCAGTTGAAATAAATAAAGCATTTCCTAATCCCCAGCCGGCACGAAAGCCAACAAGTTGACCAACAGAATTAGAAAGTCCACCTAGAATTGCAAAGATAATAATAATGACTAGACCATATAATAAAGTTCGCTTTGCACCAATTCGACTTGAGATAAAGCCAGAAAAGAGCATAACAATACCAGTAACAAGCATGTAACTGGTAAATAATAAAGACGTTTGTGCAGGTGTTGCATGTAGTTGTTCTGAAATTGATTTTAAAATGGGATCAACTAAACCGATGCCCATAAAGGCAATAACGCAAGCAAAGGCAACAGCCCAAGCAGGTTTCGGTTGTTTTAATAACCCTTTTAAAACACTTTCCTGCTTTTCGACAGGCAGTTCATTTAATTCATTCAAATAATCTTGATTTTCTTCCACTTGTATTCCTCCTTGTATATCTATTTATTAGTATAGAAGACTCTTATATATATGTCAATATTTACATATATAAATATTGACATAATAGTTTGCTTTTTTTAAAATCATGTTATACTAGAGAGAGAAAAGTGTAAGGATTAGAGGAGGGTCATCATGAATTCATTAGGCTATACATTACTCAGTATGCTAGTTCGTAAACCATGCTCTGGTTATGAATTAAAAGGATACTTAGAATTATTTTGGCAGGCACATCACAGTCAGATTTATCCGCTCTTAAATAAGCTCGAAAAATTAGGGTATGTTGTCTATATTTCAGAAAATGACCCAATTCATAAAAAAATCTATTCCATTACAGATGAAGGAAAAGAATTCTTACAAGAGTGGATTCAAGGGAAAACAGCTAAACCAATTACAAGAGATGAATTTTTAGGAAAGCTATACGCTATTTCGATTATTGATCCTAAGCGTGTTGAAGAGCTTTTCCAAGAACGACAAGCCTATTTTCAAAAGTTAGCAACAATTCATAAGAAAACGTTAGATGAAATTGACGAACAGTTTGGTGCTGATTTAACAGGTGAAGGTTGGGAATCATCATTTGGACGTTATTTAATTTGTAAACGTCGTTATGATATGGATTTAGCAGAATTAGAGTGGTGTCAGTGGGCGAATGATCAGTATCGTCAAAAATTTAACAATAAAAATTTTTCAAACTAGATAAATAAGTAAAACCTTAGTGTAGCAAGATAGCTGACTAAGGTTATTTTTTTGAGTTAAAATTAAAAAGAAAGGGCTTGCAATAAAATCGTTAACCATTTACAATAGAATCAAACTCAATCGAAACGTTTCGATAAAATAAGGAGATGACTTTTTTGAAGCAAACAGAATTAGTAAACTTAGTGGCGCAGTTATCATTAGAAGAGAAGATTGGACAATTACAACAATTAACAGGAAATTTTTATACAGAAGAAGAAGCAGAAATTACAGGACCAATGACCGAAGTAGGATTAACTGAAAAAAGTGTCTATGAGGCGGGATCTGTTTTAGGATTGTCTGGAGCAAAGGCAACAATGGAAGCGCAGTCAAAATATTTATCGAAAAATCGCCTGCAAATTCCATTGCTATTTATGGCAGATATTGTTCATGGTTATCGGACAATTTTCCCAATTCCGTTAGGCTTAGCTTCAAGTTGGAATCCAAAATTAGTTAAGAAAACCGCACAGGTGGCAGCAGTTGAATCAGCTGTTTCAGGATTACATGTTACTTTTTCACCAATGGTTGATTTAGTGCGAGATCCACGTTGGGGACGTGTCATGGAGAGTACGGGAGAAGATCCTTACTTGAATCAATTGTATGCGAAAGCCTTTGTTGAAGGATATCAAGGTGACTTGGCTAATGACCCATTAACAATCGCGGCGTGTGTCAAACATTTTGCTGCGTATGGTGCACCAGAAGGCGGGCGTGAGTACAATACTGTTAACATGTCAGACCGTCAGTTAAGAGAGTCTTACTTGCCAGCTTATCAAGCAGCGCTAGAGGCAGGGTGTAAATTAGTAATGACAGCCTTTAATACTGTAGATGGCATTCCAGCGACAGCTAACCGCTATTTAAATCGTGATATTTTACGTAAAGAATTTGGCTTTAAAGGTGTCTTAATTTCTGATTGGGCAGCAACTAAAGAAGTTGTCGCACATGGCGTGGCAGCAAATGAAAAAGAAGCCGCCGCATTATCACTTGAAGCAGGTGTTGATATTGAAATGATGGCATTTTGTTACCAACATTTCTTAAAAGAATTAGTAGCAGAAGGAAAAATTGCGACGGATTTAATTGATGAGGCTGTTTTACGAATTTTAGAGCTGAAAAATGATTTAGGGTTATTTGAAAACCCCTATCGTGGAGTAAATGAAGAGCAAGAAGCTGCTCTTGTTTTTAGTAAAGAACATCAAGAGATTGCGCTACAAGCAGCTAGAGAATCTATTGTCTTACTGGAAAATAAACAGAATGTACTCCCTCTTCAAAAACAAGAAAAAGTAGCGTTTGTCGGACCTTTTGTAGAGTATCATGATCTTTTAGGGAACTGGAGTTGGAAAGGGAATCCAAGCGAAACCGAAACCATTAAAGAAGTGGCAAGCAAGCGTAAGGAATCCATTGAATTTGTTGCAACTTCAGGCATTTGGGAGCTGACGGATGAGGAGTTAACAGCTGCTCATAAAGCTGCAGAAAAAACAGATAAAATAATCCTCTTCTTAGGTGAAACAGCTGATATGAGTGGCGAGGCAAGTAGTCGTACAAATATTCAGTTGCCAACCGCTCAATTGACGTTGTTACGTGAGCTGAAAGTCCATGGAAAACCAATTGTTGTAGTGACATTTAATGGCCGACCACTTGATTTGACAGAAGTAGCGGAGTTATCTGATGGATTAGTCGAGGCGTGGTTCCCGGGAACCAAAGGAGCTCAAGCTGTTACGGAAATTTTATTTGGTGAAACCGCGCCAACAGGTAGATTGACAATGAGTTTCCCTCGAAATGTTGGACAAATTCCAGTTTATTACAATCATTTTAATACGGGACGTCCCATTGATGCGAATGATGCTGATAACAAATATGTATCGAAATATTTAGATGTTTCAAATGAACCGTTGTATCCTTTTGGTTACGGTTTAAGCTACGATAAGGTAAGTTATCAAGATTTAGTGATTCAAGAAGAAACGATTGGGCTAGATGGCAAAATCAGTGCAAGTGTCACACTTCAAAACAATAGCAATCAACCGGTAACGGAAACGGTTCAATGGTATGTCCGAGACATTGTCGGAGAAGTTGTTCGTCCAATGAAAGAATTAAAAGGCTTTGAAGCATGTGTCGTTCCAGCCAGTGAAAGCAAGCTTGTTACATGGGAAATTTCAGTAGAGGAACTGGCATATATCCATGTGAACTTAGAAAAGAAAGCAGATGCTGGTGAATTTGTAGTAATGGTGGGAAGCAATAGTTCAGAAGTACTAGCGAAAACGATAACAGTAAAAAATTGAGGTGTAAGTAGTGGGAAATAGAGTATTGAAAAATGGCAAAACGACTTTTAATTTTTTGCCAACTGGGGATTTATATCAAGTGGAGCACCAAGGAATTCAGTTAAATCAAGTAAAAGGAAATGTCATTGATGGATCAATGAATGGGATTTACCTTCGTATTTTAGATGATCTTACAGCCATTCAAGCTTTTCCATTAATTGGAGGAGCTGCCAAAGGACAAATGTCCTTTGGGGAAAATCAGTTGAAATGGCAAGGCACAATTTTAGATATTGCTTATGAAGTCGTTTTTTCATTGACGGATGCTGGAATTTGGTTTTGGGATATTTTGCTTTCAGGAAGCGGGCATGTTGTTGATGTTGTTTATGGACAAGATATAGGCTTAGCTACACCTGATTCGTTACTGGCAAACGAGGCTTATGTTTCGCAATACGTTGACCACCGTGTGTTATCTGATGATTTGGGTGTGGTAGTGGCTTCTAGGCAAAATCAAGTTCAAAATGGTCAAAATCCATACCTACAGCAAGGTTCTTTAACGGGAGCTGCGCATTTTTCAACAGATGGGTTTCAATTTTTTGGGAAAAGCTATAAAGGGACGAATGTTCCTGCTATTTTAGCAAAAGAACAATTGGAAGATCGTGTGTATCAATATGAGTTTGCATACGTGGCGCTACAAACGAACCCAATCGTCTTGCTTCAGCAACAAAAGGTTAATTTTTACGGCATGATACTAGAGGATCATCCTTTAAAGATCGAAACGATTGAAAATAAAGCACTTATTTTAGAGAAATATCAAGAAATTCAGCAAAATAAAGGGAATTTTGTTCCAATTGAAAAAGCGACTAAAAATTCTCAAATTAGTGGAGTTTTGAATGGAAAAGAGCTAAGTAATGGGCAATTAGACCAACTTTTCCCCGCTAGAAAGTTAGAAGAATTCTTAGCAGGTCAAGTCAGTTCCTTTTTTACAGAGTCGAATGAACATGTGGTGCTTGCAAATAAAGAATTGGAAATGGAACGACCAAATGGACACATTTTAATGAGTGGTAAGAGTGTTGATGCAAAAGAAGAGACGTTAACGACTACTTCTTATATGTACGGGGTCTTTCAGTCGCAAATTGTGGCAGGCAATACATCTATGAATCATTTTATTTCAAACACCAGAAATCCGTTGAATACCTTCAAAACAAGCGGACAACGTATTTATTTACTAGTAGATGGGTGCTATCAATTACTGGCGATTCCTTCTGCGTATGAAATGGGCTTTAATTATGCCCGGTGGCATTATCAACTAGTGGATGATTTAATTACCATTACAGTTTATACAAAAACGACTCAGTCAGAAGTTGCACTAACCGTTCATTCTAAGCAAGGGAAAAAGTATCAAATGCTTGTAACACAAGAAATTATTGTCAATGATACCGCAACTGATAATGCGCCTGATATAAAGGTGAATGCTACAGAAAATCAGTTAATTGCAAAACCTAATCAAGCAACGTTAGCTTATCAAAAATATCCGAATCTAACGTATCGAATGGAATGGGAAAGTGATGGAACCGCTAAATGGATTGCCAGTGATTTTTGGTTTGAAGAAGAGCTTGCAGAAGTGCAGATTCCAGTGACAAGTTTATTATTTGAACAGGTGAGCGAGCTTAGTATTACGATTTCAGCTAGCCTAGAAGGTGATTTAACCGCTGTTTCACCAGAGTCTTTTAATGAAGCGACAGAAGCGTATCGTCTTTATTTAGCAGATTTGCATCGTCATTTTAATTTGACATCAGAGACGCCAAACACTGAAATAGAACGATACAATACCATTGTTTGGTGGTATACCCACAATATGTTAATTCACTACTTGGTTCCACATGGGTTGGAACAGTTTGGTGGAGCCGCTTGGGGAACAAGGGACGTCTGTCAAGGTCCAATCGAATTCTTTATGGCAACGCAACGTTTTGATGTGGTAAGGGAAATTTTAACGATGATTTTTGCACATCAATTTGTTGAGGATGGCAACTGGCCTCAATGGTTTATGTTTGATCGTTATGAGGAAGTAATGGCCGATGAAAGTCACGGGGATATTATTGTCTGGCCGTTAAAAGTAATTGGCGATTACTTGGTAGCAACTGGGGATGTTTCGATTTTGGAAGTAGAAGTTCCCTACATGTCACGCAAGGATAAAAAAGCAACGGGCTTTAAGGAAAGTATGAAGGAGCATATTGCAAAAGAATTGGCGTATATTACATCACATTTTCTACCGGGAACGTATCTATCTTGTTATGGCGATGGCGATTGGGATGATACCTTACAGCCTTACGATAGTCGCTTGAAGGAAGACATGGCAAGTACGTGGACGGTAGCGTTGACGTACCAAGCATTAAAAACATTTGCAATAGGAATAGAAAAAGTAAACCCAGAATGGTCAAAAGAGTTGCTGGAACTGGCCCAAAATGTCGAAAAAGATTACCGAAAATACATGCTACAAGATCAAACGTTACCTGGATTTGTGTTAAAAGAGGGTGAAAGATTTGATTACATTGTGCATCCAACGGATCAAAAAACACAGATTGATTATCGTTTGTTGCCAATGACAAGAAGTATGATTAGTGAATTATTGACTCCAAAAGAGATGCGTCACCATATGGCGCTAATTGAAGACAATCTATTGTTCCCAGATGGTGTTCATTTGATGAGTCAACCGGCGAATTACCAAGGTGGTGTTAGTCAATACTTTAAACGTGCGGAACAAGCTGCAAACTTTGGTCGAGAAATAGGGTTGCAATACGTTCATGCGCATATTCGTTATTCAGAAGCCTTAGCAAAAGTTGGAGAAGGTCAAAAAATGTGGCAGGCGCTCTCAACAATCAATCCTATTTTATTGACGGACTATGTTGCAAATGCGGAAATCAGACAAAGCAATGCATACTTTAGCAGCTCTGATGGCAAGTTTGATACACGCTATGAAGCAGCAACTCATTTTTCTGAATTAAAAACTGGAGATCGTCTTGTAAAAGGCGGATGGCGAATTTATTCTAGTGGACCAGGCATTTATTTGAACCAATTTTTCACTCATCTCATCGGGATTCAAGTAGAAAAGCAAGCGTTGATTTTAGACCCTATGCTTCCCGGCGAGTTAGGGGAAGTGAAGGTTGACTTTGCCTACTTGTCGACGCCGCTTAAGGTGATTTATCGATGGCATGAAGCGGAGGATAGTGTTGTTATTAATCAGCAATCGGTTCCATTTAAACGAACGTTAAATCCTTATCGTACAGGTGGGTTTAAAATTGAAGGGAATCAAATGCAGGAAATTGTGAAGAATACGACGGGTCCGATTCAAGTGATTGTCTCCATGAAAACAAGGTAATAATTTAAAAGAGTCTCCTATATAAAATTCATTTTTATATAGGAGCTCATTTTAAATTGTATTAAGTTAAACGTTTCACTTGATAGGACTAAAAATCTCGATGTAATTAGATTAGAATAATAAATTAAGTACAAGAGTTTATTATGATTTTATTGCTTATGTGTCAACGTTTTAAGATAGTTTGATGGATTAATTTAATAAGTTGTGTTCTTAAAAATAAAAAGATTGCAAGCGGTTACTTATCGTGTTAGAATAATTTGTAGAAACGTTTCGATAAAAGGTTTTTTAAGAAAGGAAGTATGAAAATTGCAAAATACTGGAGGGAGTCCAACTTTCGTTCGAAAATCTAGAAAAAAATTTAAAGATCGATTGAAAACATTTATATCACAGTGGCAATTGCAATCCATGGTTCTTCCGGGCATTGCTTTTATGTTTATTTTTACTTATATTCCTATTTACGGACTGATAATTGCGTTTAAGAGCTATACAGTTGTTGATACAATTAAAGATGCACCGTGGGTTGGATTAGAGAATTTCCGCATTATTATGAATGACCAATTTTTTTGGGAATCAGTGGTGAATACGCTAGGCATTAGTTTATTGAAATTATTGTGTGGCTTTTTTATTCCCATTGTTTTAGCGATTATGATTTTTGAAGTGAAAAGTGGTCCTTTTAAACGTGTTGTTCAAACCGTTTCCTACTTACCCCATTTCTTATCTTGGATTATTCTTGGTGGGATGCTGATTAGTTGGCTGTCAACAAGTGGTCTATTGAATCAAGTCTTAGAGGGCGTTGGAATGATTGAACCAGGAGCTGGGCCAAATTATTTGCTAGATGCCGATAAATATTGGTGGATTGCGGTCTTATCTGATATTTGGAAGGAAGCCGGATGGGGAACAATTCTTTATTTGGCGACAATGTCTCGAATTGATCCGACTTTTTATGAAGCGGCTCGAATGGATGGGGCAAATAAATTAAAACAAATTTGGTACATTACAATTCCAATGTTAAAACCTATTATTTCGTTAAATTTAATTTTAAATGTAAGCGGTCTACTAGGGTCGAATTTAGATCAGACATTAGTTTTAATGAACTCGCAAAACCAAGCAAAATCAGAAGTAATTAATTCCTATGTTTACCGAATGGGGTTGGCGCAAGGCGATTTCTCTTATGCTACCGCAGTTGGATTAGGAATTTCAGTTGTATCGGTTATTTTATTATTTGTAGCAAATCAAGCAACGAAAAAAATGAATGATAACCAATCGGTAATCTTCTAGAAAGGAGCTACATGATGGCACTCATTAAAAAGAAATCTCAAATGAAGGAAAGTCGTTCTTTCTATTTGATTAATACGATTTTACTTGTTCTCTTTACGCTAATCATTATTATTCCAATTTGGAATGTAATTGTCTCTTCTGTTAGTTCAGGAAAGGCATTGGCAGATGGTGGTTTGATGTTATGGCCTAAGGAATTAACCTTTGATAATTATAAGCGTGTTTTAAGTGATGGTTCGATTTTAAATGCGTTCTTTATCTCTGTTTCTAAAACCGTTTTAGGCGCATTAACTCATGTTTTATTTTGTTCAATTATGGCTTATGCCTTAAGTAAAAAGCGTTTGGTAGGACGTGGCTTTTATACAACGTTTGGCGTGATTACGCTTTACTTTGGAGGCGGCATGATTCCTTACTATTTATTGATTCGTTCATTAGGATTATTAAATAGCTTTTGGGTGTATATTATTCCGAGTCTGTTAAGTTATTATGACGTGATTATATTAATGAATTTTTTCAGAGAAGTTCCTGTATCGCTGGAAGAATCAGCTAGGATAGATGGCGCAAATGATTGGACCGTCTTTTTTAGAATCTTTTTACCATTATCAAAACCCGCTTTAGCAACGATTACCTTGTTTAGTGGGGTAGCACAATGGAATGACTTTATGACAACGAAAATGTTTATTACCGATAAGGCCTTGTATCCCTTACAAATGAAAATCTATGAAATTATTGTTCAGTCTCAAATGCAGGGAATGGACAATATGGGTGCAAGTGCAATTGTTGAAACCACTACAAGGGGCGTACAACTCGCCACGATTGTGATTACAACCATTCCGATTTTGATTATTTACCCATTACTTCAAAAATACTTTATTTCTGGAATGATGGTTGGAGCAGTTAAAGAATAAAAGGAGGCAATAAAAATGGTTAAGATGAAAAGTTTGGCAGTAGGTGTATCGTTAGTAGCGTTGACAGCAGTAGTATTAGGAGCGTGCGGCGGGGAAAATGCAGAAAATGATGGAGGCAAAGATTTCTCGATTGCTGATCGTTATAAGCTAGACAAAACGAAACCAGCGTGGGAATTAGATAAGAAGGAAGAGCCGACAACCCTTACTTGGTATTTAAACTCTGATTGGAAAACGATTCCTTTTGGAGATGACGTAACGACTGCGCAAATTAAAAAAGACTTGAATATTGACGTTAAATTCATTACAGGTGATGATACGAAATTAAACACGATGTTTTCTGGTGGCGATATGCCCGATATTGTAACGTTATTTGATCCAACCTCTTCAGCTGCAAAAAAAGCCAATACATGGGCATACCCATTAGATGATTTGGCTAAAAAATACGATCCTTATTTCAAATCAGTAACCTATGACCAAACCTTCAAGTGGTATCAATTAGATGATGGGAAAACATACGGCTATCCAAACTACTCAAACACGCAAGAAGACTATGACAGTGGTGTGATTCCAGTAAATACCAATTTCATCATTCGTCAAGATATCTATGAAGCATTAGGCAAACCAAGTGTTGCGACACAAGCAGAATTTGAAAATGTGATGAACCAAATCAAAGAAAAATATCCAGAGTTAACACCATTTGGATTTAGCCCATTAGGAGATACCACAGGTTCGCTAGGTGAGCCCTTACAAGATTGGTTAGGTGTACCGCTAGAAAAAGACGGAAAATTCTATGATCGTAACCTAGATAAAGACTATCTAAGCTGGGTGAAGACATTGAATAAAGTCTATCGTGATGGTAATATTAGTGATGATAGCTTCGCTGATGATGGCCCAACTTTTGATGAAAAAATCAAGTCTGGTAAGTATGCAACTTTATTTATCAATGGAACCAGTGGACTTGTGCCACAACTACAAACCTTCTCAAATAACAACAAGGGCAATGCGTATATGGCGATTGACGGACCAAAGAGCACACTTGGCAATGAGCCTACATTAAATCAAACAGGTATTTCTGGTTGGTTAGTAAACTATATTACAAAAGACGCTAAAGATCCTGCTAAAGCAATCCAATTATTCACCTATTTATTAGATAAAAAAGGACAAATTTTAACTCGTTACGGTGTTGAAGGCGAAACGTATCAATACAACCAAGACGGAAAAATTGAATTTTTACCAGAAGTATTAAAACTAAAAGAAGACAATCCAGTTGAATATAGTGAGAAATATCGTATCAGCGAATTCTTATACTTTAACCACGACCGCAACAATGCGTTAGGTGTTGGTTCAACAGATGCTTCTGTGAATCAAATGCAAGAGTGGGGCAAGGGAAAACTAAAACCTCATTTCATTATCGAAAATACCAATCCTGATGCGGGTACTCCAGAAGCTAGAAGCTTTGACGGCATTAAAACGAAATGGAGCACAGCGTTAGTTGGAATGATTCGCTCAAAAGATGATGCAGGATTTGATAAAAAATTAGCAGACTACAAAACATTCCTGAAAGAAAACAACTGGGATAAGATTGAAAAAGTAAGAAATGAAAAAATGAAAGAAAACAAAGAAAAACTTGAAACGAAAGACTAAGAGTAGGGGAGAAGCCAAAAAGAATCGTCTTTTTGGCTTCTTTCAACTAGGAAAGGAAACTGACCATGAATGATATCTTTAAATTAAATGGCCCGCTGTTTACCTTATTAAATCGAATCGCGAACTTAGCAATTCTAAATGTCTTGTTTATCCTTGCATGTCTCCCAATTTTTACTATTGGTGCGGCGATAACAGCGCTATTTAGTGTGATTTATCGCTCGAATAAGGATGACCATTTGGCCATTGCCAAGGAGTTTTTTAAAGCCTTTCGAGAAAATTTTAAACAGAGTAGCTTGTTGTGGGGCATTCATTTAGTGATGATTTTACCTTATGTTGGTGTAACAGCCTACGTCATTCGTTCATTTCCAGTCTTTACGTTACCGATGGCAATTATCGGTTCAGTTTTAGCTCTCTATTTTATCGTACCCTATGCCTTACAAAGTCAGTTTAAAAATAGTGTGAAAGAAACAATGAAAAATGCGCTGTTGATTGTGTTTCGCTTTTTACCTTACGTGATGATGATGTTCTTAGTCGGCCTTGTCTTATTAGTGATTTTGCCGGTGTTTTATCGTCAGACATTCTACTTTGTCACCTTGTTTGGTTTTTCTGTTACAGCACAACTTCAACTTATTTTCTTTAAAAAAATCGTTACACAATTAGAACAATTAAAGGAGGGATGACAATTGGTTGGAATTAAAGACATTGCAAATCAAGCGGGAGTCTCTATTTCAACGGTTTCCTATGCGTTGAACAATAGTCCAAAAGTAAAAGAAGAAACAAGGTCACGTATTATGAAAATTGCCGATGAGATGAACTACATTCCAAATATGGCAGGGCGGACATTGAAAAGGCAACAAACGAATTTGATTGGTGTTTATTTAACGAATTATGGAGGCTCATTTTATGGATCGCTCCTTGAAGGCGTAACTAAAACTCTTGGGAGACACGGTTACGATATGATTGTGTGTTCCGGAACAAAGTCCCATTTATTTTTACCAGAAAAATTAATTGATGGAGCCATTATTTTAGATGCTACTTTTCCAACAGCTGAAATCGAAAAATATGCTGAGCGAGAGCTGAATATCGTTGTATTGGATCGCGAACTAGAATCAGAAAAAGTCTGTCATGTCTTGTTAGATAATCAAGCAGGAACGACGTTAGCTTTAGATTATTTGTTAGCGCAAAGTCCAACGAAAACCTATATTGTAACGGGACCTGACCACACATATGACAGCAATATTCGGTTAGCGATTGCCAAGCAAGAACTGGAACGCTTTGAACATATTGAGTACGAGGTGCTGGAAGGAAACTTTACAAAAGAATCTGGAATGCGGGCAGCTAAAAAGATTGCGGAAAAAAATGAAAAAAACGTCGCTGTTTTTTGTTTAAATGACGAAATGGCCATCGGGATGTATGATTATTTAGCAAAAACCGACCTAGAAATTGGGAAGGATATTCGAATTATTGGTTTTGATCATTCGGAGGTCAGTCGTTATATCCAGCCTAGACTGGCTACTGTTGATTATTCGATGTACAAATGGGGCGCGGTTGCGGCAGAAAAAATATTAGCGTTGCTTGAGGGTACTCCTGCAAAAAGTGAGCGAATTTACACAACCTTGATTCGAGGGGAATCGGTGGAAGGAGTGCAAGATTAATGGTTTTTGAAAACTATTTACCCGAAATGACCCGCAAACCGGATTTTGAAGAATTTTGGAAACGAACCTTAAAAGAACTAGCTTCAGAAAAACTGGCTTTAAAATTAACCCCCTATGAATACCCGAGTGACTCGATTGAGATTTTTTCCATTCAATTCACAGGGTTATTTGGAGAAGTGTTAAATGGATGGTATCTTTTACCCAAAAATCGACAAGGGAAAGTTCCTTGCATGATTGACTATTTAGGGTATTTATCAGTTGTTGGAGAGCCGATTGGCCATTTACATTGGGCGTCATTAGGATTTGCAACTATTGTCATGGATGTTCGCGGACAAGGTGGGTTAACAGGAGATGCGCATCCATACCCAGTTCCATTACTACCAATGCCAATTACTCATGGATTACTCAATCGAGAAGTTTATTACCAACGAAGACTCTTCGCGGATGCGTTACGGTGTGTCGAAGCAGCAGAAGCTTTGCCTGAAATTGACAATAAGTTCATCAGCCTTACTGGAGCAAGTCAAGGAGGTGCCTTAGTAATGGCCACAGCTGCACTAGGCAAAGAACGAATTTTTGCTTCCTTTCCAGATGTTCCTAGCAGTTCAGATATAGCCACACGTATTCAAGAAGAAACAGGAAGTTTCAAAGCCATTGCGGACTATTTGCGTATGAATCCAGAAAATGAAACGGCTGTGCTAGATGTCCAAACTTATTTTGATACTATGAATTTAGCGGAATGGATTACCTGCCCCGTTTATGCCTCAGTAGCATTGAAAGACCCTGTTTGTCCTGCGAAAAATTATTTTGCTTCCTACAATCGAATTCAATCAAAAAAAACGATGACTTGTTATCCTTACAATGGCCATGAGGGTGGCGGACAAAAGCATTTGTTGAAGAAAATGAGGCTGGCTAAACAGTTGGTTGAAGAGAGAAGTAGATATTGAAACTGCAGGAAATAAACTAACCTTTCATGTTACGAATATCAGTGGTACTGGCGGAAGCTACACTCAATTTATTAAAGGCAATGATACAACAGAAATTATTGAGTTTGATGGAAATGCAAGTTTCCCAAACAACCCTACCAGAAAAGATACAGTTAGAAATTCAGATCATGTTATTATAAATACAGAAGAGTTGTGGAAAAATAATTAATTGATTTAGTAGACTTAAGAAACTATCAGTATACCGGTTTCTTGGGTCTTTTTATTTTGTTTTATAGTTGAATTTTTAGCGTGTCTTCAATTTTTTTTGATGTTATTTTATTAAAAAATAGTCTGGAAATTAAAAAATAATACTTGACATCCCATGAGATTAGAATTAGATTAGTAAATAAGAATTAGATTAAAAATAAATTAAAAAATAAATGGAGAACCCAAACGAAAAGGAGAATACAATGATGATGACTCAAACAACTAAAGCTAACCAAAAAACGCCAATGTTCCATTCAGTCATTACAATTTTATTACTTTAGAAGGGCTTTGAACACTGAAAAATCAGTAGTTTGAGTCCTGTTTGTGATTGCTAAACGGGATTCTTCGCTAAAAGCATCCCTACTTTATTGTATAGGGATGCTTTTTTTATTTTAAAGAAAAGGAGTGATAAGGATGCGTAGTGATACGATCAAAAAAGGAGTAGAACAAGCTCCAGCAAGAAGTTTATTGCATGCAACAGGTCAAATAAGAAGTTCGGGGGATATGGACAAACCGTTCATTGCAATTTGTAATTCTTATATTGATATTGTTCCAGGTCACGTTCATCTAAGAGAACTAGCAGATTTGGCAAAGGAAGCCATTCGTGAAGCTGGAGGAATTCCTTTTGAATTTAATACGATTGGAGTAGACGACGGAATTGCGATGGGACATATTGGGATGCGTTACTCCTTACCAAGCCGTGAAATTATTGCCGATGCTGCAGAAACAGTTATTAATGCCCATTGGTTTGACGGCGTCTTTTACATACCAAACTGTGACAAGATTACGCCAGGTATGCTATTAGCAGCTGTTCGAACGAATGTACCCGCTATTTTTTGTTCAGGAGGTCCCATGAAAGCAGGACTTTCTGCAACTGGTAAAGCATTGACACTCTCTTCTGTCTTTGAAGCGGTAGGAACCTTTAAAGAAGGCAAAATGTCGAAAGAAGAATTTCTAGATATGGAGGCAAATGCTTGTCCAACCTGTGGCTCTTGTGCGGGAATGTTTACGGCTAATTCAATGAATTGTCTGATGGAAATTCTTGGAATGGCAGTCCCTTTTAACGGAACAGCCTTAGCCATTTCAGATGAGCGTCGTGAGTTGGTGAGGCAATCAGCTTTTCATTTGATGGATTTAGTGAAAAATAATATCAAACCGAGAGACATCATTACAAAAGATGCCATTGATGACGCCTTTGCTTTAGACATGGCAATGGGAGGCTCAACTAACACTGTTTTACACACATTAGCCTTAGCCAATGAAGCAGAAATCGACTATGAACTAGAGCGAATCAATGAAATCGCAGCTCGTGTTCCTTATTTATCCAAAATTGCTCCCTCTTCTGCTTATTCAATGCACGATGTCCATGAAGCGGGTGGCGTACCTGCGATTATCAAAGAGCTAATTGATTTAGAAACGGCTATTCATCCCGATCGAATAACAGTAACAGGAAAAACACTTCGAAAAAATGCAGCGAACGCTAAGATTTTAAATACGGAGGTTATTCATCCAAAGGAAAATCCTTACAGCCCAGTTGGCGGTTTGTCCATGCTATTTGGCAATATTGCTCCAAAAGGCGCAACTATCAAGGTAGGTGGCGTTGATCCTTCTATCAAAGTTTTTAAGGGAAAAGCCATTTGTTTTTCCACTCATGATGAAGCAGTGGCAGCTATTGACGATCACCGCGTTACACGAGGACATGTAGTGGTGATTCGTTATGAAGGACCAAAGGGCGGTCCTGGAATGCCTGAAATGTTGGCGCCTACCTCATCTATTGTTGGGCGTGGTTTAGGAAAAGAGGTAGCTCTCATTACAGATGGTCGTTTTTCAGGAGCAACAAGAGGAATTGCGGTGGGACATATCTCGCCAGAAGCAGCAGCAGGTGGACCAATTAGTTTAATTGAAGATGGCGATGAAATTACCATTGATTTAGTTCAACGAAAAATTGATATGGCGGTTTCAGATGAAGAGCTAGAGCAACGGAAAAAACGAGTACCAAAGTTTAAGGCAAAAGTAAAAACCGGCTATTTAGCAAGATATACGGCTTTAGTCACTTCTGCTCATACCGGTGGGGTATTAAAAATTCCAGATGACTTATTAGATTAAATGAGAGGTGAATCCGATGGAATCGAATAAACAAGCAATGAAAAGTGGCGCAAAACTTTTAGTAGAGGCCTTAGAAAACCAACACGTAGATTTGATTTTTGGTTATCCTGGCGGAGCCGTTTTGCCTCTCTACGATGAATTTTATAAAAGTAACATTCCCCATATCCTAACCAGACATGAGCAAGGCGCAGTTCATGCAGCAGAAGGCTATGCACGTGTAACTGGAAAGCCTGGAGTGGTGGTAGTTACGAGTGGTCCGGGAGCGACGAATGCTTTGACAGGAATTGCAGATGCAATGAGCGATTCGATTCCTTTAGTTGTCTTTACAGGGCAAGTTCATCAGCCGGGAATTGGAAAAGATGCCTTTCAAGAAGCAGATATGATCGGCTTAACTACACCAATTACTAAATACAACTATCAAATTCGCGATGTAAAAGAATTGCCAAGAATTGTCAATGAAGCTTTTTATATCGCTTCAACCGGTCGCAAAGGTCCGGTAGTCATCGACATTCCTAAGGATATTGGAATCTTAACAACAGCCAACGTTCATCCCATTGACATAGAGTTGCCAGGTTATCATCCAGAATCTACTTTTAACGAGGATCAACTAAGCCGAGTGTTCCAGTTGTTAAAAAAAGCGAAGAAACCTTTGATTTTAGCTGGAGCGGGCATACATCATAGTGGAGCAGTAGAGGCGTTGCAAGAGTTTAGTCAGTATCATCAAATCCCTGTTTTAACAAGTTTATTAGGACTAGGAAGTATCCCCCATAACGATCCATTATTTTTAGGAATGGGCGGTATGCATGGTTCTTATGCAGCGAATATGGCGTTGTCTGAATGCGATGTGTTGCTTAATTTTGGGGCCCGTTTTGACGATCGTTTAGCAACGAAGCCAACTGAATTTGCACCTAATGCTGCAATTGTTCATGTTGATATTGATCCAGCTGAACTGGGAAAAGTCATTCAGACAGATGTTCCGATTCATGGTGATTGTCAAGAAGTCCTAACTCAATTGCTAACGATGCAGAAGGAACCACTTTTTCCTCAAGCAGAATGGCTTCGAACAAGTCAATTAAGAAAAACAAACTATCCTTATAAATACACAGATTCGACTGAGATTATCAAACCTCAAAAAGCGATTGAATTAATTGGAGAAATAACAAATGGTGAAGCAATTGTTACAACTGATGTAGGGCAACATCAAATGTGGGTTGCACAATTTTATCCATTTAAAGAACGTTATCAATTGGTCACAAGTGGTGGATTAGGAACGATGGGTTTTGGAATTCCAGCTGCAATTGGCGCACAGTTTGCCTATCCAGAAAAATTAGTCGTCTGCTTTGTAGGCGATGGAGGGTTTCAAATGACCAATCAAGAACTGGCTATTTTAAACGACTATCAGTTAAATGTTAAATTTATTATTTTAAACAATGGCGTTTTAGGAATGGTGAAACAATGGCAAGAAAAATTTCATGGCGAACGCTTTTCTCATTCGATATTTAATAGTCAACCCAATTTTGTAAAACTAGCAGATGCCTATGGTATTAAAGGAATTCAGCTAACGGCCCCCACAACCTTAGAAGCAGATCTGAAGGCTATCTTTAATGAAACGGGTCCTGCGGTCATCGATATTATTGTAGACAGCAACGAGTTGGTTTTGCCAATGGTAGCAGCAGGTCAACCCAATCATTGTATGGAAGGAGTGGAGTAAATGCGACGATTGATTACAGCTACAGTTAAAGATATGACCGGAGTGATGAATCGCTTTACAGGTGTATTTGCTAGAAGGCAATACAATGTATTAAGCATCGCTGTTGGAAAAACGATTGAAGCAGGTATTTCAAGAATCACCATTGTCGCAGCGATTCCAACGGAGGAAGATGCTAGACAAGTGGTTCAACAACTTAAGAAACAAATTGATGTTTTAAAGGTCAAAGATATTACGGATTGTTCTCATGTCGAGCGGGAATTGGTTTTATTGAAAGTGACCGCTCCACTCAAAAAACGTGCTGAAATCAACGCATTGATGGAACCCTTCCGTGGAACCGTGATTGATGTTGGAACAGAAAACATCGTCATTCAATTAGCAGGAACAAGTGAAAAAATAGAAGCCTTCATTGAACTAATTACTCCTTACGGTATTGAACAAATTGCACGAACAGGTGTTGCTGGTTTTACACGAAGTCCTAAAAATAATCAGGAATTATAGCACTACCCAATAAACTAAAAAACTTGGAGGTACAAAAAATGGCAAAAATATATTATGAAAATTCAGTAGCAACAGATGCGTTAACAGGTAAAAAAATTGCAGTGATTGGATACGGTTCGCAAGGACATGCTCATGCTCAAAATTTACAAGATACAGGTCATGAAGTTGTAATTGGCATTCGCGAAGGGGATTCCGCAGATAAAGCGAGAGCAGATGGATTTGAGGTGCTTTCAGTTGCCGAAGCAACGAAGCAAAGTGACGTAGTGATGATTTTATTACCAGATGAAAATCAAGGAAGTGTTTATGAAGCTGAAATCAAACCGAATTTAAAAGCAGGTGATGCGTTAGTCTTTGCTCATGGTTTTAATATTCATTTTGATGTCATTGAACCTTTATCGGATGTAGATGTTTTCTTAGTAGCACCAAAAGGTCCAGGACATTTAGTACGTCGAACTTTTGTAGAAGGAGCAGCTGTTCCAGCATTGTTTGCGGTATATCAAGATGCCACCGGAAATGCACGTGACTTAGCATTGTCCTATGCAAAAGGAATTGGGGCAACAAGAGCAGGTGTTTTAGAAACCACCTTTAAGGAAGAAACTGAAACGGATTTATTTGGTGAACAAGCCGTTCTTTGTGGCGGAGTGACGCGTTTAATTCAAGCGGGTTTTGAAACACTAGTGGAGGCAGGTTATCAACCAGAAGTAGCTTATTTTGAAGTGTTACATGAGATGAAATTAATTGTTGATTTGATGTATGAAGGTGGAATGGGTAAGATGCGCCATTCGATTTCCAATACGGCTGAATACGGGGATTATGTGTCAGGCCCTCGTGTAGTGACGGAGGATGCGAAAACAGCAATGGGAGAGGTATTGGCAGATATTCAAAATGGAACCTTTGCAAAAGCCTTTACAGCAGATAACGCCAATGGCTTTCCTGAATTTAAAGCGATGCGTGAAAAACAAAAGGGTCATCAGATTGAAGCAGTGGGGGCAACATTACGTGAAATGATGCCTTTTGTAAATCCAAAAAATTAAACTAAATAGCAGCACCTTTCTTTCAATTAAGGAAGAAGGGTGTTCCTTTATAAAAACAACGGAGGAGGAATTGGAAATGACAGAGATTCAATTTTTTGATACGACTTTGCGAGATGGCGAACAAACGCCAGGTGTTCATTTTGACCAAAACGAAAAAGTTCAAATTGCAAAACAACTTGAAAAATGGGGCGTAAATGTGATTGAAGCAGGATTCCCAATTGCTTCAAAGGGTGATTTTGAATCTGTACAAGCAATTGCTAGAGCTTTAAAAAAAGCGACTGTTTGTGGACTAGCTCGTTGCGTCAAGGAAGATATTGATTGTGCCTACGAAGCTCTTAAAGAAGCTTTTTCTTCACAAATACATATCTTTATAGCTACCAGTGACATTCATTTAAAATATAAGTTGAAAATGACTCAAACAGAAGTTTTAGAAACGATTCAAGAGCAAGTTCGCTATGCAAAAGAGCGTTTTGAAGTTGTACAGTTTTCTCCAGAAGATGCCACTCGAACGGAATGGGGCTTTTTAGTCCAAGCAGTTCAAACGGCAATTGATGCAGGGGCTACGATTATTAATATTCCTGATACAGTAGGCTATACCAATCCGACTGAATTTGGCGCTCTTTTTCGTCATTTAAAAGAGCAGATTCCTCAATTTGACGAGGTGATTTTTTCAACCCACTGTCATGATGATTTAGGAATGTCTGTTGCCAATGCGCTCGCCGCAATTGAAAATGGTGCAAGGCGTGTCGAGGGAACTGTCAATGGAATTGGAGAACGTGCAGGCAATACCTCTTTAGAAGAAGTCGCTGTAGCATTGCATATTCGAAAGGACTACTATCAAGCTGACTCGACGATTGTTTTAAATGAAACCAAACGAACCAGTGAGTTGGTTAGTCGGTTATCCGGCATGATGGTACCTAAAAATAAAGCTGTAGTTGGAGGGAATGCGTATGCGCATGAGTCAGGAATTCATCAAGATGGCGTTTTGAAAAATCCTGACACCTATGAAATTATCACACCTTCTTTAGTAGGCGTAGAAAAGAATAGCTTGCCACTTGGAAAACTATCTGGCCGACATGCATTCTTAACGCGTTTGGCAGAACTTGGTTATCACTTAGAAAAAGCCGAAGCAAAAGGAGCTTTTCAGCGCTTTAAACAATTAGCCGACATGAAAAAGAACATTACAGAAGAGGATCTTCACGCCCTTGTGCTGAGTCAAGAAGTAGAAAAATCAGCTAAATACGAGCTGACTCATTTGCAGTTACAGTACGTTACTGGTGGCGTTCAAGGAGCCGTTTTAACCATCATAACCGATGAAAAGGTCATCTTAGAAGATGCGGCTACAGGATCTGGGAGTATTGAGGCTATCTATAATACAATTAGCCGTTTATTGGGTCAAGAAGTGGAATTGACAGACTATCGAATTCAGTCAATCACTAATGGAAAAGATGCGCAGGCAGAAGTGCACGTTGCAGTCAAAGCACAAAATGGAGAGCTGTATCACGGAATAGGTATTGATTTCGATGTGTTGAATGCATCCGCAAAAGCGTATCTACAAGCATGCAGCAAAGTAAAAGAGCAAACTGAAAAAAGGGGGATAAATTAGTGGCATACCAAATTACAGCTTTGTCAGGAGACGGTATTGGTCCTGAGCTTATGGCGAGTGGCTTGCAGGTATTAAACCAAATAGGCGAACGATTTGAGCACCGTTTTACAATTCAAGAAAAACCCTTTGGAGGGATTGCCATTGAAGAACAAGGAAATCCGTTGCCAGCAGAAACGGTAACCGCTTGTCAGCAAGCAGATGCGATTTTACTAGGAGCAATTGGTGGCGAACAATGGAAAAATTCAGAAAATACGCCAGAAATGGGTCTGTTGCGATTACGAAAAGAACTACGCTTATTTGCAAATTTACGCCCGATTAAAGTTCCTAACAGCATTGCTCACTTGTCGCCATTAAAAGCAGAAATAGTGACAGGAAGCGACTTTGTGGTAGTTCGTGAATTAACTGGGGGCCTGTATTTTGGAGAGCCAAAGGAGCTTCGGGAATTTGATGCAGTGGATACGTTGCACTATACAAAAAAGGAGATTGATCGAATTGTACGCTACGCTTTTGAACTGGCGATGACAAGACGGAAAAAAATCACTTCGGTAGATAAGGCAAACGTACTAGCCACCAGTAAATTATGGCGTCAGACGGTGGAGGAAATAAGAACTGATTTTCCAGAAGTAACGGTGGAACATTTATATGTTGATGCTGCTTCCATGCTGTTAATTCAACGCCCTACAGAATTTGATGTGTTGGTAACGGAAAACCTATTTGGAGATATTTTAAGTGACGAAGCCTCGGTTTTAACAGGATCGTTAGGTATGTTGCCTTCAGCGAGCCATAGTGTATCAGGGCCTTCTTTGTACGAGCCAATCCACGGTTCAGCCCCAGATATTGCAGGAAAGAATTGTGCCAATCCCATGTCGATGATTTTATCTGTCGCCCTAATGTTGCGACAAAGCTTTGGGTTACATGAGGAAGCAAATGCAATTGAACTAGCAGCGGACCAAATTATGCGGAACGGTTATCTAACAGCTGATTTAGGGGGAAGTACGACAACGACTGACTTTACAAAACAGTTGTGTAAAAAAATTCGTGAAGGAGGGAGCGACTAATGGGGAAAACCTTATTTGATAAGCTATGGGATCGACATGTGATTTACGGAGAAATCGGTGAGCCACAACTATTATATGTTGATTTGCATTTAATTCATGAAGTCACGTCTCCTCAAGGATTTGAAGGTCTTCGTTTGGCCAATCGAGGAGTTAGAAGACCAGATAAAACTTATGGGACATTGGATCACAATGTTCCAACCGAGGATATTTATCATATCCAAGATTTAGTTGCTAAGAAACAAATTGAAGCTCTCCAAAATAATTGTCGAGAATTTGGCATCACGTTGGCTGATAACGGCAGTGAAAATCAAGGGATTGTGCATATGGTTGGACCAGAAACGGGTCTAACACAGCCAGGGAAGGTAATCGTGTGTGGTGATTCCCATACAGCAACTCATGGAGCCTTTGGTGCTATCGGTTTTGGCATCGGAAGTAGTGAAGTGGAACATGTGTTGGCTACGCAAGCAATTTGGCAGCAAAAACCTAAATCAATGGGTATTGAAATTACGGGGAAATTGGCTAAAGGCGTCTATGCAAAGGATATCATTCTTCATTTAATCGCAACATACGGGGTTGCTTTTGGAACGGGGTATGCAGTAGAGTACTTTGGCGAAACGGTTCGTGGAATGACCATGGAAGAACGCATGACGATTTGCAATATGGCCATTGAAGGTGGCGCAAAAATGGGGATGATGGCGCCAGATCAAACCACATTTGATTACCTTGAAGGTCGAAGCTACGCACCCAAAAACTTTGCTAAAGCTGTGTCAGATTGGCAAACGTTAACGACGGATGCCGATGCACACTTTGATACATTACTACAGCTAGATGTGAGTGAATTAGCACCCTACGTGACGTGGGGAACGAATCCCGAAATGGGCGTGCCCTTTGGAACTGCTTTTCCTGCAAGTGAATCCATGAATCATGAACGAGCGTACGATTACATGGGTTTAAAACCAGGGCAAAAGGCAGAAGATATCCCTTTAGGTTACGTGTTTATAGGGTCGTGTACAAATGGAAGGTTATCAGACTTAAAAGAAGCCGCAAAACTAGTGGATGGAAAAACAGTGAAAGCGGAGATACGTGCCTTGGTTGTACCGGGATCGAGACAAGTAAAAAGAGCAGCTGAAAAAATAGGATTGGATCAAATTTTTAAAAAAGCTGGTTTTGAATGGCGTGAGCCAGGATGTTCCATGTGTTTAGGAATGAATCCAGATCAAGTTCCTGCTGGGATACATTGTGCATCGACTTCGAATCGGAATTTTGAAGGGCGGCAAGGAAAAGGAGCTCGAACACACTTAGTTAGTCCCGCTATGGCAGCTGCAGCAGCTATTCACGGACATTTTATTGATATAAGACAGGAGGTGTGATGAAGATGGAGCCAATTAACAGACATTTTGGAACAACGGTTGCTTTAATGAATGATAACATTGATACTGATCAAATTATTCCCAAATCATTTTTAAAGCGAATTGAAAAAACAGGCTTTGGAGAATTTTTATTTGATGAGTGGCGCTATTTGCCTGACAGAACGCTAAATGAAGATTTTTCATTAAATGATCCAGAGAGGCAAACTGCAACGATTTTAATTACGGGAGAAAACTTTGGATGTGGATCTTCTCGAGAACACGCAGCATGGGCATTGTTAGATTACCGCTTTCGCGTCATTATTGCGGGAGGCTATAGTGATATTTTTTATATGAATTGTACAAAAAATGGCATCTTACCAATTGAACTGCCTAAAAAAGCAAGACAAGCATTAGCTACATTAAATGGTCATCAAAAAATTGAAATTAATTTACAACAACAACTAGTGAAGAGTCCCGTTGGAGAGTACTCCTTTACGATTGACCCCGTTTGGAAACACAAACTGATTCATGGCTTAGACGATATTGCAGTGACCCTAGGAAGCCATCAAGAAGCATTAACGAATTATGAAAAGAAAGTTGACTTTAATTATCAATAGAAGGAGGTTACTTTGTGGAGAAATTTGTTACAAAAACAGAAATCGAGAAAGCTTATCAAGTCTTAAAGCCAATTGTAAAACAGACACCGTTAGAAAAAGATCTGTATCTTTCAAAAAAATACAATTGCAATGTTTACTTAAAAAGAGAAGACTTACAATGGGTCCGTTCATTTAAATTACGAGGTGCTTATTATGCCATTTCTCAACTCTCAAAAGAACAAATGAAACAAGGTGTAACCTGTGCGAGTGCTGGAAATCATGCACAAGGAGTCGCTTATACTTGTGCTACATTAGCAATACCAGCAACTATTTTTATGCCTACAACGACTCCAGCTCAGAAAATTTCCCAAGTAGAATTTTTTGGTGGAGAAATGGTAAAAGTTGTGTTAACAGGAGATACATTCGATGAATCAGCCTTTGCAGCGAGCGCTTTTTCAAAAGAAAAAGGGTCTGTATTTATTCATCCATTTGATGATCCAGCGATTATAGCAGGTCAAGGAACAGTGGGGATGGAAATCAATTCAGATTTAGATAAAGCTGGAATCAAAGCCGATTATTTATTGGCTGCAGTTGGTGGAGGAGGCCTTATTTCAGGTCTGCTCAGTTACTTTAAAGAGGTAAGCTCAACTACTAAAGTCATTGGAGTTGAACCTTCCGGTGCTGCTTCAATGGAGCTATCATTAGCTCAAGGGAGTGTTACGACTTTATCAGAAATCGATAAGTTCGTAGATGGCGCAGCAGTTGGAAAAGTAGGGCAGATAAATTACCGACATTGTAAAAAATGGATTTATAAAATGATAAGCGTTGAAGAAGGTGCAGTCTGTTCAACGATTTTAGATTTATATACAAAGCAAGCGATTGTTGCGGAGCCAGCAGGAGCGTTATCGGTTGCAGCATTAGAAGTGATGAAGGAAGAACTAGTTGGTAAAACAGTGGTTTGTGTGATTAGTGGAGGCAACAATGACATTAATCGAATGCAAGAGATTGAAGAGCGGTCATTGTTATTTGAAGGACTAAAGCATTACTTTTTAGTGAATTTCCCACAAAGACCAGGTGCTTTGAAAGAATTTGTGAACGTTGTACTAGGACCAAATGATGATATTACAAAATTTGAATACACGAAAAAAGTAAATCGAGGAAGTGGTCCTGTTATCATCGGAATTATCTTAAAAGAGAAGAGTGACGCTTCTGAACTCGAGGAACGTGTAAGAAGTTTTGATTCATCGTATCTTTCAATTAATAAAAATCCCATGCTATATACGTTATTGGTATAGTGTAACTATTTACTATATTACAGTAAGTAATTTTTTTGTCACTGAAACGAAAATTATTAAGCTGCTTTTTTGTGCTATACTCAGTTCATACAAAACAAACATTATGAATAAAAAAATATAGATATGAAGAGAAAAGCGGAGGAAACAGCAGTGAATAAAAAAATGACCCAATTAGCCGTTTTAACAGTGCTATTAGCTAGCCCAGTTGTTTCAACTATTGCAGTTCATGCAGAAACAATTGATACAAAAATCGAAGAACAAGATAAAAAAATCGATACATTAAAAAGTCAAACAAAATTAACTCAAGATGATTTAGTGAAAATAGAAGATACTGTATCAAAAAATGAAGACAAATCAAAACAAATTTTGACAGATATCCAAAATACACAAAATGATGTGGATCGTTTAGCCAAAGAAAATATGAAGCTAACTAAAAAAATTGAGCAACGCAACGATCAATTAAAAGAGCAAGCCCGCTCTGTCCAAGTCAATGGCGCATCTGAAAATTACATTGAATTTGTGATTTCAGCCGAGTCTTTATCGGATGTTATTGGACGAATTGACGTCGTAAGCCAAGTCGTTTCAGCGAATCGCAACATGGTAAAACAACAAGCTGAAGATAAAGCTAAAGTTGCAGCTCAAGAAAAAGAAGAGTCAAAAAAAGTGAATGAGCAAAAAACATTAGCGCAAGAATTATCAGAAACACAAAGCAAGTTGCAACAACAAAAATTAGAAAAAGAAACAATTGTAGCTCAATTAGCAGCTGATACATCAACTGCCGAAGGAGATAAACAAACCTTCTTAGCTCAAAAAGTTGCAGCTGAAAAACAAGCCGAGGACTTTAGAATTGCTAAATTAGCAGCCGACAAACAAGCGCAAGAAAATGCCGCAGCTCAAAAAGCTGCTGCTGAAGAAGCTGCAAAAGCAAATGTTAAAACACCGGCTGTAGCAGCACCAGCAAATACAACTACGAATAACAACAACCAAGGCTCATCTTCAACGCCTGTTGGTGGCGGAGCATATGGAATGCCTGTTAATAGCCCAGTTTCATCGTCTTACGGACCTCGTTCTGGTTACGACCAAAACGGTTTCCATAAAGGAATTGATTTTGCTAGCCCAGTTGGAACTCCAGTCCACGCCTCATTAGATGGAGTGGTTGTCATTGCACAACAAGACGGAATGCCTGTATCAGGTTATGGTATCGCAACGGTTATCAAACATGACAACGGGACATGGACGCTGTATGCTCACCAATCTTCTCAATCAGTTCGTGTAGGCGATCGTGTCACAAAAGGACAAGTTATTGGTGCAACTGGCGCAACGGGACAAGTTGATGGACCACATTTACATTTTGAAATCCGCACAGCGCAAAATGGCGGAATGGGAAATGTTGTCAATCCAGCACCTTTATTAGGACTATAATCAATTAGATTAAGTCCTAATAAAAAAGCTTTTTCAATTAACAGTTGACAAACCTAAAAATCTTTTCTATACTTGTAACAATTCAAAAATTTAGTTATGGAGTGAGTGACATGAGTTTAACTAACAATACTAATAAACAATTAAATAATCGTTACTTTAGCTATTTTAGATAAGTTTGTAGTCATGAAACTCATGGGTGCAGACAACGCAAACTTGTTTGTATCTATGATGGCTAGAGAATTTTAAGTTGACCAAATTCGCCACATAGATTTCGAAAAAATCTATGTGGCTTTAATAGTTTAGTGATGACGATTCTGTTCATCCGTTAGCATCCACTTTAGATTTTTGACAAATCTAAAGTGGATGCTTTTTTATTGGCATTTTGATCTAAAAATCACTAATCCAAACTGAATTCAAGAAAACTTATCCAAAGGAGGAGCACTAAATGGCAGAAAGAATCACAGGAAAAACAGAACTAATTGGCTTATTTGCAACACCGATTCGTCATAGTATTTCTCCGCAAATGCATAATGAAGCTTTTCAACGTTTACAGTTGGATTATGCGTATCTAGCTTTTGAAGTTGGACAAGAACAACTTCCATCCGCAATTCAATCTATCAAAACACTCGGAATGAGAGGCGCTAACTTATCAATGCCAAATAAGCAACTGGCATGTCACTATATGGATTATCTTTCCCCAGCAGCAAAACTGGCGGGAGCAATCAATACAATTGTCAACGACAATGGAGTATTAACAGGACATATAACCGATGGAACAGGGTTTATGAGTGGTTTGCTACAAGAAGGAATTCAAATTATAGGGAAAAAAATGACTCTACTTGGAGCAGGGGGCGCGGCAACTGCTATCTGCATTCAAGCAGCGTTAGACGGTGTGTCATCAATTGCAATCTTTGACCGTTATCCAGAAAAATATAAAGAAAAAATTGCGACTATCAAAAAAGAAACGAATTGTACTATTCAGATTTATGACTTAGCAGATTCGGATAAATTACACATTGAAGTGAAAAACAGTGCAATTTTAGTCAATGCTACAAACGTAGGCATGAAGCCATTAGAAAATGAAACCCCCATTCATGATAGAAGTATATTTAGAAAAGATTTAGTGGTGGTAGATGTTATCTATACTCCAAGAGAAACCATAATGCTTAAGCAAGCAAGAGAGGCGGGTTGCCAAACGTTAAACGGTTTAGGGATGTTGCTTTGGCAAGGAGCTGCAGCATTTCAATTATGGACAGGAAAAGAAATGCCGGTTGCTGAAATCAAAGAGTTATTATTTTAACTAAAAACAATTAATGGAGGAACAGATAATGATTATTACAATGAAAGCAGAAGCAACACAAGAAGAGATTCAAGCGGTGATTAAAAAAGTTGAAGAAGAAGGCTTAGCAATTCAACTGAATGAAGGGTTAGAAAAACTTGTTATCAGCGTTATTGGCGACACAACGAAAATTCAAGAAGCACTATTTGAAGCCTATGATGGTGTTGAAAATGCAGAGAAAATTTCATCCACTTACAAATTAACAAGCCGTGAATTCCACCCAAGTTCAACCGTAATTGACGTTGACGGTATTAAAATTGGAGATGGTCATTTTGTTACAATGGCAGGTCCTTGTTCGGTAGAATCTAGAGAGCAAATTATCGAAACAGCAAAAATTGCTAAAGCAGGAGGCGCTCAATTTTTACGTGGAGGTGCCTTTAAACCAAGAACATCGCCATATGCCTTCCAAGGGCTAGAAGAAGAAGGCTTGAAATACATGCGTGAAGCTGCAGATTTAACTGGATTAAAAGTAATTACCGAAGTAATGGATATTGAAAATTTACCATTAGTAGCAAAATACGCAGATATGCTTCAAATTGGTGCCCGAAATATGCAAAATTTCCAATTGTTACGTGCTGTAGGAAAAACGGGAATGCCTATCGCGCTAAAACGTGGCATTTCAGGTACGATAGATGAGTGGATTCATGCGGCTGAATACATTGCCAATGAAGGAAACTTTAATATTCTGTTTGTTGAACGTGGCATTCGTTCATACGAAACTTACACTCGAAATACCTTTGACTTAAGTGCAGTGCCAGCGATTAAAAAATTAAGTCATTTTCCAATTATGGTAGATCCAAGTCACGGAACAGGTCGCTGGGAAATGATAGAGTCAATGTCATTAGCTGGAATAGCTGCTGGAGCCGATGCTTTGATTGTGGAAATTCATCCAGATCCAGCTAACGCATTATCTGATGGGCCGCAGTCGCTAACTCCTGAAAACTACGAAAAAATGATGAAAAAAGTAACAAAATTAACAGCGTTCATGAAAGAAATCGACGAATAGGAAGTGGACAACTCATGGAAATCAATGTAAATTTACCTGACCATCGCTACACACTTACCATTGAAAAGGGCTTGCTACAAGATGTTGGCAATTGGGTCAAAAAAAAATGGCAGCCGCAACGTATTGTGGTGGTGACAGATGAAACCGTTGAGGCATTATATGGAGAAACGGTAATCACGAGCTTAACTAAAGCAGGTTTTCAAGCTCATTTAGCCGTTGTACAACCGGGAGAAACGAGTAAAAGCTTAACTGTAGCAGAAGCATTATATGGTGCGTTTCTAGATGCTGGACTAACCCGTACCGATGGTGTGATTGCGTTGGGCGGTGGAGTAATTGGAGATTTAACAGGTTTCGTTGCGTCTACTTACTTGCGAGGGGTGCATTTTATGCAAATTCCAACGACGCTATTAGCACAAGTCGATAGCAGCATTGGAGGCAAAACCGCGGTTAATCTACCTCAGGGGAAAAATTTGATCGGCACCTTTGCTCAACCTGATGGGGTTTTAATTGATCCCATGACATTGAATACTTTAGAGCCACGCCGAATTCGTGAAGGCATTGCTGAAATAGTGAAAATGGCTGCGATAGCGGATTATGAACTTTGGACACTACTAGCGAGTCTAAAAGATGAGGCAGAGCTAGTTGCTCACAGCGTAGAAGTTATTGCTGCGTGTTGTGAAATCAAGCGAAAAGTAGTAGAAGAAGACGAATTTGATACTGGAAATCGTTTGTTACTAAACTTTGGGCACACGATTGGCCATGGCATTGAGCAAGTTGCAGGGTATGGCATCTGCACACATGGAGAAGCCGTTGCTATTGGAATGGTTCAAATGAACACCATTACCGAAAAAAAAGGACTCACAGCAGTTGGCACAACGCAGCAATTAAAGGATATGTTGGATAAATTTCATTTGCCACTTAGCTGGGAACCGTGGGAGCCTGAAAAATTATTAAAAGCAATGAACCACGATAAAAAAGCAACAGGCGATACTTTACGGATTATCTATTTAGAAGAGATTGGAAAAGCCAGTTTGAAGCGCATTTCAACAAATGAATTATCAGCTTATTTAATCAAAGGGGAGTGACAGAAAATGAGATATTTAACAGCAGGGGAATCACACGGACCAGAACTAACAGCTATTATTGAAGGCTTGCCAGCCGGAATGCCGCTTTTAAAAGAAGATATTGATAAAGAATTAAAACGTCGTCAACAAGGGTACGGACGTGGCGGACGAATGAAAATTGAAAAGGATCAAGCAAGAATCACTGCTGGTATCAGACATGGACGAACTATGGGCTCGCCTGTTTCATTAGCCGTTGAAAATAAAGATTGGAAACACTGGGAAACCGTTATGAGCATTGAACCAATTGACGAAAAAAAAGTGGGCATGCGTCGTGTATCAAAACCCCGTCCAGGACATGCAGATTTGGTTGGTGGCATGAAATATGGACACCGCGATTTACGAAATGTATTAGAGCGATCAAGCGCTAGAGAAACCACTGTTCGAGTAGCAGTAGGTGCGATTGCAAAAAAATTATTGCATGAACTTGGTATCGAAGTCGTTGGACATGTGCTAGAAATTGGTGGCGTTCGTGCAGAGCTTGGAAAGAGCTATACAACAGCTGAAATCAAAGAGCTATCAGAGAATTCACCAGTGCGTTGTTTAGATAAAGAGGTAGAACAACAAATGATGACGAAAATTGACGAAGCTAAAAAAGCGGGAGATACAATCGGTGGCGTTGTTGAAGTCGTTGTTGGTGGTGTGCCAGCAGGGTTAGGAAGCTATGTACAATGGGATAAAAAATTAGACGCTAAAATTGCGCGTGCCGTAGTGAGTATCAACGCATTTAAAGGTGCAGAATTTGGTGTGGGCTTTGAAGCTGCAAGAAGACCAGGCAGCCAAGTGATGGATGCAATTGAATGGGATGAAAAAACAGGCTATACAAGAACGACGAATAACTTGGGCGGATTTGAAGGAGGCATGACCAACGGTATGCCAATTGTGGTTCGTGGTGTAATGAAGCCAATTCCTACCTTATATAAACCATTACCAAGTGTCGATATTGATTCAAAAGAAACCTTTAAAGCAGATATTGAACGTTCAGATAGTTGTGCAGTTCCAGCTGCGAGTGTTGTCGCAGAAGCCGTTGTGGCATGGGAAGTTGCAGAAGCATTATTAGATAAATTTGACGGAGATTCATTTAAGCGTCTAAAAGAAGAATTAGCTGAATACCGTGAATACATCAAGAATTTTTAATTCGTAGAAAGCTAAGGAGGATTGGATGGAGAAAAAAAGAGTAGTAATTATTGGATTAGGTTTAATTGGCGGCTCAATTGCTCTAGCAATCCGTAAAAAGCACCCAGCTGTAACGATTATTGGAATTGATTTAGATCAAAAACAGCTGAAAATAGCTTGCGCATTAGGAATTATTGATGAAGCGAGTAATGAAATCAAAAAAGAAGCTGAAAGTGCGGATTTAATAGTATTTAGTTGCCCAGTTAAGGCGACAGAAACCTTTTTAACTCAAATGGTTAGTTGGTCGCTAAAGCCGACTGTTTTAGTAACGGATACAGGAAGTACAAAAGGCTCTATTATGGATGCAGCAGCAGGACTTTTAGCCAAAGGGATTCACTTTATTGGTGCGCATCCAATGGCAGGTTCACATAAATCAGGTGTACAAGCGGCAAAAGTTGATTTATTTGAAAATGCCTACTATTTGATTACGCCAGCAGATAATCAACCAGATAGTCAGGTAGTAGTGGAAGAATTTAAACAGTGGTTTGATGGAACAGCAAGCAAATTTTTAATTTTAAGCCCTGCAGAACACGATCAGATTACAGGAATGTTGAGCCATCTTCCACATATTATTGCGGCTTCTTTAGTCAATCAGACGACGGATTTTAGCGTAAAGTACCCGCTAGCGAAACGATTAGCTGCAGGTGGTTTTCGAGATATGACGCGCATAGCATCATCTGATCCAACGATGTGGACAGATATTTTATTATCAAATAATCAAGTATTGATTCAGCTAGTAACAAATTGGCGAGATGAAATGAGTCAACTACTTGAGATGCTTGAATCGAACGACAGCAAGGCTATTTATCATTTTTTTGATCAAGCAAAAGAAACAAGAGATGCCATGCCGATTCACAAAGAAGGCGCCTTGCCAGCATTTTTTGATTTATTTATTGATGTACCGGATTACCCAGGTGTTATTTCAGAGGTAACAGGTTACTTGGCACAAGAAAAAATTAGTGTAATCAATTTGAAAATTTTAGAAACAAGAGAAGAAATTAATGGGATTTTGCAGCTAACTTTCCAAAACCAAGAAGACTTAAAACAAGCTAAATCTTGCATTCAAAAAAACAGTAGCTACCATTGTTACAACAAGTGAAAGGACGACATTCAATGAAATTAATGACAAATAAGACCAATTTAACCGGTACCATCAAAGTTCCAGGAGACAAGTCCATGTCACATCGTAGCATTATGTTTGGAGCTATTGCCACAGGTGAAACACGGATTCAGCATTTTTTAAGAGCAGACGATTGTTTAAGTACGATTAACGCATTTCGTCAACTAGGTGTCCAAATTGATGAAATGCCAGAAGAAATTATCGTACACGGCAAAGGCTGGGATGCATTAAAACAACCTTCTCAAGCGATTGATATTGGCAATTCAGGAACAACGATTCGTTTACTGATGGGGATTCTTGCAGGACGTGATTTTTCAACTACTGTTTTTGGAGATGAATCGATAGCAAAGCGTCCAATGAATCGAGTGATGTTGCCTTTAAATCAAATGGGAGCAGACTGCAAAGGCAAGGAAGGTACTGAATTTCCGCCAGTTACAGTCAAAGGGTCAACAAGCTTACAAGCCATTCATTACGAAATGCCAGTAGCAAGCGCTCAAGTGAAAAGCGCAGTTTTGTTTGCTGCTTTACAAGCAGAAGGCGAAACGACGATTGTTGAAAAGGAAAAAACCAGAGATCACACAGAACATATGATTCGTCAATTTGGTGGGGATATTGAAGTAGATGGGTTGACGATCCGATTAAAAGGAAAGCAAGAGTTTACAGGACAAAAGATGGTTGTGCCAGGAGATATTTCTTCTGCAGCGTTCTTTATGGTGGCAGGCTTAATTCTTCCTAATAGTGAAATACGATTAGAAAATGTGGGTTTAAATCCAACAAGAACGGGAATCATTGACGTTATCAAAGCGATGAATGGTCAGCTAACTATTACTGATGAAAGCAGAGAAACAGGTAAGTTGGCAGGAACGGTTACTGTTTCGACAAGTGAATTAGTCGGAACTGAGATAAGTGGTGAAATGATTCCGCGTTTAATTGATGAGCTGCCAATTATTGCCTTACTTGCCACTCAAGCTACTGGAAAAACCATCATTAAAGATGCAGCTGAATTAAAAGTGAAAGAAACCAATCGAATTGACGCAGTCGTGAAAGAATTAACCACATTAGGAGCTGTGATTACAGATACAGATGATGGCATGATTATTGAAGGGCAAACGCCTCTTCACGGAGGAAACGTAACGAGTTACGGCGATCATCGGATTGGAATGATGCTGCAAATTGCAGCCTTGCTAGTAACGACAGGAGAAGTAGAATTAGAACGATCAGAAGCGGTTTCCGTTTCGTATCCTAATTTCTTCGAGGATGTCGCGTCATTATGTCAATAAATGGAGGGTCGCCTAAATGAGGAAAATCATATTAACCGGATTTATGGGTGCAGGAAAAACTACCGTTGGTCAGCTATTGGCAAAATTAACAGCCAGTGAACACGCAGATATTGACAGCGAAATCATGGAAGAGCAAGGAATGTCTGTTACGGAATTATTTGAAACTTATGGCGAACAAGGATTTCGTGACTTAGAACATCAAAAATTAAAAGAAGTTGTAGCAAAAGAGGCCATTATTTCAACAGGTGGAGGGATTATTTTAAAACCTGAAAATCGTCGTATTTTAGCAGAAGAATATCCAGTTGTCTATTTGAAAACAGATCCAGCTATCTTTTTAGAACGTTTAAAGGGAGATACAACTAGACCGTTAGTTCAAGAAAAAACGCCCACTGAAATACGAGCTATTTTTGAACCACGGATCAAGCTTTATGAAGAAACAGCAGACTTGATTATTAAAACAGACCAGTTAACGCAAATACAGGTAGCTCAAGCTATTTTAGCAGCATTAGAAAGTGGAAAGTGAGGAGGAGTTTAATGATGAAAATTGCCTATTTAGGTCCTAGCGCTTCATTTACTTACTTAGCAACTCAATTAGCCTTTCCTAATGCAGAGTTGATTCCTTACCCAACGATTCCTGCCTGTATTCAAGCAGCTGAAGAGCGCAGCGTAGATGTAGCTGTTGTTCCGATTGAAAATACAATAGAAGGTCCCGTAAATGTCACCTTAGATTATTTATATCATCAATCGAATTTGTCGATTCAAGCCGAACTTGTTTTACCAATTCATCAGCATCTAATGGTTCACCCAAGACATGTATCTGAGTGGAAAAAAGCAACTAAGGTACTTTCTCATCCACAAGCATTAGCTCAAAGTCAGCATTTTTTGACAACAGAAATTTCCAAAGCCGTTGTGGAGTCAACACCTTCAACGGCGTATGCTGCTGAGTTTATTTCACAACATCCTGAGCAAAATCTTGTAGCCGTAGCCTCAAAAGTATCTGCAGACGAATACCAACTCACCATTGTAGCTGAAAATATTCAAGAGTTGGAAAACAATCAAACACGTTTTGTTTTGCTGAGTCATCAGAATGTTGAGTTGCCTAGAATCAGTCATAAAGAAAAAATATCGATGAGCGTGACATTACCAGATAATGTTCCAGGAGCACTTCATAAAGTACTAGCAGCTTTTAGCTGGCGCCAAATTGATTTATGTAAGATTGAATCAAGACCGCTAAAAACGGTATTAGGTGAGTATTTTTTCTTAATTGATTTATATGTAAACAATCAACAAACCTTAATTCAGCATGCAATTGAAGAAATTGAATTATTAGGTGGTGTAGTGAAGGTATTTGGTTGTTATGCTGTATACCCAATTCAGTGAAATTAAATTAATTGATTTCTTTCATAAATGCGATTTATGAGAGTTGTCTAATGGTAAATTATCAGAATATTCATAATTATCTTGCTTCTTTCTCATTTATCAGTTATATTAATAACAATCACTTTTAAAAAGGGGATTTAAAAGTGAAGGATAAGAGATAAGGGGTGCACATAATGAAATTAAAAAAAGTAGGTTTGGGAATACTTTTATTTTCAGTAGTACTGGCTGTGGGTTGTTCCAATACAGCAGACGATAAAAGTAAAAATAGCACTAAAAAGGATCATTCAGGTAAAAAATTAGCAGATGAGCAGGTTTTAAATTTAGTAGAAATAGCAGAATTGCCTACAGGAGATACAGCACTTGCAACAGATACGGTTAGTTTTACCGTATTCAATCAAGTAATGGAAGGTTTGTATCGTTTAGATAAGAAAAATCATCCAGTTCCGGCACTTGCAAAAGAAAAAGTGACCACAAGTGAAGATGGATTGACCTATACTTTTAAATTAAGAGATGATTCTGTATGGTCAAATGGCGATAAAGTAACAGCAAATGATTTTGTTTTTGCATGGAAGCGAGTAGTTGATCCAAAAACATCAGCACCATATGCGTACCTATTTGAAGGAATCAAAAATGCTAAAAGTATTATGGAAGAAGGAGCAGATCCTGCTACTTTAGGTGTCGAAGCAGTGAATGATTTCGAGTTTAAGGTAACAATGGAAACACCGGTTCCTTATTTTGTTTCATTAATGGCTTTTCCAACATTTTTCCCACAAAATGAAAAATTTGTTACGGAACAAAAAGATAAGTATGGGACTTCAAGTGATGCCATGCTTTCGAACGGCCCGTTTGTTTTCAAAGGCTGGGAAGGAACGAATTTATCATGGAAGTATGAAAAAAATCCAACTTATTGGGATAAGAAAAATGTCTACTTAGATACTATCAATGTAGAAGTTATTAAAGAAACCGCAACGGCTTTGAATTTATACGATGCAGATAAATTAGATCGTGTTCTATTAACGGGTGAATATGCAAAACAGTATCAAGGAGACAGTGAATATGACGTTGAAACAGAAGCACGATCAGCGTATATGCAATACAATCAATTACGCAACGGCCAAAAAACGCCATTAGCAAATGAAAATATGCGTCAAGCAATTGCGGCTTCCTACGATAAAAAGCTTCTAACTGAAGAAATTCTAGCAAATGGTTCAAAAGCATTAACAGGTTTTGTTCCACCTAGTCTTGCTTCAAATCCTAAGACAGATGAGGATTTCCGAAAAGAGTCAGGGAACTACTTGCCATATGATAAAAAAGCAGCGAAAAAATATTTTGATGCTGCTAAAAAAGAATTAGGCACAGAAAAATTTGAAATTGACTTAATTGCAGACGATGATGAAACGAATAAGAAAATCAGCGCGTTCTTAAAAGATCAAATTGAAACAAGCTTACCAGGTGTCACAATCAAAATCCGTTCATTGCCATTCAAGGTTCGTTTAGAAATGGCGACAAATCAGGACTATGATTTACAACAAGGCGGATGGGGAGCGGATTTTGCAGACCCAGTAAACTTTATTGATTTACAACAAACAAACAGCCCGTACAATCGTGCAAGCTACAGTAATGCGAAGTATGATCAATTGTTAGAAGATTCAAAAACGATTCACGCAACGGATCCAGAAGCACGTTGGAATGATTTACTAGCAGCAGAAAAAATCCTGTTAGATGAAGCAGGCATCTCACCGATGTTCCAACGAGCAGGAGCAACCTTGCAAAAATCTTATGTAAAAGATGTTTACAATCATCAAGTAGGAGCGAAATACACGTATAAAAATGCTTATATTGAAGCTCATTAACAAATAAGAAAAGGATCTTCTATAATAGAAGATCCTTTTCATACATAATTTAAAAAGGAGAGGCTAACAATGAAACTAATCAACTACAAAAATAACGATCCAGAATCGACTAACTACAATGAATACCCCTTAAATATAACGGATGCTAGCAATCAACAGTTAGCCTTTCTTGTTTTAAAATTCCTAGCAACAGTTGAAAAAATATATTTAGAGGAGACAGGTGAAACTAAACTGCCACCTTCTCATAGTATAGCAGTCATTCCAACACATCTTGTAAGTCCAGTTACAGACATCTATCTTTATATAATGAAGACATCAGCAAATCCTTCGACTCCCTTTTCGCTTTTTAGGATACCTAAGGAAAAAGGTTCTTTAACAGAACTTGATTTTCAGCAGAAAATTTTGCAAAAAATGTATCCTAAAGACAAAATGGTAACAAAGTTGTCTCTCAATCATTATTATCGCCAATTGAGATACTTAACTGTAGATGAATGTTTAGGTTTATGCGAAAAAAATATCCGTTTACAAATAAAAGCGGTTATTAGCGGTTAGTTAAGTACAATTCTTTTAACAACTCTCGCTTGTCATCTGTTAAATCTAGCGCTTCTTTTAAATAATTATCCGCAGAACCGAATTCTTTTAACATTGTTTGATAAGAGGCTTCTAAATACTCTGGGCGGACTTCGAGTGCTACCTTAGCCATATTGATTTGTTGAATTGGAGCATTAGCCGATTTTAACTGAGCTAAAACTTGTTGATTGTAAGCTTTCCGGTAAGTATTACTTAATAGAAAATCAGCCATAATCAAGTCGTTATCCGCATCTAACGCACTTAAAAATAAGGCTCCACCAAAACCTGTGCGATCTTTTCCGGCAGTACAATGGAAATAAGTAGCGCCCTTTTTTTCTTGAAGCAATAAGTTGAAAAACTGTTGATAGCCTTGGTGTGCATGGGAACTTGTTACAAAGTCACGATAAATTTCTAACAAATAAGATTCTGGCTCTGCTCCTGTTTGACTCATTTCCTTCATAATTTCTGCGGGGTCTGCAGAAACTGGGGAATCGTCTCCTAAAATATTAATGAAGTGATTTTGAACATTTGGGAGTTTGGGGTCAGGACGTGCTTGATCTTCAACAGTTGTTCTAAAATCGATTACTTGCTTTAACTGATATTCCTTCATTAAAATGTCTTGATCGCCAGAATCTAGACCATATAACTCAGCACCACGTAAGACCTTTTTTGGTAAAATCGTACCAGATTTTGTTTGGTAGCCTCCGTAGTCACGAACGTTAACTAAACTTTTTAATTTTAAAGGGTGTCCTTTGAATTCTTTTTCTTTCATGTAATTCCCTCCCATAGATAGTTTCTGTTATCTTTAAGTGTAGGTCACTTTTTTCTATTTTGCAAGCTTGAAAAAGTTCTTAATTTCTTGATAAATAAGTGGTAAAAATAAGCGAAGTATTAGATAATAGAAGTAATAACGTTTACATGAGGGGGAGAAAGATGAAAACTGAAAAAGAAAAAATGATTGCTGGGGAATTTTACAATCCAGGAGATGCTGAACTAAGAATAGGCAGGCGGAACGCTCGTAAACTAGTGAAAGAATACAATCAAAATGACCACCGAGAAAAAGGAAAGCTTATTTTAGAAAAATTGCTTGGTAAAGTAGGCGAGAATGTTTTTATTGAGCCTAATATTCGGGTAGATTATGGATACAATATTGAAGTAGGAGATAATTTTTATGCAAATTTTGATTGCACATTTTTAGATATTTGTCCGATTAAAATTGGGAACAACGTGATGTTTGCACCTGGTGTACAGCTTTATTCAGCAACCCATCCACTTGATCCTACAGAGCGTAATAATGGCTTAGAACTTGGCAAACCAATAACAATTGGTGATAATGTTTGGGTAGGTGGCTCGGCGATTATTGTTCCAGGTGTTACGTTGGGGGATAATGTGGTTGTAGGAGCAGGAGCAGTAGTAACAAAATCATTTCCTAAAGATGCAGTAATTGCAGGAAACCCAGCAAAAATCATTAAAATTATTGAGCCAAAAGAATAATAAATAGAAAGGGAGAAAATGGATGAGAATTGAGCATGTAGCTATTTGGGTTGAAAATATTGATGTGATGAGAAAGTTTTATGAACATTATTTTGAAGCAGAAGTAAGTGGTCTTTATGAGAATCCGAAAAATCAATTTAAGTCTTATTTTTTAACTTTTCAAGATAAAACACGCTTGGAAATTATGCAACAAGCAACGGTTACACAGCGCGTTGATAACAAGCATTTAGGCTGGGCACATCTTGCCTTTTCAGTTGGAAATCGGGTCAATGTAGATGAGTTAACCCGTCGACTAATAGAAGACGGCTTTGTCTGTCAAAATGGTCCCCGAATAACTGGAGATGGTTATTATGAAAGTGTAATAGAAGATCCTGAAGGGAATTTAATTGAAATTACAGAATAAATTCAACAAAAAGAAATGGGCGATAGTGAAATGTTAGAAAAACAACGAAATGAAATTGATGAACTAGATAAGCAATTAGTTGCTTTATTCGAAAAAAGAATGGAATTGGTTACTGAAATTGGAAATATTAAACAAAAAAATAATCTCCCAATTTTTGATGAAAGTCGAGAGATTGTCGTCATTGAACGAGCAGTAAGTCGATTGAAAGACCCAAGCTATAAGCCTTACGCATCTTGTTTCTTTAAAGATTTAATGACGATCACTAAAAAATATCAACGTTCTTTATTTGAGGAATAAAAAAAACTGATTTTCTCATATTAAAAATCAGTTCGTCTTTTTTAGTTGTTTTTTCTTTTTACGTCGTTTGCGAGCGTTTAGAACTTCTTGTTTTAAACGTTCATTTTCTTCTTTTGTTTCCACATAAGCAAGGTAGATTAATGAAACTGCATAAATCAAGCAAAGGTATAAAAAAGTAATGATGAGTGTTTCCATACTGTTGCTAATAAAATAAGCAGTGAAACTGATAATGCTGATAATGATTAACTGATTTCTACTTGGTTTGCCAATGATTGCGAATTTATTTTTAATTTGTAAAATGATTGATTTTTTTTTCGGTTGTTTTTTCTTTTGAATAGGTAGTTTTGATTTCTTGATAGTAGAGGGATTGTGACGTTTTTTTACCTTTTTTTTAGTTGTTTTCGGAGTTGTTTTTTTGACAGAATGGCTAAAATTTGGGAAAACAAAGAATGGTTTACTAAGAAAACCTTGTTGAATGAGTACACGAAATGTTACTATAATGGTATAATAAAACATGAGTACTGTTAACGTAAGATAGTAACTTGTGTGTGGCATCAGTGTTCTCCTTTCAAAATGAACGATGTTTGAGAATTGATAAGAGTGATTTTTTCAATTTATTAAAATACTAGTACCATTTTACCATATAAAAGGGAGTTTAGGGTACAGGAAAATCAAATTGAAAATTCAAAATAAAAATCGCAAGAAGCCTGTATTCAGGACAATTAAACTATAAAAGTATTGGAGGAAAGTATATGTTACCGTTTGCTTGGTTTAAGAAAAAGAAACACGATGATTATGATGAGTACGATGAAGAATATGATGATGAATTCGATGACGATGATTACGAAGATTATGATGATGAAGAATATGACGACGATGAAGAAGAAGAAGAGGATCGTACAAAATATGATTATGAAGCAATTGCTGGTAAATTTGAACGAGAAAATGCTCGCTTATTTAAAGACAATGAACGTTTGAAGAAAAAATTGGTAATGGCAGAAGAAGAGTTAAAAATGACTGCAATTGAAAAACAACAATTGCATGACCGTATTGAAACCATGCAACAAGGTACGGACTTTAGTCAACAAAGTACGAAAAAACAATTAAATGATACGATTGAATTATACACTCAAGTGAACGAAGAAAATCAACTATTAAAAAAACAGCTTGAAAAAATCAATACGTATAGCTTTGATGTCCTAGACACAGAGAAAAAATTAGCGAAATATAATGTTCTAGAAAAAGAAAATATTGAATTGAAAACACAGTTAACAAATGTAAAAATTGATTTAGCTGATGCGGTCTTAAATGCTAAAGAGATGGCGAAAGATATCATTACTCAAGCAAGCAATGAAGCGAATGTATATCAAACTCAAATTCAAGCACAACGTAAGTCGTTATCAAATGACATCAATGAAATTTATTACGAGCTAGATCAAACAAGATTGAAATTAAATGGCTTATTTACAGATGTGCGTACTCAAGTAGATGAGTTAAAAACATTGGCTGAAAATGAAAATAAATAAATAATCAAAGAAGATGGCGAATGCGCTATCTTCTTTTTTTATAAAAAAAAAACTAGCAGAAGACTGCTAGTTTAATGTTTATTTAGTTGTTTCTTTTCAGAATACTAAATCGTTTCTTTTTTTTCTTATTAAATTTGTTATCATCATCGAACTCATTGTCGTCATCAAATTCGTCATCATCATCGAACTCATCGTCGTCATCAAATTCGTCATCATCATCGAACTCATCGTCGTCATCAAAT
>NZ_JBWKTN010000006.1:55169-223161 GCF_059420345.1 Carnobacterium sp. GW821-FHT04C06
ATCATCGAACTCATCGTCGTCATCAAATTCGTCATCATCATCGAACTCATCGTCGTCATCAAATTCGTCATCATCATCAGATACCTCATCAATATGTCTATGGTTCAGGTATGCAGTACAAAAAAGGTACATGCTGATTACTACAGAAATAAAAGATAATCCAATTTGTGGATAAGAAGTTTGAGAATAAACCGAAAGAATAAAGAAAATCAAGGTCACAATACTTAACAGCATTGTAGAATAGTGAATTAATTTATATTGTTTTTCACTATGTTGAATACGTGCATCTAGCTTATTGTCTAGTTCGATCGCTTTATCTTCTAAATAAGCAATATCTTCTTGTGTTTTAGTCGCCAAAATATGCTCTTTATGGGCTAAGCTTTTTTCAATAGCAGCTTTATGTTGTTGGAATTCTTCTTTATAAACTAAGAAGGATTCGCGCTCAGCCTTAAGCTGATAACGTTCATCTGCAATTATATTTTCATGTTGTGCTTTTTCTAATACAATCGCTTTTTCAGCTTCTTCTTTTAATGCGAAGATATTAGCTTTAGCAAGTTTTAGCATATTTTCAGCTTCATTTTGCGTATTTTCAATCAGAATTTGAGCATCACTACGCGCGCTTTTCAAAGCTGTTTCAGCTTGTTCAGCAGCGATTTCACTTTTCTTTTTAGCTTCGCCATTTGCACTGTTAATAATATTACTTGCCATTTTTTTGGCATCTTCAATTAATTTTTTGTTTTGTAGCTCAAGTTCTTGATTTTGAAGATCAATTTGTTTATTTTGGTTCTCAGCTTTTTCTTTGATGTCATTCAATAATTGTTGTGCTTCACGACCGGCTAAATCAATTTTTTCTTCAGCAATCTTTTCAGCTTGTTGAATAATTTCTTTTTCACGGGCTTTAAGATCAAGCTCTAGGGTATTTTGTCTTTCTTGATAGAATAAATCAAGTTTTTCAATTTTTTCTAAGTATTTACGCTCATACTCTTGTTCTTGATCTTCGTGTTTTTTAGTTAATTGAGCTAGTTTTTCTTGATAATTTTTTTCATCAAGCTCTTTTTTAGTCTGTGCTTGTTTTTCGAGTTCAGCTAATTTTGTTTCATATTTTTTATTGAATGCTTCTTCTTCTTCTTTACGAGCATTTTCAATAGCGATTTCTTTGGCTAAATATTTTTGTTCGTTTAATTCTTGTTGATCTGTATAGATTCCTTCAAGCATTTTCATTTTTTCGTGGTATTTTGTTTCAATATCTTTTTGTTTTTCTTCAGAAAGACGTTCGATTTCAGCCACTTTATGATTGTATTGTGATTCAAGTTCTTTTTGTTCAGCGAGTTGTTGTTCTTTTAATTGTTCGAGTTGTTGATTAAAATTGCTTTCCAACTCACTAGCAACTAATTGCTGCTTTGTTTCAATCCGGTTTGCTTTTTCTTGGTAATCAGCTTCTAATTTAGCTTGTTTTATTTCAAAAGCAGCTTCTAATTCAGTTAAACGTTTTTCATAATTTGCTTCTAGCTCAGTATTTTTTTCAATGTTGCGATTGTTGTCAATGCTTTTAAATTGAATTGTATTATTTGAGCGTGGGCTTTTTTGAAAAGTAGTTTTATTTGGTAAAACGGTAGCGTTACGTTGATTAATGTTATCAGTAGATTGTTCTTCTGATTTGATTTGATTAAAAACTAATTCGCTTTTAAACGGATCATCTTTTTTAGAATCAGTTGTTGGTTTAGAACTGACTTCATCTGAAGATAAAGCATCCATCAACGCATTTTTTTTATCTAAAAAATCATGAAGTTTCATAGGTGTACTCCTTTTTGTAGTTTTATCTTTTTTATTTTTTCCCTAGATGTTCAGACTAAAATTAAAGATACAACCAAACCGGCTGTATCTTTAACTTGGTTTAATAGTTATCGTTTATAGAACGCGATTAAAGTCCATTGTGTCATCATCTTGTGTAGCAGATGGTGTTAGGCCTTTATAGAAGTTTGCGTAACCATTTTTCATTAATTCAGTGTATAAAGGTTTGATGAAACTTGTAAACTGCTCATTTGTTGTAAATTGTTCTTGGAATGCTTTGATTGTATAAGACAAGCAGTTATCCCATTTAGCAGATTTTGAGAAAATTAAGTTTGACTTGTTTCCTTGTAATAAGTTTTCTAAATAAGGTTGTAACAACAAGCTTCCACCACCAGTAAAGATGATGTGTTGACCTTGAACATTAATGTTGTATCCACGAGATGCTAATTCACTAACGATTTCTTTTTTAATAAAGTTTTGAACAACATTATTAATGAAAGCAGTTGAATCAGAGAATCCTTCGATAGCACCGATGTCGAAAATTTTACCAGTTAAGATCGCTTCATTGTAATCAATACCACGGAAGTTCACGTTAGGATTTTCGATTGCTCTTCTCAATTCGGCTTCAAGAGTGGTTTCTAAATAATTCACTCCAGCTGCATCGATTGAGAAAGCTGTTTTCGCGTTGCCTTTATTGTCGAATTCACGGAAGTTTACATTTTGTCCACCAATATCTAACACGTAAAGTGAATAATAATCTTCTACTTCAGTCATTCTTGGTAACATTGCTTGTCCTTCTGGTAAGACGATGACATTTGTTAATTGGAAAGAAACGTCTTTGCCATTTTGTACGAATTCAATATGACCATCTTTATCACCATAAATCAGACGTTGGTAATCTTCGCGACGGAAGTTGTTTTGGAAATCTGTTGAAGGATAGCCTAAAACAAGTAATACTTCTTCGTCGTGATCTTCTTCAGTTAAAAAGTCTGCCACGGTTGCATAAATACATAATTTGTGGTGCAATGTATTTTTTGTTAATTCTGTGTTATAAGTGGTATCCACACCTTCACCTACCATATAGTTATGGCCATTTAGTTCCATACGGTATTGGCGTAAAGAGCTGTCTTCTTCTAAAAATCGTTCTTCGATAATCTCGTTAGATTTTGAAGGAAATGAGTTCACGTATTCTAGAGTGCCATTGTTTGAAAAACAAAAGCTTTTTACTTCATTTTTACCTGGATCTACTACAATAATTTTCATATTGATCTCCTTTATTTTTTCAAATTTATCAGGCTAGTTTATACTATCGATTAGTTGCATTAAATCACTTGTAATATAAAACTTCACTACCTATAATAGTCCCATTTTAAAGGAGGGAAGTCAACTGATTTATGGAAAATTATCGTTGTTTTTTTTTGCGTATTTTCGTCTCAGAAAAGGGAAAAAATAAAAAATAACTTGTAAGCGAATATCCTCGTTTAATATTTACTAGTTTTCCTTAATTATATAAGGGTTTCATTATTATGTTATCTAAATAAAAGAACAAGATTAAAGTTGAAAAAAGTAGTTAAATAGCTTAGTTTTATTTTTACAAAAACGTGAATTATTTTGAAACACTAAAAGAATAGCCTTTTTTTAAAACGAGAAGAAAAAAAAGACATCCTTAAAATAAATTAAGGATGTCGAAAAAGGGATTATTTATTTATCAAAAACATTATTTTCATAATGGAATGATTTTTTACAGGTTAACGAATGACATCTTCTGTTTCAGGATCAAAGAAATGGCCTTTATTTAAATTAAAGGCTAGGTCAACAAATTCGCCTGGATTATGGAAATCTCTTGCATCTACTTTAGAGATAAATTCGGTGTTATCAATACGAGTATACAACATTGTTTCGGCACCTAGTAATTCCGAAACGACAACTTCAGCATGAACAACACTTTCTGGATTTGAATCAAGGGTGATTTGCTCACTATGAATATCTTCTGGACGGATACCAAAGATTAATTTTTTGCCTTCGTATCCTTTTCCTTCTAGTAATTTACGTTTTCCTTCTGGAATTACTAATTTTAGTCCTAAACCATTAGAAATGACATTGCCTGTTAACGTGACCTCGAAGAAATTCATAGCGGGGGAACCAATAAAGCCGGCTACAAAGACATTTTTAGGTGTGTCGTATACTTCTTTAGGTGATCCAATTTGTTGAACAAAGCCATCTTTCATGATGACGATTCGATCGGCCATTGTCATAGCTTCTGTTTGGTCATGGGTTACATAGATAGTAGTAGTTTCCAAACGACGATGTAATTTCGCAATTTCAGCACGCATGGCAACTCTTAGTTTTGCATCTAAGTTGGATAGTGGTTCATCCATCAAGAAAACTTTAGCGTCACGAACAATTGCACGTCCTAAAGCTACACGTTGACGTTGTCCACCGGATAAAGCAGCTGGTTTGCGTTGTAAGTATTCTGTTAAACCAAGAATTTCACCTGCTTCTTCTACTCTTTTTTTAATTTCGGCTTTATCGTATTTACGTAATTTTAAACCAAAAGCCATATTATCGTATACAGTCATATGCGGATAAAGAGCATAGTTTTGGAAAACCATCGCAATGTCACGATCTTTAGGTGCTACATCATTCATTAAAGTATCGCCGATGAAAAGTTCTCCTTCGCTGATATCTTCTAGTCCAGCAATCATTCTCAATGTAGTTGATTTTCCGCAACCAGACGGTCCAACGAAGACAATAAATTCACGATCTTGAATAGTTAAATTAAAATCTGTAACTGAAAAGTTTTCAGCATTGTCATATTTTTTATAAATGTTATTTAAAGCAATCTCTACCATGATATCATCCCACATTCTATTTATTTTGTTGTTAAATCAAGTATATTAGAAAACGGTTTCATTTGGTATGGCGTAATGCACAAAAAAGACTTAATAGTTTCGTAAAAGCTGCACAAAATAAGCGCGCTAGCAAGGATGAGATTAAAAATTTCTTTTTTTTAAGAAAAAATTTCAATAAAAGTTTCATCTTAATATGCTACTATTAAGAAGAATAAGCCGGTATTTGAAAAGGAGCGAAATAATAAAATGATTGAAAAAAATTGGGATGATGGCGTAATTTATAATATCGGATTTATGGCGCAAATTCATTTGAAAAACGGAGAAATCAATCAAAAAGAAATTCATCAAACAATAGTGTTGCCTATGACTCTTTCTGAACTAGAAATTAAAGTCCTTATTTTGGAAAAATTTGATCATATTATAGAAGTGACTTATGTAGATGAATTATACTCCGCTTTGATTTTAAAAAACTAAAAATAAGTAGATTGAAAAACGCAGTTTAAGAGAAAGTTTCTTAGACTGCGTTTTTTAGATTAAAAGTGTTCTTTTTTTTCACGGAAATTACGAATATTGTGGTTAAATACTTCAGAAATGACTAAGCCAGATGCGATAGCGCCAGCAACTAACAGAACCTTTACGCTAAATGAGACGGCGGCTACATAGTCTCCTAAAACAAGATTACGAACTGCTTGATAAGCTAAGGCACCAGGAACCAATGGAACAATACCTGGAATGTTAAAAATAGTCACAGGCAGTTTTTTTATTCTGGAAAAGAGATTACTGAAAATAGCTACGGTGAACGCGCCTAAAAAGGTTGCTAAAACAGTACTAACACCAAATTGACCTGTTCCCCAATAAACAATCCACCCTAGCATCCCTGTTAAACCACAGCTTATTAAAGAACGTTTTGGTACATTTGTAATAATGGCAAAAGCAGCCGTTGTTAAAAAACTAAAGGCTAATTGAATAGTTAAGTCAAACATAGTGGTAGAGCTCCTTTCTGTTTAATAGAACATTTGGAAGACAACAGCGATTCCGATTCCAATCATACAAGCAGTAATCAATGCTTCTGTACCCCGTGCCATACCAGACAATAAATGCCCTGCTAATAAATCACGAACTGAATTGGTAATCGGTACACCAGGAACTAAAGGCATGACGCTTCCGATAATCATTCCATCTACACTGACACCCCATCCAATTGAGACCGTTGCAATAGCAAGCAATCCAATCACAAAAGCAGCAAAAAATTCAGCTAAAAATTTAACTTTTAAAAATTCATTACTATAGTAATAAACAGCAAAACCAATGGCTCCAATAATGCAGGATTGAATAAAGTCAGGCCATGCACCACCAAATAGAATCATTAAGGTACCACTAACCATAGCGGCTGCGATAATTTGTAACCAAATAGGAAAAAAATCATTTTCATTTTCCACCTGTTTAAGACGTGTGGAAAGTGTTGGGAGATCAATTTTTTGAGCGGAAAATTCTCGAGATAAATCATTTACTTTGGATACACGTTCAAGATTGATTGAACGGCTGGGAATTTGTTGTAATTTAACAGAGCTTCCGCCTTCTATTGCCATAAAAATGCCCGTTGGAGTTACAAAACTAATCCCTTTTTTACCACTTTCAACAGTCGCGATTCGATTCATCGTATCTTCTACCCGATACATCTCAGCGCCACTCTCCATCATAATTTTACCTGCTAAAAGACAAGTATCTAATAATAAGTCTGTATAGGCTTTTGACAAGAGAAAACCTCCTTTAATTAAATGGATTTCTAAGCATTCATACTCACTAATAGTATCTTAAAAAGCACAAGATGGCTAGTTTTTTTACAAGCAAAAGTAACTAGACTTCTCAGTTTAAAGACGAACGTTTTTTAGAAGTAAGGGATTTCAATTTAGCTTTTTTATGAAAAGTTTTTCATTTTTTATAAAAAAGCTTTCATTTTTCATGAAAATCCGTTATCATCAATTAACTATTTCGTTACTTTAAAAAGGAGATGACACGATTGGAACAAAAAACAGTTGAAAATTTGCCAAAAGTAGAATTACATTGTCACTTAGATGGATCTGTAAGTAAAAAAACACTTCGCAACATTGCTAATGAGCAGGGTTATGAACTTCCTGAAAATGAAGAAGCCCTACGCACCTTAGTAGAAGCGGGTGAAGGCTGTCAAAGTTTGTTGGAATATATTGGGAAATTTGAGACGGTTTTAGATTGCTTACAAGTAGAGTCAGCTCTTGAAGAAGTTGCGTATGAATTGATTGGGGACGTTGCAAAAGAAAATGTGACCTATATAGAAGTTCGTTTTGCACCAATGCTTTCAACGCGTAAAGGGTTATCTGCAGAACGCGTCATCCAATCGGTAGTAGAAGGATTAAAAAAAGGTGAACGAGATTTTGGTGTTAAAAGTAACGGAATTTTATGTATGATGCGAGGGCATCAGGAAAAAGACAACCTAGAGATTGTTGAATTGACGAAAGAATTTTTAGGTCAAGGGATTGTAGGGATTGATTTAGCAGGTGACGAAGCCAATTATCCGCCAAAAGAGTATAAAAAAATAATTAAGTTAGCAGTAGAGTATGATTTACCCATAACCCTTCATGCAGGTGAATGTGGTTGTGCAACAAATGTGCAAGATTCAGTCGATTTAGGAGCTACTCGAATTGGCCATGGGATTGCTCTAAAAGATGATCCAGAGATTTTAAATTATTGTATTTCAAAAGGGATTACCATTGAAATTTGTCCAAACAGTAACTTGCAAACAAAAACGGTAGACAAATGGGGAAACTACCCCTTTGAAGAATTTCAAAAAGCTGGATTGAAATTGGCTGTTAGTACAGATAATCGAGCTGTTTCTAATACTAATTTAACAAAAGAATTTATGACATTAGACCGTTTGTATCAAATTGGCTATAGAGGAATGGAAGAATTAACACTTAATGGCATTCAAGCTAGTTTTGCAGATGAAACAACGAAAAAAATATTAAAAAAACAAGTTTTAGAGTCTTACCAGTTAGTCCATTAAGAATAAGGATTGAGCCTACTATTCAAAAGATCAAAAATGAATCTATTTTTGGTCTTTTTTACGTTGATAATGCGAATATAAGCGCTAGATTATAATAATTCGTTTGACGTAATAATTATCGTTTGTTACAATTAAACTAGTAAAACGAACTATTAAAAAGGAGTGGAAATAATGAATTTAATCAATACTAAATTAATGGAATTTGAAGCAGATGCGTACCAAAATGGTGAATTTATTAAAGTAACAACCGATGATGTTTTAGGAAAATGGAGTATTTTCTTCTTTTACCCAGCAGATTTCTCATTTGTTTGTCCAACTGAATTAGGAGACGTTCAAGATCACTATGCAGCATTACAAGCGATTGATTGCGAAGTTTATTCAGTTTCAACCGACAGCCACTTTGTACATAAAGCGTGGGCGGATGCGACGGATACAATTGGAAAAATTCAATATCCAATGATTGCTGATCCAACTGGAAAAATCTCACGTTTCTTTGGCGTGATGGATGAAGAAGCTGGTCAAGCATACCGTGGTTCATTCGTCGTAAATCCAAGAGGCGAAATCAAAGCTTACGAAATCCATGATATGGGAATTGGTCGTAATGCCGATGAACTAGTTAGAAAATTAGAAGCTGCTCAATTCGTAGAAGAACATGGCGATCAAGTTTGTCCTGCAAACTGGAAGCCAGGAGCAGATACAATTGCACCAAGCCTAGACTTAGTTGGTAAAATTTAACATGAAATAAATAGAAGCTCTGTTCCATAATGGATGGAATGGAGCTTTTTTTAGAAGACAAATAAAAAGGAGTTTTGAAACGATGACAGAACAGATATATGATTTGATTATTATTGGTGGTGGACCGGCAGGCTTGTCTGCAGGAATTTATGCAGGTCGGGCAATGTTGGATACCCTGATTATTGAAAAAGAAAAAATTGGTGGACAAGTGACAACGACTTCTGAAATTGTGAATTATCCAGGGGTTCGAAAATCAACTGGTGCAGGATTGACGGAAGAAATGTACTTACAAGCACAAGATTTTGGCGTAGAATTTGCGACGGGCGAAATTAGTGAAGTTGAATTGGAACAAGAAGTTAAGATTATCAAAACAGCTACGACAACTTATAAAACCAGAGCAGTGATCATCGCAACGGGTGCATCAGCACGTAAAATTGGCTTTCCTGGTGAAACGGAATTTACAGGCCGAGGAATTGCGTACTGTTCAACTTGTGATGGGGAATTTTTCAGTGGCTTAGATATTTTTGTGATTGGTGGAGGTTATGCTGCGGCAGAAGAAGCGGTCTTTTTAACACGTTATGGAAAAAGTGTTACAATGATCATCCGAGAGCCAGATTTCACCTGTGCTAAAATGACTGCAGATCAAGCAAAAAACAATCCAAATATTAAAATTATTTATAATACCGAAGTCAAAGAAGTAACAGGTGATGACTTCATGAAAAAAGCTGTTTTCTTAAACAATGAAACGGGGGAAACGTTTACTTATGAAGCTTCTGCAGAAGATGGCGCATTTGGGATGTTTGTATTCGCTGGGAATCAGCCAAGTACCGAAATCTTTGAAGGCAAAATTGAGTTAACGCCGCAAGGATTTATTCCTACGAATGAGCTAATGGAGACGAGTGTGACGGGTGTTTATGCAGCAGGTGATTTACGTGTTAAAGAATTGAGACAAATCGTTACAGCTGTAGCAGATGGTGGAATTGCAGCAACAGTTGCTGAAAAATACGTTACAAATGAAAAAGAACGTCTTGGATTGCCAGCCGTTAGTGAGAAAATGTTGAAAAAAGAAGTGAAAGAACATAAAGCAGAGTCTGTTAAAAAAGCTGAAAAGTCAAAAACTACTGCTTCAAATGAGTGGTTCCCAGAAACGATGAAAGAGCAGTTAAAGGGTATTTTTAGTAAACTGACAACGAATGTAACCTTAGTGAATTTATTTGACCAAAATGATGCAAAATCAATTGAATTGCAAGCCTTTTTACAGCAAATTGAGCCTTTAAGTGAACATATTCAATTTGAAAACCGCATGTTGGGCCAAGACGATGCATTTGAAAAGAAAATCAATTTAACAAGAACGCCCACAGCTGTCTTATTGAATGATCAAGGAGAATACACAGGAATTAAATTTAGTGGCGTTCCAAGTGGACATGAATTAAATTCATTAGTCTTAGCAATATACAACGTGGGAAGTGCGGGCCAACCGATTGAAGATGCATTAGTTCAACGGATTCAAAAATTACCTGCTTCAAAAATTGAAATTTGTGTCTCTTTAACCTGTCATTATTGCCCAGATGTAGTAGCAGCTTGTCAACGCATTGCCTCTCTTAATCATAAGGTAGAAGCAGAAATGATTGATACAGCATTATTCCCTGATTTGAAAAAAGAGAAGAAAATTATGAGCGTTCCAGCGATGATTATGGATCATCAGCAAGTGATTTTCGGAGCTAAAACCTTAGAAGAAATCGTAACGGCATTAGAATCAGCTCAATAGAATAAACAATCAAAACCCCAAGTTCATTTTCATTGAATTTGGGGTTTCGTTTTTATTAAGCAGAAGCAGCCAATAAAACGATTAAATTTCCCTATTATTCAATCAATGAATCTGTATTTTTGTTTGGTTTTTGTTATACTAAGAAGTGATTAAGAGAATTAAGGAGCGAATCAAAATGGTAGAATTACCAGTGGGTCTAGTAGCGCAAGTAGAAGAATTATTAACCAAACAAGAAAAAGTTTTAGTCAGCTGGGTAACAAAAATAGAGTCGTTGAACCCATTGATGATTTTTAAACAAGGAAAAGGAGTATATTCAACAAAACGCTTTTTTTGGCAAAATCCTTCAAAAAAGGTAACGCTAGTGGGATTAGGAAGTACAAATCAATTTTGCTCAAATAAAGGAATAACGAGTTATCAAGGTGTCCACGAATTTAATCAGCAATTAAAAAAACAAACGGCAACGAATCAAAAAAGGCGCGCAACGGGTGCCCTTTTATTTGGTGGCTTTGACTTCGACCCTGAACGTGGAGAATCTAAAGAATGGCAAGATTTTCAATCGGCATTTTTTTATTTGCCAACGTATTTAGTAACTGTACTTTCAGAAGAAACCTACTTAACTATTAATTTTTACGTAGATTCTCAAACAGACTTACATCAGAAGGCTAACGAATTTTTTGGGAAATGGGAAGAACTTCTTGAAGAACAAATAGTATCTAAAGCAGCCAAAGCAGTTGTTACTAACAAAACTGAATTAGCAACAACAGAATGGATACAAGCCGTTGACGAAACAGTTGAATTGATTAAACAATCCACGACGTTACAAAAAGTGGTATTATCTAGGCAATTATTGGTTGAACACGATTCAGTTGTAGACGTTGAAGATGTTTTAGAGCGGCTGATGATGACGCAACAAAATAGTTATTTTTTTGTTTTAGAAAATAAAGAGAAAGCTTTTATTGGTGCAACGCCAGAACAATTACTTGCAGCAGAGAATCAGCATTATTATTCAGCTTGTGTAGCTGGATCTGCCCCAAGAGGGAAAACGAAAGCAGAAGATCAAGTCATTGGAGAGGCATTATTGAAGGATCATAAAAATACACATGAACACCATTTAGTTGTTGAAATGATTTCTGAAACCCTACGAACATTGACGATGGATTTGAATGTTTCTGGAAATCCAACACTTTTAAAAAATCGAGATATTCAGCATTTATTTGTGACAGTTGAAGGAAAAAGACAGGCGACTGTTCCATTTCTAATGGCAGTTAAAGCCATGCATCCAACTCCAGCATTAGGTGGTTTGCCAAGAAACGAGGCGTTAGCAGTTATTCGTGAAAAGGAGCCTTATCATCGTGGGTTTTATGGAGCACCAATTGGTTGGCTAAACCAAGATGACGAGGGAGAATTTGCTGTAGCTATTCGTTCAGCCTTACTAATGGAAAAGCAAAGTATATTATTTGCAGGTTGTGGCTTAGTAGCCGGTTCAAAATCAGCAGAAGAATTAATTGAAACAAGAATAAAATTTCAACCGATGTTAAGAGCTTTAGGAGGATTAGATCATGAGTAACTACCAAGTAGCAATGACCGATTATTTAGCGACATTTATTGAAGAATTGATTCAAGCAGGCGTCAAAGAAGCCATAATTAGCCCCGGTTCACGTTCTACTCCGTTGGCTATTTTGATGGCAGAGCATCCAGCTTTAAAAATTTATGTTGACGTCGATGAACGTTCAGCAGGTTTTTTTGCGTTAGGGATTGCTAAAGCAGGGAAACGTCCCGTCGTTTTATTATGTACATCAGGGACAGCAGCAGCTAATTATATGCCAGCAGTAGCGGAAGCAAAATTGTCAGGAATTCCTTTATTAGTATTAACTGCGGACCGACCTCACGAACTACGAAATGTCGGCGCTCCTCAAGCAATGGATCAGGTTCACTTATACAGTACTCATGTGAAATATTTTACGGATATGGCACTCCCAGAAAACTCAGTCGAAATGCTACGCTATGCAAAATGGCAAGGGAGCAAAGCAGTTGATATTGCGATGACAGCGCCACGTGGTCCCGTTCATTTGAACTTTCCATTAAGAGAACCACTTGTTCCAATTTTAGACCCCTCTCCATTCACACAAGAAAAAGCAATTCGTCATACCCATATTTATTACGCGCATCAAGTGATTCAACCAGAACTTATTCAACAAATTATTGCTAGTTGTGAAGGTAAAAAGGGAATGATTATTGTAGGACCAAATAGTAAGAAAGAATTTGCCGAACCACTTGCGGCGTTTGCCAAGCAAATCAAATGGCCTATTTTAGCAGATCCGTTGTCAGGATTAAGAACATATGGCGATACTGACGACACGGTTATTGACCAATACGACACCTTTTTAAGAGAGCAAGATTTAGTGACGGAGTTGATTCCAGAAGTCATTATTCGATTTGGAGCAATGCCCGTTTCTAAATCTTTAATGAAATGGATTGAACAATTTGAAGATAGTTTGTATTACTTGGTGGATTCTGGTAATGAGTGGAAAGACCCAACGAAGCAAGCAACGGATATCATTCACTGCGATGAACGCTTTTTAGTAGATGCTTTAGCAAAAGACTTTAAAAAAGCAACCAGTTCAGATTGGTTGCAAAGTTGGCAACATGTTAATAAGGCAACAGAAACGGTTGTTAACGAGTATTTGACCACCTTAACAGAAGCAAATGAGGGACAATTGATTCGCTGGATTAGAGAATATTTACCAACAAAATCAGGATTGTTTATTGGAAACAGTATGCCAATTCGAGATGTGGATACCTTCTTTAATAAAACAAATAAATCAATCAAATTATTAGCTAATCGTGGTGCCAATGGAATTGACGGAGTTATCTCGAGTGCCTTAGGTAGTGGAACTGTGATTCAGCCTATGTATTTGGTGATTGGAGACTTATCTTTTTATCATGATATGAATGGTTTGGCAATGGCTCAAAAATATGGCTTAAATTTAACGATTATTCTAGTCAATAATAGTGGTGGTGGTATTTTCTCATTTTTACCGCAAGCAACGTTACCAAAACATTTTGAGACACTTTTTGGAACGGAACTAGCTTTGAATTTTGAAACGATTGCAGAATTGTACCAAGGTAATTACCAAGCGCCTAAAACACAAGAAGAATTTCATGAAGCAATGGATTTAGCTAGTTTTCATAAAGGGTTAGATATTATTGAAATCAAAACCAATCGATATGAAAATGTAGCAAGCCATCGTGAGCTTTATCAAGCAGTGTCAAAAGCCTTAAAGGATCATGGTTATGAAAATTAAGCTAAGAGGGCTGAGCTATGATTATGTTCTTTCCCAAGGACAGTCAAAGACAACCTGGTTGTTGCTACATGGATTTACAGGGACGAAGAACACTTTTCGTCAAATCCTGCCAGTCTTAGAAGAAGACACGGTTTTGACGCTTGATTTGTTGGGTCACGGCAACACAACAAGCCAAGCGGACTTTTCCCGCTATGCAATTGAGGAGCAATGTAAGGATTTAGCAGACTTATTAGATCAACTAGAGGTTCCAAAAGTCTCGCTACTCGGCTATTCAATGGGAGGGCGATTGGCATTAGCCTTTACGTTATATTATCCAGAAAGAGTAGAGAAATTGGTTTTAGAAAGTAGTTCACCGGGATTGAAAACGCAACAAGAGCAACAACTACGTCAAATTCAAGATCAAGCATTAGCCGATAAAGTCATGGAAAAAGGCCTTGTCTCATTTGTAAACGATTGGGAAAATCTCGCCTTATTTTCATCTCAAAAAAAATTGACACTTGCTACACAAGAAGCGATTCGCAAAGAACGCCTTAGTCAAGATGTAGAAGGGCTGCAAAAAAGTTTGATTAGTATGGGAACAGGAAGTCAGCCTAGTTACTGGAATCAATTATCCACTATCAATTGTCCTGTTTTTCTTTTTGTAGGATCATTAGATACTAAATTTTGTCAACTTGCAGCTCAAATAAATCCCCACTTAAAAAAGGGATCCATTGTTACATTTTCTGAAGTAGGGCATGCCGTTCATCTAGAAGCGCCAGCAGAATTTTCTGTAGCATTAAAAAACTTAGACAATAGAAGGTGAGACCTATGAAACTTAGCCAAGTAAACCTGTATCAGTTAGCTATGCCTTTAGTGACACCATTTGTTACGAGTTATGGTGTGATGAAAGAAAAGCCATTTTATTTGGTGGAAGTAGTTGAGGAGAATGGTCAAAAAGGTTACGGAGAGCTGGAAGCTTTTGCAGTACCTGATTATACAGAAGAAACGAGTGAGACCGCTTATCTGATTTTAAAACATCATTTGCTTCCGTTGTTAAAAGGTGAGGACATTCAACATCCACGTGAAATAAAAGAACGGTTTTCAAGCATTAGAGGAAATGAAATGGCAAAGGCAGCCGTTGAATCAGCTGTTTGGGATTTATATGGAAAATGTAAACACCGTTCTTTAGCAAGTTTACTTGGAGGAAGTCGTCAAATAATTGATGTCGGCGTAAGTATTGGAATTCAAGAAAATACAGACACACTGTTAGAACTTGTTTCAAAATATGTAGATGCAGGCTATACACGAGTGAAATTGAAAATTAAACCAGGATTCGATAAAGAACCCATTCAAGCTATTCGAGAAAAATATCCAACTTTAGTATTAATGGCAGATGCCAATTCTGCATATACGAGGTCTGATATCAAATTGATAAAAGAATTGGACCACTATCAGTTAGCCATGATTGAACAACCTTTTGGTGTCCGAGATTTCTTAGATCATGCTTGGTTGCAAAAGCAAGTTCAAACCAGAATCTGTCTAGATGAAAATATTCGCTCATTGTCTGATGTTCAATTAGCAGTGGCATTAGGCAGTTGCAAGGCAGTTAATTTAAAATTTTCTAGAGTGGGTGGATTAACTGAAGCGTTAGAAATCATTTCGTATTGTGACCAAGAAGACCTATTAGTCTGGTGCGGAGGCATGCTTGAAGCGGGCGTAGGACGAGCTCATAATTTGGCTTTGGCTTCTCGTTCAGAATTTCGTTTTCCTGGAGATATTTCACAAACGAGCCGTTATTTTGAATCAGATATTGTAACGTCAGATTTTTCATTCAAGGAAGGAAAAATGTCCGTGCCAAATGGGTTTGGAATAGGTGTGGCTATCGATTTTAAACAAGTAGATAAGTTTTTTATTCAAAAAGAAACGTTACTTTTAAGTAATAAGTGATTGTTTCTTTCCTTGGAAACTGCTAAAATGCAAGACGTACTGTTTTAATCAAATTGAGAAAACTTAAAGGAGTTTACCAATCAAATGCATAAAGATATTCAAGAGATTCTTTACTCGGAGCAAGAGTTACGAGCAAAAGCCGCCGAATTAGGAAAGCAGCTGTCAAAAGATTACGAAGGAAAAAATCCTTTGGTCGTTGGGATTTTAAAAGGCGCTATTTTTTTTATCACTGATTTAGTGAAGGAAATGGATATTGATGTTGAGTTAGATTTTATGGATGTTTCGAGCTATGGAAATGCAACTGTTTCTACAGGTGAAGTAAAAATCATTAAAGACTTGAGCACGAATGCTGAAGGGCGCGATATTTTAATTGTGGAAGATATCATCGATAGTGGGCGTACATTGGAATATCTAGTCAACTTATTTAAATACCGTAAAGCGAATTCAGTGAAATTGGTAACATTGCTTGATAAACCAGAAGGTAGAGTAGTGGATATTACCGCAGATTATGTAGGGTTCCCAGTACCTAATGAATTTGTTGTAGGGTATGGAATTGATTATGCTGAAAAATATCGCAATTTGCCTTATATTGGAATTGTAAAACGTGAAGTTTACGAATGATGAAATCGAAAAAAAGGGAATTTTGACTAACAGTCAAAATTCCCTTTTTTTATAGAAAAATTATAGCTTCAAAGCTAGACCTTCTGCATCTTCTTCAATGACTATAATTTTTTTTACGTTATTAAAGCAGTTTGAAATACTAGTTTTTACTTTTTCTTGGGACCATTCTGTTGGAAAAACCAACGTTTTGCTGATTTCTAAGTTAGTATGAGTTTGAAATACAACATAATAAATGGTGACATCATTCCAATATTGTTCAATAGTCATCAGCTACCTCCTAGTGTTCTTTTTAATGTAGCCCAACAAACAACTAGTATGGACTACTTCATTAAGGGTTAGGGTAGTACCTATTGAAGATTGCTACATTTAGTTTTCTTTTTTGTTTTATATAAAACAAGTAGACCAACGATAGCACTTAGTACACCAATCTTAAAATAAAGAGCTAATTTTTCCTCACCTGTTTGAGGAAGTTTGTTAAGATTCGATTCTTTGATTGAGGGTGCTGGTTTCTCAATAGGATCTTGAGGTTTTTCTTTGATTGGCGGTACTACGGAAGATGAATCTGAATAGTAAAACTCAACGGTTCCAGTCGTTTCATGAATGTTATCATCTGCCAAAGCTTGTGTTGGAATACTAAGACATATCAAAATTGAAAGTAGCGACGCAATGAAGATTGGTTTCTTATTTTTCATTTAGATCTCCTTTCTTACTAAGGTGTATCAGATAGTGTCCATACAATTGAACTGGAATACTTTACAACTTTTTTTGCGGCAGTTTTAGGGACACTTAATTCAAACTTAGATAGTTCTAACGTCGAAATTCCCGTTCCTTCATTTGCTTTTGCACCAAAAATAGTTTTTTCTTCATTTGGAATTAAAGTTGCAGTGGTTCCTTGAATTCCATTAGATGGAATCACATTTGCATTACTATTTACAGTACCTGCTGTTATGAGTAAGTGTGCGCCTGTTAATTCGGTGGCACCATTTTTGAACTGTTCCAATTGTTTGGCTTTTAATTTCCAGCCACTTGTTGTTGTACGATTATCGTCAACTTTTAAAGTGCTAGTAATGGTTTTACTGGTTTGATTTCCATCTACTGTAGCAAGCCATTTTTCATCCGAACTATTTTGAATTGAATGTGTTCCGAAGTTTAAGTCACTTGGGAATTGACTATCAATCATGGTTACTCGTTGTTTTTCATTAAAAACAACGAGTGGTGTTTGCTCAGTAGAACTCACTGTAAAGTGCTGTTTCGTTTCATCTAAAACGTACCCAGTAGGTGGGATTGTTTCTTGGAAATAGTAATCGCCATATTCTAGAGAAACATTGATTAAACCATTAGCATCCGTAACTAAATCCGTCTTAATAGGTGTTGTTTCGCCTACTTTGTAAAGATCAAAATGAGCATCTGGAAGTAGAATGCTAGGAGTCGATTTGTCTTTCTTGATTAGAGAAATCTCCTGTGCAGCTTTTTTATTAGTAAATATTTTATCATTATGAGGAACGAAAATAGGGCGACTACCTGGTCGATTTATCATTTGTTCGGTAATAGATATACCAATTGGTGATGTATCTAATGCATAGCCAGGTGCAGCTTCAGTTTCTCTAAAATAGACATTTCCGGTATCTAAATTACTAACAACAATTTGACCATTTTCATCTGTAATTAAGTTTTCTGCCAAAATTTTATTAGTAAATGATTTGAATAAGGTGAATTTAGCCCCTGGTATTCGAATAGAGGGATCATCTGCATCCACTTTTGTAAGTCGTGCATGACCTTTAAGTGGAACGTTGTAATAAGTTAATTCAGTATTACCGTTTACAGTAACCGTGTGCTCTGTAATATCACCAAGCCCATAAACGACCACATCGGCTTCACCAGCCTCAGTTTGAACAACTCTGTATTTACTACCAAGTTCGGCAGGGATTGTAAAGTAACCTCCAACTACCTTGTAAGAAGTTCCGATGGGGCGTTCTTCATCGTCTTTGAATATAGCAAAGTTGCCTCTTTCTAGATTGATTGAAGAATCTGTAGAGTCAACTAAATGAACAGAAAGTGTTGTTTTTCCTTCACCTTCGCCACCACCACCGGATTTGGGCGTAGCAGCTATTAAATCTTGAATACTCTTGCCTCTTGGTATTCCACACTATTGAAATACCTTCCAGCAGCACCTCCATCTTTTGCTTTCATGGCAACGTTAATTACGCCAGAAGGTCTATTAGTTCCTTCTCCAATATCTCCAAAGTTAACGCGAAATCCACCACCGGGATATTTTGCAATTGAAGAATTAGGTACAGGCTCGGAAGTAGCTTCAACGAAAGCTCCAGTTTTATCAAATTCTCCCCAGCTTGCCCAAATACGATCAGGAATATAAGTTTGATCTTGTGGTGTATCATATATTTGAACGTTAGAACTTGCTTTACCTGAATAATTCACTCGAATACTCCAAATGACTACTTCAGGATTAGTGGTGTCTACTTGTCCAAATTTATATAAGCGTTCGTTAGGATCAATTGGGAATCCTTTTTTTACATAAAGCTGAATACTTTCTGAAGCTTTGGTGTCAAAGTTTAGGACCATCCAGTGGTCGTAATTTTCAACTATACTAAAATCTAATTGAGCTGTGAAATCAATTGTACCAGATCGGTCATTTATTCCCACAAAGTCTTCGTTAACTGTAAATTCTAAAACTTTGTGTCCAAATTGAGATTGAGATGTTACGATGCTCCATGAACCAACAACGATTCCATTTTTATTAGTAACATTTACGGGACCTGTCCTTAATGGATTTATTCCAGCAGGTATAATAGTTCTGATGACGTCACCCGCTACTAAATTAGCAGAGTTATCGACAGACCAATTATATTTAAAATTAAATTGGTCATAATAATCGATAGTATCTCCATGATTTAGTTTAGTTAGCTTGCCATCTTCTCCAATTCGTTCGATAGTAGCTGAATCGTAGTATTGATTTATAGCATAATTTTCCAATTTAGATGTTGGTTTTAGTAAATTAGAATTTCCTGTACTCACTGTAGGAACAATAGAGTCTAATTTATTTTCTGAAATTTGTTTATTTGTGTCTAGAAAAGGTGTTACTGGTGGAGCAAGATTGTCTTCTATTAGCGGTTCGGACGTATCAGCTATCATAGGAGCATCTTTTTTCTCCGTTAACTCATTTGTTTGAAGTGGATTTTGCACAAGAGGATCTTGTACAGTCACAGGTTCTGTAGGACTTGGTGACTCCGCTTGAACAATGGTGCTCATGGGAGCAACTGTCGAAAGTAAAGTCATATATAGTAAGACATTTAAAAATATTTTTTTCAAAGTAAAAGCTCCTTTCTGAAAGTGTAGTATCGTATAATACTGTATTTTGGGGGTAACTACTTGAAATTAACAAAGCAGTAGTTACTTAATTGATTTCATTATATTAGAAACGATTACTCAATATCAGATGGTTTTTTTTTCTTTCTTTTTTTTCTTTGTTGAGCGATTCTTCTGCGTTGTGCTGCTTTTTTTCTTTTCTTTTTATTTTTTAGATAGATAAAAAGAATGAGTAGAATTACAAGCATCAGAGCACTTAATAAAACGAAAAGCGCAATGACAAGTTTACTGTCAAAAATACTACTACGATCGATTGTTACATCTTTTTCGTTGTATTTTTTTTCTTCCTCTTTAGAAACAGTAAATTCTTTTTCAAATTTTTCTTTTTGATCATTGTGGCTGTAGGTTCCTTTAACGGTATACGTTCCAGCTTCATAAGAAGCACCATTTAATGGGACTTGAAAATTAAAGGAACTATTAGGTGCCATCGATAAACCGTTAGTGCTGACTTCATATAAAGTTTCAGAAGTTCCTTTTTTAGAAACTCTTGCATCAATTGAAAAGTTGCTTAAAAAAGCTGGCTGATCATTTTCGAATAGAACTTGAGTTACATTCCGATAATTTTCTTGTCCAGCACTAGCTTTAATTACCTTTAAATTACCTGATAGCTCAGTGCTACTAGGGTCAGATCTCAGTAAGATCGCAATTTCTCTAGCAAAGTAATTTTTAACATTGCCTTTATTTTTGGTTTTATCTTCTTTAAATAAATATAAACCTCCTGCCAATACGCCATCAAATTTTTCATTTGGTGTGTTGATATGGATAGGAAGGCTGTAGCTTTCATTCGGTTCAATTTCAATTGTAGTTTGATCGAGTGTTACGATGTCTTCAATATTGTATTTTAGGTTTGGAGCCTTCTCTTTGCTCTTAGTTGAGTAAGTAACAACGCCAACAAGGTTAGTATGTGCACGATTAATAGAAGGGCTGATTGTCATTTTCTCATTAGATGTATTTTTAATGATGACAGTTAAGTCTTGTTTAGAACCTGGTTCAACCATTAAATCATAATACGTAACATTTTTATTAAACTGATTTTCTGGTAATGCAGCCTCTGTTGTGAAATTTGCTAATTTATTTGGGTCGCTAGTTTCATCCGCTTGTACATTCAAGATAGGGAAAAGCGATCCTAGAAAACAAGCAAAAAAAATAAGTAACCTTTTTTTCATTTTTATAGGGCATCCTTTCAAAAGTGAATATAGATAGCCAAAATAAATGACTATCTATATTTCTTGATTTTTAATTAGTTTACAGGTGTATCTGATAAAGTCCAAGTGATAGAAGTTTTGTAAACACCCATTCTTTTTTCAGAAGTAGCAGGTACAGCTAATCTAAATTCATTTAATGCTAAGTGTGAATCTCCAGCGCCAGTGTTAACTTTAGCTCCAAAGAAGTCCACATCAGCATTGATAGGTAATTCTTTATCAACATTAATGGCACCAACAGTTGGCAAAACGCCACCTACGTTAGTAGCATCGCCAGTTTTAATTGTTAAAGCAGCAGCTTCTAATTCTACAGAATTAATGCTAAATTGTGCATTTTGCTTAGCTTTAATAGTCCAACCAGCTGAAGAACCGCGTTTGTCTGAAACATTTAATGAACCAGTAGTAACAGTTCCATCTGTTGTAGCAGACCATTCTTCATCTGCTTCATTTTGGATTGCATGTTTACCAAAATCTAAATTTGATGGTAATCCACCGCCAAAAGTACTTTTACCATCTTCGATGGTAATTTTACCTTCAGTAAATTCAACTTGACCAGTAGTTCCTTTTGTTTCTAAATCTGCAGCTGATGCGAAAGGAGCACCTACTAATCCTAAAACTCCTAATGATAAACTTGCAATTACTAATTTTTTCATTTTTATTTCCCCCTAATATTTTTTTGTATTCTATCTCATAAGTATGATAATAGCACTACAATAATAAGATTATCATATGGAAATCGATATTATTTATCTTTAAGAAAGACAAATAACTTAAATGTGAATAAAAAAAAACAATTTCTATTTAAATTCTTTTTGAGATTATAATCTCAAAAAGGAAATGTGAAAGAAAATAATAAAAAAACTCAATGCATTCAGCATTGAGTTCAGGTTTTAATTTAATTTGGTCAGTAATATCTCAAATATCCTTTTACTAAGTTTATGAAGGGGTAATGAAAGGAGTAAGCAAACAATAAAAATAAGCGTACTTAATCCTAATAAAATAAAATTCATTAATGGTTGTTGAATAATTTGATGAATAGGAATCCATTCTTCCCATAAAAGGGTGCGAATCAAAGGATGTTCGTGAATTAAGTAAATACCAAAGATAAAAGGGACTATTTTATTTCCCCAAGTTTTCTTAAAATGAGTTTCTTTAAAGAAAAGGAAAAGCAATACGGAAGCAAGTAAAACAAAAGGGGAATGGTAGTCAATCATCCAATCTTTGTAGTCAATTAAAAAGAAATACACTGTTAATCCTACTGCAATATTAAAATAATGGAATAGATACCAACCAGACTTCCATTTGAAAGGCAATTGATACAATTGGAAATATGCGCCTAAAGTATAAAGTAAGAGGAAATTTGAGATACTATAGCCTTCATTCATCCCTAAAATCGGTAAGTGAGAAAATGTAGCCCAGAATGAAAAAATTGCAATGCTTCCTATTAATACCTGTTGAAATTGCTTTTGAGTTAGTTGATTTAAAAATAAATTTAAAAAAGGAGAAAGAAGATACAACACAAGGTATAAGGTTGCAAACCAGTAATTTCCCCAAAAAAGAACGAATATCCAATGAAAGAAATCTTGGATTGAAAAGGTAAGTGGCGTAAAGAGAACAATCATCAAATAAATAAAAGCTGAATAAAAGCTCACTTCAAATGCAAAGTACGCTATTTTTTTACGTTTAAATCCTTTTTTTATTAAAAAGTAGCCACTGATTAAAACATAACAATTTGAAGCGACAATGGCTAAATTTCGAAATAAATACACTGTAAATAACTGAATTCCTGAGGGCAAACCATAATGGAAAATGCCGAAAGTTTGTGAGTGTAACAAGACAATCATAAACATCGAAAGAATACGTAATAAATCGAGGTTACGATTGCGATGTTGTTGAATAGAAGATATCATCAATAAGCTCCAATCATAGGGTAGTCAATTTATGGCAGAAATTAATTTTGTACTAATATATCCAATTACCATTCCTAAAAAACGTGCAAAGAGTATCAAGTAAAGAGAGTGAAGGGTTGAAAATTCAAATTGAAGAGCCCATCCTAGAAACATAATAAAAATTAAAAAAAGCATTTTTATAAAAATAGAAATAGAGTTTCCTCGATAAAAAAAACCGCCAAGTGGAATAAAAAAGAGTGTTTCAATTAGCCACTCACTTAGGTGAAGGGATCTATGGAGAAGCTCATCAGCTCTAAAGAAACTGTTATATAGTAGAAAAGAAAAATAAATTACTATTAAAACAGGGAATAATTTTTTTCGAATTGGATTTAATTTTTTATTGGTTAAGAGAATGATGCTAGTAAAAACCATCCCAAAAAACAATGAAAAGAAAACATTGTTTTTTGGGAATTCAGTATAAAATTCGTTGAAGACGCTTTTTGTTAATACATAGGAAGCAAAAATATAAAAATCGTAGAGTAAAAAACTTTTGATAATTTTAGATGTACTCATGAAGCGTCGTTTAAAATGCTAGCACCGGTCGTATAAAAAGCAGTTAATTCTCCAGTTTCAGCAAGTTGATTAGAATAATTTGAAAGTGTAGCAGATAAGGTTGCTTGGTTAGTGCTGTTGCTAGCTTTAAAAGCAATTAGATAAGGTTTTGTTACGTCTTTAATAGATAGTATAAGTTTACCATCAACAACCGATTGTTTGATTTCTTTGGATGTTTTAACTAAATCATTGTTTTTAATTTCAAATAATTGGAAACTATCAGTATCAATTTCATTTTTGTTGCCGATCATAATCTTAATCGAAGCGTCGGGCATTACTTTTTCAGCATAATTGATCCGAAGATTCCAATCGACTAATTTTTCTTGTTTATTGTACATGCCCCAACCGTTTATCAACTCGTTTTTAAGAGGAGTATCTTCTTTTTTGATTTTAATTGTTAATTTTTTTTCGTTTTCTCCCATAGGAAATTCAATTGTTTTTTCGTTGACTTTATTCCAAGACTCAGGAGATAGCTTAACGGTAAAGTAGAAAATTCCTTTCATTTTATTCTTAGTTTCCATCAAGTTATCAGGATCTGTGAATTTGATTTTTAATTGATTTGTTTCACTAAATAAATAAATTTCACCAATTTTTTCGCCCTTATTTGTAAGTAAACTGAAATTTAAATCGTTGACAATATACATTTCTTTAGGAATAGTGTAAACTAACTCATCTCCTTTTTTCTGGTCAGTTAGGCTCCAAGTATATTGTAATTTCACCATGTCTGATAAACGATACTCTTTACTTATTTCGTTGTTTTTAAAGCTGATATCGTCAATGAATTTTGAAAATTGGTAGTTTTGGTAATTTTTTTCAACCGTATCGCGGTCGATTGCATTTACGTAATTTCGAATAATAGCAAATGAAAGGATAAAGCATAGACTTAACATTAGTAAAACAAAAATCTTTTTTTTCATAAAATAAAACTCCCCTATAGTAGTTATCAAGCTACTTGTTTTTTTTCAGTTAATACGTGCATTTTCTCATTAGGCAGCTCGTCCTTTTGAGGAATAGTGTAGCGTTTTTGTTGTTTCATGGTACTAAAATAAGTATGTGATTTCGCAAAGAATGCCCCCATATCTGCGTTACTAGTTGTAGGTACCATCGGTCTTTTTTTAGGACTTAAGAATGTCCGTTTTATAAAATTCATTAATGGAAAGTAGCATCCAAGAAAGAAAATAAATTTTATAAGAGTAAAAATAAGTTGTAAAATTGTAACAGAAAAGAGTAAATCCTCAAGCTTAATTGCGGGTACTTGTGTAAGGTAACTGTTTTTTCCAATAAAATAGTAATTAAAAACAGCAAAAGGAACTTTACAAATCTTCAAAATCACCCAATAAAGAGCGACAGAGCTACCAACTTGCATAATAAAACTCAAGCTTCTTCGACTCTTCATCCATTTCCACCTCCTCGGTCAGGACTTTCCCAAACTGCTTGTCCACCTTTCAAGTACGTTCGAATCCCGTACGGAATGGCGATTAGCAACGTAATCGGATTAATAACCCAATACAATAAAATGTACCAAATAGCAAAAAAAGAGGTTCCTAACAGTTTAAAATCATACTTCAAATTAATAAAAATCGACAATAGGTATTGAAAAATAGAGAATACAGTAATAATCACAGTTAAAATCAATGTAATCATTTGAATATCTCGAAAAATAATCCCTTTTGCCAAAATAACAGGTAATAAGCTATACCATAAAATCGACCAAATAATGCTGGAAAGTTGCTCTAAATACAACACAATCAAACCAAAATTAAACTGACGCCCTAAAAAGATATCCGCATTTTTCAATAGCACTTCAATTCCACCTTGAGACCAACGAAGTCGTTGTTTAAACAGGCTGCTTAGTTTTTCTGGAACAAGCATCCAACAAACGGCATCTGGTTCAAATAGAATCCGCCAATGTTTACGCTGCAATCGCCAAGTAATGGAAATATCTTCAGTAATGCATTCTTGATCCCACCAACCAACATCAAGCAATGCTCCTTTACGAAACATGACACAGACACCCGAAACGGTATTTAACGTACCAAAAATTGATTGCGCTCGCTTAATAAGACCAATAATTGAAAGAAATTCTACGGTTTGGATTTTTCCAATAAATGTTTTTCGATTTTTGACAATAGGATTTCCCGTAACAGCACCAACATCCTGATTCGATTTCCCTAAAAAATTTCGAACCATTGCGTGAAGTGCATGTTTATCAACTGTTGCATCAGCATCTAAACAAAGTAAAAATTCAGCTTTGCTAAAAATAGCCCCTTGAATCAATGCATGTGCTTTTCCTAAATTGGTTTCAACATTACAAACACGAACATTTTGATACTGATTCGTTAAATTGATTAAATGTTTCAATGTATTGTCAGAAGAGCCATCGTTGATCGTGATAATCTCGTAGTTTGGATAATCAATGGTAGTTAATAATTGATTGATCGTCTTATCAATATGTGCCTCCTCATTGTAGCAAGGGATTAAAATAGATATAAATGGCTTAGAAGTAGTCTTCTTTTTAAAACTAACTTCCCTTTTGATTGAAAAAACAATCGAAAAAACAATCCAAATTAAACTCATAAAAATAGGGTAAAAGAACAGTAGATAAATCATAAAATCACCTTTCGAAAATGTTGCTAGAATAAACTTTGGATAAGACTAATGACTACGTGGAGCCTTTATAAGGAATGAAATAAGTATAGGGAGCCCTTTTAATATGCTTGTGAAACCTCTAAAAAATTAGTATAACACGTTTTATAAATAATGTCGTTATTTAAATTTTACTGTTATTTAGAAAATTCAAATTGAATACAATAGAATCATTTTTAAAAATATCTGATTTTTTAAATAATATGATTTATATTCGCTTGTGTATTGCCCATCCAAAAGCTTTATTTTTTTTTACAAAAATTATGATATAATTCAAGAGAGCGAAAAAGGAGTGAACCAAGTGAAAATGAATTGGGATCAACTATTAGATGACGAGCGTCGTAGAAAAACGAACGTCAATTACGCAAAGTCAAAAGATGTGCGAAGCGCATTTGAAAATGATTATCAACGAATTGTAATGAGTGCTTCATTTAGACGATTGCAAGATAAAACACAAGTATTCCCTTTAGAAAAAAGTGATTTCATACGGACTCGATTAACACATTCAATAGAAGTTTCAACGATTGCGAAGTCAATGGGAAGTATGGTAGCTTATCACTTATTAGAAACAGGGTTAGATCCAGAACTCACAAAAGAACATGCTGAAAAGATACCGGAAGTACTATCTTGTGCAGGTTTATTGCATGATATGGGCAATCCGCCATTTGGTCATTTTGGTGAAGAATCAATTCGAGAATGGTTCCAGTTAAATATGGATCAATTAGCTTATGGAGATCATTTTATTTCAGATATTTTAGAGCCACAAATGCAACAAGATTTTTTCAACTTTGAAGGGAATGCACAAGTGCTACGAGTAGTTTCTAAGTTGCACTATCAATTCGATGATTATGGTATGAATTTAACCTATGCAACCTTGAACAGTATTATGAAGTACCCAGTTTCTTCGTTAGAGATTTCTAAAAAAGAGATAAGAAGTAAAAAAATGGGGTATTTTTATGCAGATCAAGAATTGTTTGAAGATGTGACGAATTCAACAGGTGCTAGAAGTAAAAGACACCCATTAACTTATTTGCTAGAAGTAGCAGATGATATTGCATATTTAAATGCAGATTTAGAAGACGGCATGAAAAAAGGAATCGTAACAGTTGCTCAAATGTTAGAAGAGTTCGAAGCGGTAGAAGAGCCTAACAGAGTGACCGCTACTGTTCACCAAGAACTTATTAAGCGAAGCGAACGTTATAAGGATCATGACGACAGTTTTACTGGTCAGCAGTGGATTGCATCAAGTCTAAGAGGTCAACTGATTAATCGTTCATTGGAAGTTTTTTATGAGCATTATTTTGAAATTATGGAAGGTACCTTTAATGAGTCATTAATAGATGCTTCGGAAGCAAAACAACTTGTTCAAATTTTACAGCAGTTATCAAGAAAGTATCTTTACCAAGATAAAGGAGTACTGGAAACAGAGTTAGCAGGAAGTGAAATCATTAGCTCGCTATTAGATATGTTTGTACCAGCAGCGATTTATTATGATAGCAAAAATAGTCATTTGGAAACAATGAAAAGCAAACGATTAATGGCGTTGATTTCAGATAACTATATTGGTTGTTACTTCAAAAATGCGGAAGGGCAAGATGATACGACTAAACTGTATTTGCGCCTGCTACTGATTACCGACTTTATTTGTGGGATGACGGATAGTTATGCAAAAGACTTGTATCAAAAATTACATGGATTAAATTAACTTATGAGCTTCAATCAACAGCATGTTGGTTGAAGTTTTTTTATTTTTCCTAAGTATTGGGAATTAACAGAAAAAGGAAAGCGTCCTTCTTCTATTGAAACAATAAAATTAGAATGCTTTAATAAAAGGAAGAAACTAATAAACGAATTAGGGATGGGAATGAGAACAAATGAAGAAATGGCTGACTGTATTTGCAATCGTCGCTTTTTTTACAGTATCAAATACTGTATTTTCCGAGAATCTCCCAATTGAATACGAAATTGAAGAAAAGAGTGAAAACCAAAAAATAATTGCACATTATACCTATGAGTCTTATCAAACTGAAACAAAAAAATTCTATCGGCAGTTACTAGTTATTGTATTTATACTAGTCGTGTTAAGTGGTCTTATTATTTATTTGACTATAGAATAAAAGAAAAGGTTGGTAGAGGTTAACCAATAAGAGTCTTATAAAGTCATTTTATCGAAGAACTGTAAATCGATGAAAATGAGCTTTATTTTTTTTGTTAAAAACCAACAAATATTTAAAATTCAAATTCAGAAATACGTGTTATATTATGGTTTCAAAGTACTTTAATATACAAAGAAAAGGGGAGAATAGTAGTGAAAAAGATTCATTTGAGAAAAGGATTTACAAAAGTAGCATTGATTGCAATGCTAGCAACAACTGCAGGGGCAGTGTTAGCGCAACAAGCAGCACAAGCAGAGGGCGTAGCAACTGAAGAGGTTGTTAAAGTTGAAGGCGCAACAGTTGTAACCAATTTTGCTGAACTAAAAGCAGCTTTAAAAAATGCTTCAGTTACAGCAATTGAAGTTGCAGATAATATTGAATTTACAGGAGCAATTACAGGTGTTCCAATGCGTGATATTCAGATGTATTCAAATCCAGGAGTGACCATCAATTTAAACAAGTATTACATCTCAGCAGCAATTTCTTCAAAAAATTCAGCAACATTTACGTTAACAGGAGCAGATGTTAGTGTAACAAAACGCTCATTAGGAACATTCTTTAAAGGATGTCTTGGCTGGGATTTCGTGTCAAAAGATAATGTTTTTAATGGAGAAACATTTGTTCAATTAGACAAAGGAACTTTGACATTCGAAGGCGAAAATTCATTTGATACAGAAGATGAAATTGGTTGGGTAAAAAATGTAGTTTTTGCTGAAAACTCTAAAGTAACAGGTGTGGCATCAAACAGTGTACATGACCGTGCTGCCTTCAAATTTAAAGTAGCAGATGGACAAGCAATTGTAAAAAATGGTGCAGTTGTTGATTTAGAAGTAAAAAACAAACTTCACCCTGTATTTGGCGGTTACATCAATAAAATTATGGTTGAAGACAATGCTTCAGTTAAAATTGTAGCAGAAGGTCCTGTAGCAACAATGACAAAATCTCTTAAAGGCGAAGTAGCAGAAATTAATGCAGGTTCAAAAGCAGTTGTCGATTTCCAATCAACAAGTGCTACAAAACAAACGTTAACTTTACCAAAAGGTGGATCACAAGTGAACCTTTCTAGAGGTGCAACATTCAATGTTGTGGGTGCAGCTAAAACTGGCGTCATTTCAAGTGCAACGGATACAGCGTTCAACATTGATCGTTCTAAATCAGTTGTGATTGAAAATACTAATCTTGCAGCACCACTATTTACAAAAACATCATTGAAAACAACTGTAGCAATTGATAAACCAAGTAGAGTACGTGTTTACGACCGTCAAGGTGCCGTACAAACAACATGGAATATCAAAGGTTCATCATTTATTGTTAATAAAGGTGCAACGGCTTCTGTAGATTCAAGCAATGCTGATTTTGTTGCAAACTTAAAAATGCAAGATTACAGTAAATTTGAATTATTATCAGCAACAAACTAGTCCAAACAGTTATATGAGGCTGATAAGCTAAAGAAAAAGCTATTAAACAAAGAAATTTTACATTTCTTATGTTTAATAGCTTTTTTTACGTCTCTTGAATTGCAAAATAATTGCCTTCGTTATCAGAAAAGTTAAACACACGGCGCCCAGGCATTGAAACCAACTCACCTACAGTAACACCCTTTTCTTTAAACTGTTGATAGGTCTCATCAAGATTAAACGAATCAAATAGTAGAGAAGGAGTCGCTAAGTTTAGTTCAGGTTGCATTTTTGCAATCATTTCCTTATTGTGTAGCACTAAGCTTGTGGTTGCTTCTTTTGTAGGCGCAATTTCAATCCAATAAAAGCCATTATCTGCTTTTTCCTCTGCTAAGATAACAAACCCAATTTTGTTTACCCAAAATTCAGCAACTGCTTTTTGATCTTCAACGTAAAGCATTATTTGACCAATATTCGTAATCATAGCGATTCCTCCAATTAAATTTTATGTTGTGCTTTGTCATGATACAAGTCTTTATCTGCAGAAATATACAACAAACCGCTGTTACTTTCCACATCAGATACACCGATTCCAACTGAAGTAGATAAAGGAATTAATTCATACCCCTCTTCAACATAAGGGTTCTCTTGTATCAATGATTTGATTAAGAAACGAAAATCTTCAATTGAAGCGTGAAGATCACGTTTGGGAAGTAAAATCGCAAACTCATCGCCACCTAGACGATAAATACGACTATTAATTTGTGGATGTTCATTTAAAATTGCTGAAAAATGAATTAAAACTTCATCCCCAGTCGCATGGCCATAGAGATCATTGATTTTTTTAAAGTTATTAATATCTAAAAGAAATAAAATAGTCGATTCTTGTTCACTTAAATCTTTTTTTAATTGATTATCAAAAGAAAAGCGATTTGGAATTTTAGTTAAATAGTCAATAGTAGAAGCTTTTTCCAATTTTTGATAGGATACTTTTCGATCTTCCATATCTTTTAAAAATTGATTGTTCAGAATAATTCCAATGGTATTGTAGCTGACCGAAGCAAGAATAAGCAGCCAATTAGCCCAAGAATTACCTGAGTAGGAAAGAAAGTTTAAAATAACAGGTATTTGAATAGTAGCAAAAATTAAGAAGAGTCGTTTAGCTGGAGAATACTCTTTAAATAAATGACTAATAAAAATTTGGCTAATGCCAATTAAGAGATACAAAATAAAAAAACGAAAACCTTTATCAGAAAAATCATAAAAATAACGACCAGATCCAATAATGACACTGGCTACAAAAGGAGAAATTCCTCCTACCCAAAAACTACATATTACAATTGGAACTAGGCGCAAGTCAATCATAAATTCATTATTAAAGAAGATTGAAAAAACTAGTAATAAAATTCCGGTAATACCACTATAGATACCAAATTGGATTTTCTTAAAAAAATTTAGTTCAGAATTAACACCTTTTTTAGTTAACTTTGAAAAAAGATAAGAAGCAGTTATTAAGATTGAAAAGTCTGAGATGATAACTTTAAAAATAGTAAACATTTAATTGACTCCTCATAAGATAAGTAAACTAATCATACAATAAAATTGCTTTGTTTTAAAGTGGGGAGCCAATCGCTCTATTCAATAACGTTACTAGTTATTTGATTGTCTTGATAAAATAACCAAGAAGTTTTCTCTGAAATTCGAAGCATCTTCTTTTGTAAAAGGTTTAGGTCCTTTGGTTCGCTTGCCACTTTTTCGAACCATTGCACTTAAATAACGAGATTGTAATAACTGATCGATGTTGTCCATGGTATATTGAAATCCGGTATGGTGTAGAACGATACATCCTTTAGCTAAGGCCAATGAAGCTAAGCCGTAGTCTTGCGTGATGAGTACATCGTCTTTTTTTACAAGTTGCATAATCCGATAATCAGCAGCTTCAGCCCCGTTGTCTACATAAATTGTATTGACATTAGGTGGTTGTTGAACGGTTGAAAAATGAGAAATACTAGTGACAATAGTAATTTGAAAATGTTGTTTAGTTCCTTCGTCAATAATAATAGATTTGACTGGACAAGCGTCGCCGTCGATAAAAATAGTCAAAGTGAATCGATCCTTTCGTTTCATTTCCTTCTATTATAACTGAAAAAAAATAGAGGAGCTATTTATTCGATAGTATAAATAGAAACCTACCAAATATGCTAGAAATATCATCATAAACGTTAGAAAAATAGTAGAAATAGCTTTTTTATGCGAAATTTTTGTAATATAAATGTAATATTAGGTAGTGTTTTTATAGGTAAAAGGAGAATTTCATTTTTCTCAAAAAATAATCCTCTTTTTTTCATCAAAATATTACATAAAAAAAAGAAGGTATTAAAAAAACAGTTGAAATTTTATGGAAAAATAAAAATAAGAAAAGTACTTTAATGAAAGGCTTTAGACTAGTTAATATGCAAATAAAATGAATATATAAATTGTCAGAAAATTCAGTTTAATAACGATTATGTTTGGAATTCCCTCTTTTAATCAACTGTCGTCATAGAGTTGTAACGGATTGTTAACCTTAAGCCCCAAGGAATACGTTAATCTTATTGGAGTCGAGCAACGCAAATGTTTCTCGAAAAAATAACAACACTAGAAACTAGATAATAGATGGAGGAATTTATTCAATGAATTTCAAGAAAACAGTAGTAACGACGGTAGCAGCATTAAGCTTGGCAGTAACAGGTTTATATGTAACAGCAAATCAAGCAGACGCAGCAGCACTTCCTAATGGCAACTGGCAAATCGAAAAGAATGATACTTTATCTCATGTTAGCGAAAAAACAGGAGTATCTGTTCAAACTTTAATCACTAATAACAACAACATTAACCCATTAACTTTACAAATTGGTTCTGAATTAATCATAAACGGTGGAAGTCTTACTTCAACACCTGCAGTTGCAACTACTCCTGTGGTAGAAGAAACTACTACTGAAGCAACAACTGTCGCACAAGCGCCGGTAGCAACAGGTGTTGCTGCAGGAACATTTAATGCAAGTTATTATACTGCATTTGATGGTTCACAATCAGGCGTTACGGCGAATGGTACGGATGTACGTGGCGGACAAACAACAACTGCTGATGGTTACCGTATTATCGCAGCTGATCCAAGCGTATTACCATTAAACACAATTGTATCAATTACAACAAGCAATGGCGAAAGCTTTATGGCTAAAGTGTGTGATACAGGTGGTGCTATCAAAGGAAATAAAATCGATATTTTAGTTGGATCACCTTCTGAAGCGTTAAGCTTAGGACGTTCAGTAGCAACGATTTCAATCGTAAAATAATTCACTTGAAAAAGCCTACTCGAATCATTTATGATTCGAGTAGGCTTTTTTTGATTAAAACCATACTAATCTATCTTTTCCCGCCCGTTTCGCTTCGTAAAGAGCTTTGTCCGCACGAACATATAGAATATCACTGCCCTCATAGGAATCAGTGTCAGATAAATAATTAAATTCCGTCATGCCAATGGAAACCGTAATAGGAAGAGGAAGCTCATTTTCAATAAAAGGATGAGTAATTAATTGCTGACGAAATTCTGCTAAGATTTGAGTGGTTTCTTTTTTTGAAAGACTCGTTAAAATCGCAAATTCTTCGCCCCCAACGCGATAAATGTAAACATCTTTTCTTTGGGTAACTTCATTCATCTGTTTTGCTAAATACTTTAATACTAGGTCTCCTGTTTGATGGCCATACGTGTCATTAATCATTTTAAAATTATCAATATCAAGAATGCCAAGGGCAAAGGCTTGTTTTGATTTTTTACTTAAAATATACGTATCACTTAAGTCAGCACTAAAAATACGACGATTGTACAGACCGGTTAAATGATCCGTCGAAGCTCGTGCTTTATAATGATTCATGGTATTAGTAACGGAAACAGCCATATTGATAATGACGTAAGTAATAAGGAAAATGCTGCTGAAAATTAGGAAATAGAAAAATAGATTTAGGAGTTTTTGTGGTTGTAAGAGAGGGGCATAGACAAAAGAAAAAATAAAAATTCGTAAAATAATGAAAAAACTTAAAAAAACAATAAGTGATTTTTTCCAGGAATATTGCTGTTTTTTAGCTAAAATACAAACAGCGAGTAATAAAAACGTTAATAAAATGTTATTTAGATAAAAAGACAAACCGCCAGTACCACTTAAAAGGTATTGTAAGGTTTTTCCAAAGACCACCACACATGTTGTGATTTCTCCAAGCTGAATACTCCCATACATGACAGAGAAAAAAATAAATACATAACGCATATCAACTTTAAAACTATTAAAAATCATAATCTCATTATTTGACAGAATTAAACTGGATAGACCAATAAAAAAACCAAATAAAAAAATAACCCAGAAAGGCGTATTGGTGAGGTCAATTTGATTGAAGATGCGACTATTTCCAGAAAATTTTAATGCTACGAAATAACAAGTTAAAACGGTGCTGACAATTAGTGCCAAATTAATAATAATTTGATTGCCGATGAGCAACATAACAGTTCCACCTCTAAATGATTGATTTAATTAAACGATACCTAAGGATTTGAGTATACCATAGATAGAACTTTAAAACGTAATTGAAAATGTAAAAATAAAATAAAAAAGAAAAAACTGCTAAAATAAGAATGGAATTAAATTTTATTTACAGGAATTTATATAGTACAATAGAGCTACAGATAATTTTATGGAGGTGTGGGGTTTTATACCCAATATGATATTAACAATTCGATTTTTAGGTATTGTGTTGCTGATTGCAGCAACTGCAATTTTTGTGGCAGCAGAATTCGCTTTAGTAAAAATGAGAGCCAGTCGTTTGGATCAAATGGTAACGGAAGGTGTTAAAAATGCACCGTTAGCAAAAAAAGTACACAGTCATTTAGATGCGTACCTGTCTGCCTGTCAATTAGGAATTACATTGACTTCTTTGGCATTAGGTTGGATTGGGGAGTCGACGGTTGAAGCAGCGATTCATCCAATTTTCGTTTATTTAAATATTCCAGGTGCTGTTACGAAAGTCGTAGCTTTTGCTATCTCATTTTCGATTATTACATTCTTACATGTAGTGGTAGGAGAATTAGTTCCAAAATCATTTGCCATTTCAAAGACCGAGCAAGTTGTCTTGTTCGTTGTTCGTCCGTTGCATTTTTTCTATAAATTGATGTATCCATTTATTTGGGGATTAAATCATTCAGCGGGAGCAGTATCAAGAATGTTAGGGTTTGAATTTACTGGTGAGGGCGATGAATCTCACAGTGAGGAAGAATTACGCTTAATCGCATCAGAAAGCTACAAGCATGGCGATATTAATCAATCTGAACTGAACTATTTAAACCGTGTTTTTGATTTTGACAATCGTTTAGCTAATGAAGTCATGATTACTAGACAAGAAATGGTTGTAATGAATTGTGAAATGACGATTGAAGAAGCAGCGGAATTTTCATTAAATGAGCAATATACACGTTATCCTGTCATTAAGGATTCAAAGGATGATATTGTAGGAGTCTTAAATACAAGGGACTTATTTCATGCGTATGTAAAAAAAAATGTCAAGCCTACAGATACAATTGAAAGTCTGATTCAGCCGATTATTCAAGTGATGGAAACTGTTCCAATCAGTGATTTGCTTGAAAAAATGAAAAAAGAACATCGTCACTTAGCGATTTTACTTGATGAATACGGCGGAACAGAAGGTCTTGTAACTGCTGAAGATATTCTCGAAGAATTAGTGGGCGAAATTCGAGATGAATTCGATATTGATGAAATTCCAGACATTCAAAAAATAACGGCTTCTCATTATGTGGTTGCTGGAAAAGTTTTACTTGAAACGATTGAAAAAATCACGAAAGTAAAAATAGATGATGAAAGTTCAGTTAACACTATTGGTGGTTGGATTTTAAGTCAGAAATATGACGTTGAGATAGGTGATGAATTTACTTATCAAGGTTTGCATTTCAAAGTAGTTGAATTGGAAAACCATACCGTTAAAACCATTGAGTTAAAATTTGACGAACATGAACAATAAGCAGCAGTTTAAAATAAGTAGGATTCCTTCACTAGGAGTTCTACTTATTTTAATAGTCTTTTTTACAAAAAAAATGTCACAGAACAGACAAGAAAATAGGTTTTTTTGATTAGAAGAGTTGGCAGAAAATGAATCCTGTGGTAGGCTTTTAGAGGATAAGAAAACTTTGTGAATTTTTAATAATGACTAGATAGAGCTTTTGCTCAATAAATAGCGAGCGCATCAGTTTTTGACTAGTCTATTTAAATTCGTGAAATAGACAATTTAATGAGGCTTCTTAGGAAGAACGATTTAAATTGAAGGAGGAAGAAGAATGATTGAACTGATTGCAACAGTGGAATCAATCCAGCAAGCTCGTGAACTAATAGTAGCGGGAATCAACACGTTATATGTAGGAGAGGATTTTTATGGATTACGTTTGCCGACCTCATTTAAAAAAGAAGAATTAAGCGAAATAGTCCGATTAGCTCACAAGGATAATGTGGAAGTTTGTGTAGCAGTGAACGCGATTATGCATAATGACCGCATTGATTTTGTGCCGGATTATTTAAGCTTTCTAGCGGATATTGGGGTAGACCGTATTGCAGTAGGCGATCCTGGGATTATTCATATTTTAAAAACAAAAGACATTAAGTTGCCATATGTGTACGATGCCCAAATCTTAGTAACGAGTGCCAAACAAATTAATTTTTGGGTACAGCGGGGCGCAGTTGGCGCAGTTTTGGCAAGAGAAGTTACCTATGAAGAGTTGAAAGTAATTGCTCCACAAGTAACGGTACCGACTGAGATACTTGTTTATGGTGCTACTTGTATTCATCAATCTAAACGACCATTAGTAGAAAACTACTTTAATTTTATAAAAAAAGACGAAGATACGTCAAAAGAGCGTGGCTTGTTTATTTCAGAACCTAAAAAAACAGATACCCACTATTCTATTTATGAAGATATAAATGGAACCCATATTTTTGCTACAAATGATATTAATTTACTGCCTGAATTGGATAAACTAGTTGATATCGGGATGACTCAATGGAAGCTTGACGGTATTTTTACTAAAGGTGAAGCTTTTGTTGAAATTGCGAAAATTTTTGTGAAGGCAAAAGAGGCTTTTGAAAAAGGGCAATGGACACCTACATTAATGGAAGAATTAAATCAGCAAATTCTTACACACCATCCAGCAGACCGAGAATTAGATGAAGGATTTTTTGTAAAAGATCCTAATGAAGTGAAATAATAAGGAGCTAATGAAAATGAGAATAATTGAAAAGAAACCTGAAGTTCTTGCCCCCGCGGGTACACTTGAAAAGTTAAAAACAGCGATTTATTATGGAGCAGATGCCGTTTATATTGGTGGAGATGCTTATGGTTTGAGAAGTCGAGCAGGTAATTTTACCTTTGATGAGATGCGTGAAGGGGTTGAATTTGCCAAAAAATACAAGGCAAAAGTATATGTTGCAGCGAATATGGTGACACATGAAGGCGATGAGAAAGGTGCTGGAGAGTTTTTTAGAACGTTACGAGACATTGGCATTAGTGCAGTGATTGTTTCAGATCCAGCGTTGATTGAAATTTGTGCGACAGAAGCGCCGGGCCTGCCGATTCATTTATCTACTCAAGCTTCTGCAACGAACTACCAAACGTTAGAATTTTGGCGTGAAGAAGGTCTAGAACGTGTAGTTTTAGCTCGTGAAGTTGGTATGGAGGAAGTAAAAGAAATTCGTTCAAAAACAAAGGTTGAGATTGAAGCGTTTATTCATGGTGCGATGTGTATTTCGTATTCTGGACGATGTGTGTTATCGAATCACATGTCACAACGAGATGCCAATCGTGGAGGGTGTTCGCAATCATGTCGCTGGAAATATGATTTATTTGATATGCCGATTTCAGGTGAGCGTGAATCGTTGGTAGGTGGACAACCTTTAGAAGAATTTTCAATGAGTGCAGTGGATATGTCGATGATTCATCATATTCCTGAATTAGTAGAAAATGGCGTAGATAGTTTGAAAATTGAAGGACGGATGAAATCAATTCACTATGTTTCGACAGTATCTAATGTTTACCGTCAGGCGATTGATACGTATTGCGCGGATCCGGATAACTATGTCTTCAAGCAAGAGTGGGAAGATGAATTATGGAAAGTCGCACAAAGAGAATTATCGACTGGTTTTTATTACGGTGTTCCAACCGAAGATGAGCAACTATTTGGCAAACGTCGTAAAATTCCAGCTTATGGGTTTATTGGACAAGTCTTAGCCTATGATCCTGAAACTAAAATTGCGACCATTCAACAACGGAATAACTTTGGGGTTGGGGACGACGTTGAATTCTACGGTCCTGGTTTTACTCATAGTCATCAAAAAATCGAGGTTTTATGGAATGAAGACGATGAAGCGATTGATCGCGCACCAAATGCGATGATGATTGTGAAAACGAAAGTGACAACGCCTGTTAAAAGATATGATATGATTCGCAAACAACGCTAAACAAAATGTTATTTAAGCGTTGATTTAATAAAAAAGCATTCATTTTTAAATGAATGCTTTTTTGCATGGCTTAATCGTCATTTTCAAATTCAAGCTGTGTGCCATCTTGTAAAGTAAGCTCAATTTGATAGTTGGTGTAGTCAGGTAATTGATAGGAAATTTGAAGCGTCTTAAGAAGCGAGTCTGCTGTTGCGGCAGAAAAGTCAGTTGATTGGAAAAGATCTTCGATTTTATTTTGAGCTCTTATCCCTTTAGATTTTTCATGATTTTGCTGTATTTTAGCTTTCACTTCATTGTTTTGAACTTGATAACTCAGTTTTAACTTTTGATGATGGGATCGGTAGTCGATTTTCATTTTTTGAACGGCTAGAAGTGTCGTTTTTTGTGTGGTGTCCTCAAGTTTTTCTGAATAGTTACTACTATCGTTTGATTCTATAGAATCTTCATTGGTGGTGGTCGAAGTTATTTCAATAGGTTGTGCTCGCTCTTCTTTAAAGACAGAAAGTTCTTGTTGACCATAGATTATTAAAACGAGAATCCAAGCGGGCCATAATTTATTTCTCATAGTGCAAACTCCTTTAAAAATAGGTTGTTCTTTAATTAAACCATAGACTATTGTAAAAGAAAAGACCGTCTTTCCCATTTAATTAGAAAGACGGTCTTTTTTTGTTTTAAAAATTAAATTGAACTTCAACGCCGAAGTGATCAGATACTACAGGTTGATTGATTCCGTTAAAAATAACCATAGAAGAGCTAATTTCGATAGGTTGATTTGTAAATATATAATCAATTCGTAAGGCATCAGTGGCACTTTTCCAACCATCAATTGCCGCTGGAATCGTTATTCCGCTATCTTTTTCCTTAGCCTGCTGGAAAGTGTCAAGCCAATTTTCACGTAAAATTAAGTCATAGCCTTCATTTTTGACTGTAGCAGGACTGTTAAAATCTCCCATTAAGAAAGTTCGTATGTTAGGCTCTGGCATGGCTGTTAACAAAGCAGCCCATTGTTCTTTGAAAGGATTCTTATTGTCATTCCACCAGCCAAAGTGAACGCTATAAAACCAAGCCGTTTGATTGTTTAAAGTTGTTTTGATGCCAATAACTTTTCTAGTTTGATAGTTTGTATAATCCGTTTCATTAGAAATAGTAAAAGAAGTCGTTGCTTCAATTGGTGTTAAGCTTAGTAAGGCGACGCCTTCATCAAATCGATCATACCCAATATGATTGGCTACCCAAGTCCAATCATATTGGAGCCCTTTTTTAGCTAATTGTTCTTGTAGTACGGCAACAAAATTGTCCTGACGTAGTATTTTTTGGTTATCAACCTGATGAAAATGATTCTTTTTTTCAAGAGGAAGAGCGTTAATTGATTGGTTTACTTCTTGCAAGGCAATAACGTCATATTTTTTCTGAATTAACGTTTCAACAAGTAGTTCTAATTTTTCAAGAGCATGTTCTTCTAGCCAGCTGTGTGTATTAAGTGTCAACATTTTCATCATTACTTACCTAGCACGTCATTGATATCTGATTTTAAAACATCTGCTTTTGGTCCGTACACTGCTTGGATTCCAGTATCTTTTTTAATTAAACCCAATGCCCCTAACATCGTCCATTCTGCTTCTGTCCCAACTAAAGTTGGATCTTTGACAGTGACACGAAGCCGCGTCATACAAGCATCTACATCGACAATATTTTCTAACCCACCCAAAGCACTGATAATTCCTTGAACTTGTTGGTCGTCAGAGATATTTGGTTGAGATTCGCCATCCGTAGATTCGTTGCTATCGTCAATGTAATTTCCATTACGTCCAGGAGTTGCCATTTTGAAACGTCCAATTAAATAGTAAGCAACAAAATATGAAATGGCAAAGAATACTAAACAACTAATCACATAATTGATAACATCCCCCGTTAATCCTGCTTTTACTGAAAGTGGCAAGCGAGTGATGAATTCTAGATTACCAAAAGAATGCACACGTAAGTGAATTAAGTCGGCTAAAGCGAATGAAGCACCTTGTATAACAGCGTAAACAGCGTATAAAGCAGGTGCTGCAAACATAAACATAAATTCTAAAGGTTCGGTAACGCCAGTTAAAAAGACAGCGATTGCTGCAGATAAGAAAATAGTTTTATATTTTGCACGTTTGTCTAAATCAACACGACGGTACATCGCAAAAGCAATTCCCATTAAGGTTCCAGAAGAACCAATCATTTGTCCGACTTTAAAACGAGCAGGAGTAACAGTTGTTAACAACTGTTGGTAAGCAGAAGTATCGCCAGCATTTTTAAAATTCACTAAATCACTTGCCCATGCAAGCCATAGAGGGTCTTGACCAAAAACTTCTTTCCCTGCATTTACGCCGGACATAATAGTATATGTTCCCCCAAGTGCGGTGTAATTGATTGGAATTGTTAACATATGGTGCAGTCCGAATGGAAGCAATAAGCGTTCAAGAGTTCCATAGATAAAGGGTGCTAAGACGGGAGCGGTTTCACTGCTGGTTGCAATCCATAACCCAAACTGGTTGATTCCTGTTTGGATAATTGGCCAAACGATGGCTAAAATAATAGCGATGATTACTGACCACATGATTACGACAAAAGGAACGAAGCGCTTTCCATTAAAGAATGCTAAAGCATCTGGTAATTTGCGATAGTTGTAATACTTATTGTAAACAATCGCTCCAACAAATCCTGAAATGATTCCGATAAAGACCCCCATATTTAAAGCGGGAGAGCCTAGTACAGAAGTAAAGTATCCGTTTACTAAAATCTTAGTGCCAAAAAGAGTGTGTGTAGTTGCATCTGGTTCAAGCAACATATCGCTTGTTACACCAAAAATGGAACCGGTTGTAATATTAATTAGAATAAATGCTAATAGTGCTGCAAAGGCACCACCTGCTTTTTCTTTTGCCCACGAACCTCCGATAGCTGCGGCAAAAAGGATATGCAAGTTTGTAATGACTGCCCAACCTAAATTTTCTACAACGCTTCCAATTGTGAGTACGAGATGAATATCCCCTCCTGCCAATGCGATAATCTTACCAATACTAATCATTAATCCAGCGGCTGGCATTACCGCAATAACAACCATTAAAGCTTTACCAAATTTTTGCCAAAATTCAAACGAGAACATCTTTTTCATTTTATTGTTCGCTCCTTCTTTGTAGATGGGAATTTTTTATATAAGTAAAATTTATGAATATTTTGTGCAACCGGTTGCTTTGATTATAAACTGAACTGTTAGCAAATTGCAAGAGATAAATTTGTTGTCTGATGAATAAATAAAATAAAAGGAATTGACAAACGCAACCGGTTGCGTTTATGATAAGGGTGTTGTAAGACCAAAAAAGATAAATACAAAGATAATGGAGGAATCGACATGACAATTGAACGTTTATTTGATATTGATGCTTGGAAGGTAAAAACAAATACACTAGATAAAGAAAATCGCCGGTTACAAGAAAGTTTGACAAGTTTAGGAAACGGATACATGGGGATGCGAGGTAACTTTGAAGAAAGTTATTCAGGAGATCATCATGAAGGGAATTACATTGCAGGCGTTTGGTATCCAGATAAAACACGTGTAGGTTGGTGGAAAAATGGCTACCCAGAGTATTTTGGGAAAGTAATTAATTCAATTAACATTATTGCAATGGATATTTTGATTGACGGCAATGCAATTGATTTGTTTACCGATCAAATAGAAGACTTTTTATTAGAATTAGATATGGAAAAAGGTGTGTTACGCCGAAGTTTTATCGTGAGTAAAAATGGAAAACGTATTAAATTTGAATTTCAACGTTTTTTAAGTTTAGCAGTTAAAGAGTTATGTAGCATTCAAGTTATCGTAACCAATTTAGGTGAACCAGCCAAGATTGAGATTCAGTCACAATTAAATGGGGATGTCCGAAATCAAGATAGCAACTACGATGAAATGTTTTGGTTACCTGTTGAAGCAGCTTCGAATCGTTTAGTAGTAGAAACAAAGCCAAATGATTTTGGAATTGAGCAATTTACCGTTGCTGCTACAATGAGCAATACGGTTGAAGGTTTAGTAAAAACGACTGAAAAAATTGAAGAATTAATGGTTTCTGAATGTTTTTCGGTAAAATTAGAAACGAATCAAAAAGCTAGTTTGACAAAGAACATTATTGTCACTACATCAAGAGACTACGATAAAGAGGCTGTTTTAAAAGCAGGGGAAGCGTTAATGGAAGAGAGTATCGTCCCTCACTCATTTGAAGAGCTAAAAACAGCGCATGAAAAAATCTGGGGAGATAGATGGAAGTTAAGTGACGTTGAAATTGGCGGCGATGATGCACAGCAACAGGGGATTCGTTTTAACTTATTCCAACTGTTTTCTACCTATTATGGTGAAGATATGCGTTTAAATATTGGACCTAAAGGCTTTACTGGTGAAAAATATGGCGGTGCTACTTACTGGGATACTGAAGCGTATGCTGTACCGTTGTATTTAGCATTAGCAGACCCATCCGTTAGTAAAAATCTCTTGAAATACCGCCATGAACAGTTAACTGGTGCGTACCATAATGCAAAACAACAAGGCTTAGCAGGTGCGTTGTATCCAATGGTTACTTTTACAGGAATCGAGTGCCACAATGAATGGGAAATTACATTCGAAGAAATTCATCGTAACGGTGCGATTGCTTATGCCATTTATAACTATACTAATTACACAGGAGACCATAGCTATGTAGCAAATGAAGGCATGGATGTTTTAGTTGGAATCAGTCGTTTTTGGGCAGATCGCGTTCATTTTTCAGCAACTAAAAAACAGTATATGATCCACGGCGTGACGGGGCCAAATGAATATGAAAACAACATCAATAACAATTGGTATACAAATAAGTTAGCCACTTGGACGTTAGCTTACACACTAGAAAAATTACAAACTGCAGATAAAGAGGCAGTAAATCGTACGAATGTAACAGAAGAAGAAAAACAAAAATGGCAAGATATCATTGAGAGAATGTACTATCCTTATGATGCAGAAAGAGATGTTTTCGTTCAACACGATACGTTTTTAGATAAGGAATTAATGCCAGTTAGTCAATTAGCAAAAACAGATTTGCCAATCAATCAAAATTGGTCGTGGGATAAAATTTTACGTTCATGCTTTATTAAACAAGCAGATGTTTTACAAGGAATTTATTTCTTTAATAACCAATTTACTAAAGCTGAAAAGCAACGGAATTTTGATTTTTACGAGCCAATGACGGTTCATGAGTCAAGCTTGTCTCCATCTGTGCATGCTATTTTAGCAGCAGAATTAGAAATGTCTGAAAAGGCAGTTGAACTATACGCGCGAACTGCACGCCTAGATTTAGATAACTACAATAATGATACGGAAGATGGTCTACACATTACCTCGATGACAGGAAGCTGGTTAACGATTGTTGAAGGCTTTGCAGGAATGCGAACATTTGCAGACACGCTTTCCTTTAAACCGTTTGTACCAGCAGATTGGGACTACTATCGTTTCCATATCAATTATCGTGGTCGTTTAATCTTTATTGAAGTGAACCAAACTGAAACCAGTTTGACATTACTATCCGGCGAGCCGTTGACATTAAACTTATACGATGAAGTGGTTGAATTAGCGACTAAATTAACAGTTCCAACTTATCAAGTCTAAAAGCATTTTACTTGTGGAAAATAAATGATAGAATAGGATGAACTAGTATGAAAGCAGTATTATTTGATTTAGATGGTGTCATTACAGATACCGCCCATTATCATTACAAAGCATGGCGCTGGTTAGGGAAAGAAATTGGCGTGGTGGTAGATGAAGCTTTTAATGAAGAGTTAAAAGGAATTAGCCGCTCAGAATCTCTTGAAAAAATTCTTGAAAAAGGGAATTTGACAACTAAATATACTCAAACCGAAAAAATTGAATTGGCTACCCAAAAAAATGATGTCTACCAAAAAATGATTGAAGAAATGACGCCAAATGATCTTTTACCAGGCATTCAAGAGTTATTGCTTGATTTAAAAGAAAAGCAGTTAAAAATAGGTTTAGCTTCAGCAAGTCAAAATGGTCCGTTTATCTTAGCTAAATTAAATATTGCCGATTTATTTGATACAATCGTTGATCCAACAACTTTAAAAGCAGGGAAGCCTGCACCAGATATCTTTATTCAAGGTGCAAAACAGCTAGCGATTGCTCCGGTTGATTGTGTAGGAGTGGAAGATGCTATTGCGGGAGTATCGGCGATTTGTGCAGCAAATATGGCGGCAGTTGGTGTAGGAGATGCAGTGCAATTAAAAGAAGCAACGAAGGTTGTTCCTACAACGGATTTATTGACGTATCCTTTATTAGAAAAAACATGGCAGGACTACCGGAATGAAGGTTAATACAGAAACCATTTTGCTTCATCCAAAAGGTAAAATTGAATCGTATACGCTTGATAATGAAGCTGGTTTTTCTGTAACGCTGTTGAACTACGGTGGTCGTCTAACGGCCATCAATGTTCCAGACCGAGATGGATTCAGTGAAAATGTTGTGTTGAATTTAGAAAATATTGACGGTTATCTAGCGGATCAAGCTTATTTTGGTGCACTTGTTGGCCCGGTTGCTGGGCGCATCCGAAATGGGAAATGGAAGGCACACCAGCTTACACAAAATCAATTTCCACATCATATCCATGGAGGAGGAGCAGGTTTTCACCAACAAATTTGGCATAGTGTTCCTTTTGTAACAGAGGAAGAATGTGGTATTCAGTTAAGCTTGGTTTTACCTGACGGAACAGATGGTTATCCAGGAGAGTTGCAATTACGTGCTACGTATACGATTACGAAAAATCAAGAACTGAAGCTAGAAATGGTAGGAAGTAGCAATCAAGAAACGTTATTTAATCCAACCAATCATGCGTACTTCAATTTAAGTGGAAATGGAAAAGAAAAAATTTCAACGCATATTTTGCAAATAGCTAGTGATCAAGTAGCTGAGTTGGATCATGAAAAAATTCCTACAGGACGTCTTATGGATGTTGAAGGTACTAATTTTGATTTTCAATCGCCAAAGCTGTTAGCTAGGCAATTTTTTAAACAGCCACAGGGCTATGACGATGCGTTTAAACTAAAACATAAAGAGGGGCAACCTCAGCTTTACTTGGCGGACCCAAAGAGCAAACGGAAAATGGAAATCACCACCAGTGAAGAAAGTGTTGTAGTATTTACAACAACAAATATGGACGAGAATTACGTTGTTTGCAATCAAAAGATGTCTAGTCACTTAGGGATTGCGATTGAACCACAAGGATTACCCGATGCTGTTCATCATTCAAATTTCCAATCGATTCTATTACAGCCAGGTATTCCTAAAAAACATCAGACGATTTATCAATTTGGTTTGATAGACGAATAATAAAAAGGAGTTAAAAAAATGGCAGTTACAATCAAAGACGTTGCAAAAAAAGCTGGCGTTGCTACATCTACTGTTTCCAGAACGATTCAAGACCACAGTAGTATTAGCGAAAAAACAAAAATAAAAGTTCGTCAGGCGATGGCGGATTTGGGGTATGTGCCAAATTTTTCAGCTCAAAGTTTAGCTAGTAAGACGACTAAAACGATTGGAGTAATTATGCCAGTTTCAGACGGTGTTGCATTTCAAAATCCATTCTTTTTAGAAGTAATTCGTGAAATTAGCAAAGTGTGTAACGAAAAACACTACATGGTGTCTCTTGCTTCAGGAAAAGATACTGGTGAATTATTAGAGAGTATTAAAATGATGGCACGTCGTGGAACGGTTGATGGTTTTATTGTTTTGTATTCTACTTGGGAAGATCAAATTATTGAATATTTACATGAAGCGAATTTGATTTATGCAATGGTTGGTCGCCCGTATCTCTTTGAAAATGAAACATTGTATGTAGATAACGATAATAGATTGTCTGGAAAAGACGCGACAAATTACTTGCTTCAAAAGGGACACACTCAAATTGGGTATGTGGGGGATGATTTGGATCAAGTAGTTACGATTGAACGGATGGCGGGTTTTCGAGATGCGTTGCAAGAAGCTGGAATCGCTATTAATCCACAACAATCTATTTTAATGACAGATTCTGACAATGCAACTGTTACACAGCCATTAGAAAAGTTATTTGAACATCAAAAAACGGCACCGACGGCTTTAGTAGTTAGCGATGATATGCTTGCGGTAACAGTGATGCAACGGTTATTAATGTTAGGCTACCAAGTTCCGATGGATGTTTCAATTATTAGTTTCAATAACTCGATTTTTGCCAAAATGGCCTATCCTAAATTAACTTCGATTGATATTAATGTTCCGCAACTTGGTCAACAAGTCGCACTGAAATTGATTGATAAAATTGAAGAAAAAGAAGCACCGTTTGTAAAAATGATTATTCCTCATGAAATTATTGAACGGGAAACAGTAGCTTCGAAATAACACTTTTTTAATAAGAGTGTTTTTTTTTGGAATTATAGATAATTATTGTTATTGATGTTTATAAAAATATATGCCAAACTATTAAAAGGGCAATTATGCCTAATGAAAAAAGGGGGATTTTAGTCGATGAAACAATGTGAAAAATGTCAAACCGAATTAACTGAAGAGCAGGATGTTTGTCCAAATTGTGGTGAAGACAAAGAGAGGACAGATTTGTTACAAGAAGAGGTCGTTTCAGAAAAAGAAGCAGATGAGCCCGATACAGGAAATGTTGATTCAGCAGTTATTAAAGAACATGCTCATCATTACTGGTCGTATTTACGTCAAACCTTGAAAACACCATTAAAAAAAGACAATGCAGGTCAATGGTGGTATGGTCTGGTTTCAGTTGGATTGATTTCATTATTTACAGCATTTTGTATGGCACGATTAGTTTCAGCTTCTCCATACAGTGGGCTTTTTTCTGATAGTAACATGATGGGAACACTAGGAATGTTCTTTAAAATTTTTATTGCAACAGGCATTCAATTAGCGTTACTAGCAGGTGTATCCTATGGGTTTAATCATTTAGTGATGAAAAATGAGATGGAGTGGAAATCATTTTCATTGTATTTCTTTAATTTATTGAATGGTTCAATTATTGTAACAGCAATCATGGCTATTTTAAGTATTATTGGTTACTCCGTTTTAGATATCATTACGTACTTAGCGATCTTTAATTTAATGCTTTATTTTGTTGCATTTTTAGTAACGATTGTTTTCAATGAAAATAAAAGTCGCTTGGATACCTTTTACCTAGCCTTAGCTAGTGGTGCAGTAGCAGGTGCGGTTCTGTTATTCTTTGTTCGAATTATTTTTGCTAGTTTATTAGGATCATTCTTTTAAAAAAAGAAAAACATTAGACAATTAGTTGTCTAATGTTTTTTCAATTAAAACGCTTTTTTTCCACTTGCGAATTTTTGTTCTAAAGTTTGTAAAAGGAGCTACTGTGTTAATATGAATCCATTTCCAAACAGGCCACATCGCTTTAGTAGTTGCCCAAGAACGCTGATTAGGTAAGAATAGTTCATCATCAGAAAAGGATTCTATAAGTGTGTAAAGTTCGTTTAATGAATATTGTAATAATTTTCTTTGCATAGTCAAGGGCAGGTTCCCATATTTATCATAAAAAGATTGATAAAGTCCGCCTAAATTATTCCATTTATAATCAGGAGTTGGAGTGGTTACGTGGAGACCTTTTTGCTCTGCTGTTTCCCAGCTAAGAAGGAGCTGAATCCAACCAATTTGATAAGATAAATTTTCGGAAGGGGTGCGGTCAACTTCTTCAATTCGGGTGTTTTTTAAAGTTTCGGGAATAGCGTCGAATTCGGAATCGTATTTTACGTGTTTTTTTTTGATTTCATCGAGTAAGTCTTGTTTTGTTTCATAGTTTTTCATTGTGTACCTCCTATATAGAATGGTTATAGGTTTATTGTAAACCTTCCCATTGTGTAAGAGTCAACTCTTATTTTATCAAAAAATGTTATAATAGATCAAAAAGGAAGTGTGGAATTGGATTACTTTAAAGAGTGTATGTTGCAAATCGATTCGATTTTCTATCGTCCGAATCAATTTGTGGTGAAAAACTTAGCTGAAGAAGTGCAGAATAGGGAGTATGCTGGTGGCGTTTTCCAATTAAATCAACTATCGATTCGTTTTCGAGTTGCTAAAATCACTCCAACAAAAATTGGACAGTTTGTTGCATTTTGGGAGAAAGATCTTTTAAATAAAAATCAAGCTTTTCATGAAAAAGAAAGTCCAGATTTGTTAGTAGTGACAACTTTTCTTGGAGAGAGAATAGGTCAATTTGTCTTTCCTAAAGGTGTTTTGATAGAGCAACATATTTTACGGACAGATTCACAAAAAGGGAAAATGGCCATGCGGGTTTATCCAAGTTGGGATTCTCCAACTAGCAAACAAGCCCAAGTAACACAAAAATGGCAGCTAGACTATTTTGTTGAATTTACAGACAATCGGGACAGCTTTAAAGCACGTCTTGAAGCGTTATATGGAAGGTAACTAAAGTCTGTAGATGCAGTTGGAATCGTTTTTTCATTGTTTTTAATCTAAGAAATACATGAGTTTAGTATGAGTCTTTATTAACCAAATAATTGAAAAGCCTAATTAAATAGCTTTTTTTTTATTTTGGTTGTGGATGAATTCTTATTCAAAAGAGCTTATTGGTCTATCAGAAAAAAGGAGCATCATTTTTTATTTTTTTATGTTATAATTGACACATTGTTTACCTACGTAAAATGGAGGATTGTCTCATGTCAAAGAAGAATCAAGCAGTCTGGCAAGAAACGTTAAAAGTTGCGATGCCACTTTGCTTAAGTTATATTCCTGTTGGTCTTGCTTGTGGCGTATTGTTACAAAAAGTTGGATTTAATGGGTTGTATACCGCACTTATCTCGTTTTTAGTCTTTTCTGGTGGTGCTCAATTTCTGGCCGCAGCTATGTTAGTAGATTCAGCTCCAATTCTCTCGATTATCATGATGACGCTATTTTTAGAATTGCGCTACATATTGCTTAGTTCTAGTTTATCGACATTTATCAAAAAAGAAAAGCGTGGCTTTATAGCTTTGTTTACTAAAAGTATTAATGATGAAAATTATGCAGTTAATTATTTGAAGTTTTCCACTGATTCAAGTTGGAATGCCCATAAGGCTCTGATGGTCAATCGTTATTCGTTAGCATCTTGGTTAGTGAGTACTGTTGCAGGTACAATGTTAGGGTCAGTGCTTCCATTAGATGTTCATATTGTTGATTTTGCTTTAACTGCGATGTTTATTTATATGTTTACGATGCAGTTGCAAAATAAATTAATTATTTTTGTAGGTCTTTTTTCAGGATTATTGTCAATTATGACGATGTTGATTTTAAAAAGTACGATTGGTTTGATTTTAGCCACAATTATTGCTTCTTTTACTGGTTATATGATTGAAAAGCAATTAAAGAAACGGAATCTTGCTGGTAAACTAAAGTTTAAAGAAAAAACACGACAACCGTTAGAGACGGAGGCAACGACACCACATGAATAGTCAATTTATCTTATTGATCTTAGGAATGGCATTTGTTTCGTATTTGCCAAGAGTGATTCCGATGATGTATTTTTCTAAGCGTGATATTCCTGAATGGTTTCATGAATGGATGAAATATGTTCCAGCTGCGTTGTTTGCGGCCTTGTTCTTTAAAGATGTTTTTATTGTAGATGGCGATTTTTCGTTATTTAGTAATTTGAAAATTATTGCGGCAGTAATCGTGATGGCAGTTGCTTATAAAACAAAGTCGATGGGACTTTCAGTTATTGGTGGTTTAGCAGCGATATTATTGCTGACGTATGCATTTTAAAATAATAAAAACCTGATACATTTCAGCCATAAAAAGGTTGAAATGCATCAGGTTTTTTTGATAGTTGAGTGCTTCTATGAGATACGATATTCCATCACGTAATCATCCATTACATAGCCGCCACCAATATCTGCAACTTGTTCTTTAATCGTTGTAAAGCCCATTTTTTGATAGGCTGCAATTGACTTGTCGTTGTATTTGTTGACTGTTAATTGGATGGCAGGTAAGTTGCTTGATTTTGCTTCTTTGAGAATGTGTTGGAAAACAAAAGAGCCGATGCCGTGTTGTCTAAAATCAGCTAATACATAAAGTTTGCTTAGAAATAAGTGGTCTGATTTGATTTCAAATCCTGCGTAACCAGCCCATTCTTTTGTACCGTCGGCTTTTATAACTTGGATTAAATAGTAGGTCATCCCACTTTGGATGTCTTGGAACATTTTATCAGCCGATTGTAAGTGGGTCAGCATATAAGAAACTTGATCCGCGCCGATAATTGGAATGTAGTGTTCTTGCCAAATTTTAGTAGCTAATTGGTTTAAGAGTAAGGCGTCTTCTTTTGAAGTTGCTGAAATTAAATGGATCATCATCTGAGCTCCTTTTTATGAGGTAATTAAAAAGGGATAAAACCGAATTTATCCCTTTTTAAAATTAAACTAGTTTAACTAATGAGTAATTTTTCTTGCCTTTACGAATTAAGATGAAACGTTCGTCAAATGAGTTGCTTGGAGAAGCGACAGCATCCACACTTTCAACTTTCTCCCCATTCATTGAAATTGCGCCGTTGTTAATATCTTCACGGGCTTGGCGTTTTGAAGGCTCGATTCCAAGATCAACTAACCAGTCCACAATATTTTTTTCTTCTTTAGTTGCTTCGAAAGTTGGCATATTTTTAAAGCCTTCTTCGATTTCATCCGCATTTAGATTTTTAACGTCACCTGAGAATAAAGCAGCTGTAATTTTTTCTGCTTCTGCTAATGCGTCAGCACCATGAACAAAGTTGGTCATTTCTTTAGCTAACGTTTTTTGAGCTTCACGTTTATGTGGTTCTGTTGCCACTTTGTTTGCAAGGTCATCAATTTCTTCTTTTGTTAAGAAAGTGAAGAATTTCAAGTATCTCACAACGTCACGATCATCTTGGTTTAACCAGAATTGGAAAAACTCAAATGGTGTTGTTTTCTTAGGATCTAACCAAATTGCGCCACCAGCAGTTTTACCAAATTTAGTACCATCCGCTTTTAACATCAAAGGAATTGTCAAACCGAAGGCTTTCGCTTCAGCGCCTTCTTTTTTACGAATCAAATCTAAACCAGCAGTGATATTGCCCCATTGATCCGCGCCACCAATTTGTAATTGAACATCATGGTGCTTGAATAGGTGAAGGTAATCCATTGATTGAAGAATTTGGTAGGTGAACTCAGTGAATGAGATTCCAGTTTCTAAACGACTTGAAACGATATCTTTAGCTAACATTGTGTTGATGTTAAAGTTTTTACCGTAGTCACGTAAGAAATCAAGTAATGTCAAATCATGTGTCCAGTCAAAGTTGTTCACCATTGTCACGTCGTCATTTCCACCAAAGTCGAATAGGCTTTGCATTTGTGCCGTTAAGGCGTCTACGTTTGCTTGAACTTGTTCCATTGTTTGCAGTTGGCGTTCGGATGTACGACCACTTGGATCGCCAATTGTACCAGTTGCCCCTCCAATTAAAATGTAAGGGTGATGTCCAGCCAATTGGAATCGTTTCATCATCATAAATGGAATTAAATGTCCAATATGCATACTATCTCCAGTTGGATCTACTCCACAGTACAATGAAATATTTTTCGTCTCTACAAGTTCTCTTAAGCCCTCAGCGTCAGTTTGTTGGTTGATGGCATCGCGCCATTGTAATTCATCAATAATGTTCATGTGTTCTTCACTCCTTCAAATTAGTTAGAAATATAAAAAAGTCCCTACCAAACCGAAACATAAAGTTTCAGTTTAATAGGGACGAATTAACCGTGTTACCACCCAAATTACATAAACAACTCAAAAGCAAAGTTGTAAATGTCACTCATTTACTAGATAACGTTCGTAAAACGCTTGAGATTAGTCAAGAAACTCCAGAGTGTACTTCGCAAAAGTTATTTGTACTAGATTTCACCGACCTCTAGCTCTCTACAAACAGGGATAACATGCTACTGCGCTCTTTCAAAGTAAGTTATTTATGAGATTGACCAAAGTATAGTCCAAGAAAAAAACTTTGTCAACAAGCAAATTATTAAATAGTAAAAATATGAGCATGAAAGTGAAGTGAAAACAGATTAAAATAAGCTTATTCTTTTTTTTAAATAGTTTTTTATTTTTACTTAGTAAAAGTGATTTTTGCTAAAGTTGATTTCAATAAAGAATTTCATTTTATTTTCCTTAACATAACTTCATGACTTTTAGTGAATAATTTGATATAATCAGCCAAGAGCATACTATTAAAAAAGGAATCAAGATAAGTTTGTGAAAGGAGTTTTGATTTTGCAGATAGATAAAATACGCGATCAAATGCTAGATGAATTTTTTGATGGTATTTTAGCATTGGAATCAAAAGAAGAATGTTTTGCTTTTTTTGATGACTTACTAACATTGAATGAGATTAAAACGATGGTGCAACGTTATCAAGTTGCGAAAATGCTATATGAAAAGAAAACATATAGTGTCATTGAAAAAGAGACTCACGCAAGTACAGCAACAATTGCTCGAGTGAAGCGTTCCCTTTTTGACGGGAACAATTCTTATGATATGTTGTTTAAACGAATTGAATTGGAAAAGAATGATCAAACAAATAATGATGAAGAATAAGAGCAAGGCTTTAACTAGTTTCAGAACTTAGTTAGGGCTTTTTTTGTTGGAGGCAGATTGTTCTAAAAAAACAAAGTGTTATTTTAACTAAAAATACTAAAAAAATGATGAGAATTAAAATGAGTAAAAAGAGATTTTTTCTCATTTTTAACTTCTTTTTTTTTCATGTTGAAATGAACAAAAGTGATGATGGTAGCATGTGTTAATTTTTAATCGAAAAAAATAGAAAGAAAGTTTGTGTATAAAATTCGATAATGTCGAATTCGTGTCTTTTTTAATCGTAATCGCAAATGTGGGGATTTTCTTAATTAGGGACTTGAAAAGTCTTTAATGAAGCTTCTTTTTGTGAAAAAATTATATTTAAGTTGTTTTTTTGTTTTTATTCGAATTGATAAATTTATGTATAATTAGATAAAAATGCATAAAAATAAATAGCTGAAAATACTTTTGCACGCTGTTTCTTTAATGCGTTAACGAGTTGAAGCTTTAACGAAAACCCTTAACAAAGAAGTTGGTAAAAGTCTAATTTTCTTTTAATATAAAGGGTTTTTAGCTTGTTGACAAACTTCTTTTTGAGGACTAAACTAACGCATGTATTAACAAGTTAGCAATTGTTTATCGATTTTATTTGGAATTTGAAAATCAAATTTAAAATGTATAAATTACTATATAAAGTTATCGAAACATTAGTATATTTGTTTTTTTGAATTGTGAAATAAATCGAAAACAACATTTAATAGAAGTTTTTTGACTTAAGGTACTAATTGAATTTTTATTGGCGCTATCAATTAGTCAATTACCTCAGAAAACTCCTAAACTAAAAAAGGAGTGGTAAAGCTATTATGGGAAAATCTAAAAAATTATCATTATTTGGTTTAATTGGAATTACAATGGCCTTCTTTGGAACGGTTCGTAGTGTTCCAACGTTAGCTTCAACAGGATGGTCGCAAATCTTCTATATGTTATTAGCAGCCTGTGTCTTCGCATTACCAATTGCGTTAATGTCAGCTGAGTTATCAACGGGTTGGCCAGAAGAAGGAGGACCTCAAGTTTGGGTGCGTAACGCACTTGGCGAAAAATGGGGTTTTGTTACTTCTTGGTTATTATGGGTGCAAATGTTCTTTGGAATGGTAATGGTTGCTTCAACAGTTGGAGTATTACTAGGTTATGTTATTAACCGTCCAGAACTTGGTACAAACAATATTTTCATCTTCGTGATGATTTTAATTTCTTATTGGGGAATTACGTTATTGAACTTGAAATTTGACATGGTTAAAATCGCAGGTGACTGGGGTGCAATTATCGGTGTTTATATCCCATTCTTAGCACTAGTGATTCTAGGCGTGCTATATATGGCAAAACACGGAATTAATGCAGATAGCTATTTAGGTCATTTTGAAGCTGGTAAACTATTACCTGATTTCAGTGATTTAGGAAGCTTACCAACATTAACAGGAATTATCTTTATCTTTGCAGGGGTTGAAATTTCTTCTGTTCATGCAAATAATATCGACAATCCAAAACGCAACTATCCAATCGCAGTAATCGCATCTGTTCTATTATTAGTTGTTTTCAACTTAGTAGCAGGTTTAAGTGTGGCAGATAGCGTACCAGCAGGAAAAATGGAATTAGCAAATATTACACAACCATTTGTAATTATGACGCAAGACTTAGGGATTCCATCAATTTTCAATAACATTATTTCACTAATGATTTTAGTTGGGGTATTGGTTCAATTAAGTGCATGGGTCTTAGGACCAAGTAAATCAATGATTAAAGTGGCAGATGAAGGAAATCTTCCTCCATTCTTCCAAAAACGTAATGCTAAAGGAATTCCAATTACATTTGTCATGATCCAAGCAATCGTTATCTCTCTTGTATCTTTCTTATATGTAGTAATTCCAGATATTAGTGCAGCGTTCTTAATTATTACGATTACAACAACGATTCTTTATTGCATCGTTTATCTATTGATTGCCATTTCAGCAATTAAATTACGTTACAAAATGCCAGAAGTAGAACGTCCATTTAGATTAGGAAGTAAAGGCAATGGCTTAATGTGGTTTGTTGCAGGACTTTCAATCTTAAGTGTTATCGTAACAATTCTAGTAAGTTTGATTCCACCATCTTCAATTTCTGAAAGTGGTCATATCGGTTATATTATCTATCAAGTAGCAGCAACGGTGATTATGGTAGTGATTGCGTTACTAATCTTCAAATTTAAAAAACCAGAATGGAAAAAACAAGATTAATCAATAAAAAATAACAAGCATCTGACATCCTATACAAATGTCCTTGCTTTCACTCAAAAACAACTTTACAGGAGGAACACATCATGAAAAACACATTTAATACAGATGATACTAATTTAAAAGCTTTATTCCTTGGCGACAAAGGCGAAAACGTTGATTTATTCAAAGAAATTTTAAACAAAATGATCGACGAACACGTTGGTTGGAGACAAAACTACATGCCTCAAGATTTACCAGTAATTACTCCACAAGACAGAAGTTCAAAAGAATTCCAAGCAACAGCAGATAACATGAGAAGCGTATTTAACGTATTGTCTTCACGTTTACGTACTGAATCACTTCCATGGCACTCAGCAGGTCGTTTCTGGGGTCATATGAACTCTGAAACATTAATGCCAGCCATTATTGCTTATACAACTGCAATGCTTTGGAACGGAAACAACGTGGCTTACGAATCATCTCCAGCAACTTCTCAAATGGAAGAAGAAGTCGGAATGGAATTTGCAACATTGATGGGTTATAAAAATGGTTGGGGACACATCGCAGCTGATGGTTCAATCGCTAACTTAGAAGGCTTATGGTATGCACGTAATATGAAATCATTGCCATTTGCTATCCAAGAAGTAGCACCAGAAATGGTTGCAGGTAAATCTGAATGGGAATTATTAAATATGTCTACTGAAGAAGTTCTAAACATTTTAGACCAACTTCAAGATCAATTTGACGAAATTAAAGCACGTTCAGCGCGTAGTGGTAAAAACTTAGAAAAATTAGGTAAATGGATTGTGCCACAAACAAAACATTATTCATGGTTAAAAGCTGCTGATATTATCGGTATTGGTTTAGACCAAGTGATCGCTGGTGAAGTAAACAGTGAATACCGTATGGATATTGATAAATTGGAAGCACAAATTCGTGATTTAGCTGCACAAGGTATTCCAACTCTTGGGGTAGTAGGTGTTGTTGGTTCAACTGAAGAAGGTCAAATCGACCGTATCGACCAAATTATTGCATTACGCGATAAATTAGCTGCAGAAGGTATTTACTTCTATGTACACGTTGATGCTGCATACGGTGGTTATGGACGTTCAATCTTCTTAGATGAAAACGATGAATTTATTGAATGGGATCAAATCGAAGCTGTTTACGCTAAAAACGGTATCTTCATGGAAAAAAATGATTGGTTAACAAGAGAAGTTTATGAATCATTCAAAGCAATCAGCTTAGCAGAATCTGTTACAATCGACCCTCATAAAATGGGTTATATCCCTTACTCTGCAGGTGGTGTTGTAATTAAAGATATCCGCATGCGTGACGTTATTTCTTACTTTGCAACGTATGTATTTGAAAAAGGTGCGGATATTCCAGCCTTATTAGGTGCATATATTCTTGAAGGTTCAAAAGCCGGCGCAACTGCAGCTGCTGTATGGACTGCACACAAAGTATTGCCATTAAACGTAACTGGTTACGGTAAATTAATGGGTGCAAGCATTGAAGGAGCTTATCACTTCTATCACTTTATCGACGGCAAAGAATTCAAAGTTGGCGACAAAACAATTGAATTGCATGCATTAACAAAACCAGATTTCAACATGGTAGATTATGTATTCAACGAAAAAGGCAACACTGACTTAGTGAAAATGAACAAATTAAACCATGATTTCTATGATTATGCTTCATATGCAAAAGGTGGTTTATACAACAATGAATTTATCACTTCACATACTGACTTTGCGATTGAAGAATATGGACACAGCCCATTTGAATTTGTAAATGGTTTAGGTTTCTCACGTAAAGAATGGGAACGTGCTGACAAAGTAACCATCTTACGTGCTTCTGCAATGTCACCATATATGAATGATAAAGAAGTATTTGACGAATATGCAGCTAAAATTGAAGCAGCAATTCAAAGTAAATTAGAAGCAATCTATGCTGAAGAAAACTAATTGAACGAAAATGTAAGTCTTAGCTGACTTGAAATCGGTATTCAACTAATTCCGAGTTGGCTTGGATTTTCTGAATAGAACTACTGTCTGCGCAAGGAAAATAGCGAAGGCTGGTTTACAGTAATGTATAGTGGAGCGCATTCTGCTATACATTTCTTTGTATAACAAGCAACTAAATTTGGTGGAAAGATGGGGATTAGATGGAAATTCAAAGAGTATTGACAGTTGCAGGTTCTGACACAAGTGGCGGAGCAGGCTTACAAGCGGACTTAAAAACATTTGAAGAATATGGCACTTACGGTATTAGTGTGGTCACATCGATTGTGACAATGGACCCAGCGAATTTTTGGCATCATGACGTTTTTCCAATAGCAGAATCAATCATTGAAAAAGAATTGGCAACGGCATTAGCGTGTGGGCCATTTAAAGCAATGAAAACAGGTATGCTTGGGACAGTTGAAACCATTGAACAGGTGAGTCAAATGTTAGAAACAGGTGCTATTGAACAAATCGTGATTGATCCAGTGATGGTTTGTAAAGGTGAAGCAGAGGTTTTACAGCCTGAAAATGTTAGCAGTATGCGTCAATTATTGATTCCCAAAGCAACCATTACAACGCCAAATTTATTTGAAGCCAGTCAATTAGCAGAAATGAAACCACTTGAAACAGTGGAAGATATGAAAGTAGCCGCCGCTAAAATTATTGCTTTAGGAGCCAAAAATGTTGTCATTAAGGGCGGAAAAGGGTTAACTAGTCAAGAAGCGATTGATTTGTTTTATGATGGGGAAGAATTTATGCTACTAAAATCACCTAAAATTGAAGGAAATCACAATCATGGTGCAGGCTGTACCTTTGCAGCTGCTGTAACTGCTGGTTTAGCCAATGGTTTATCGGCAAAAGAGGCTGTGATAAAAGCAAAAGACTTTGTTTATTGTGGCATTGAAGAAGGATTTGCCTTAAACCAATTTATTGGTCCAGTTTGGCACGGAGCGTACTCAAGACGTTAATTTATTAGGTGAATGAAAAGAGAAGAAAGGAAGCGCAAAAGATGAAGAAGGATGTAACGATTAAAGAAGCAATGTTTCTTTTAGTTGTTTTATTAGCAATGATTGGAACTTGTATTATTGGCTTTAAACTGCCAGCTCATGTGGCGATTTTATTTGCCTTAGCATTGGTCATTTTATTTGCTGCAGTGAAAGAAGTATCTTGGAAGACAATTCATGAGGGCATTCAGGAAGGGATTACGCCAGGTTTGGTTCCGATTATTATTTTCATTTTGATTGGTGCGTTAATCAGTGTTTGGATTGCTGCAGGAACGATTCCCACGATTATGGTGTATGGATTTAGCGTCTTGTCTGTTAAATTCTTTTTGCCAACAGTTTTTATTATTTGTGGAGTTGTTGGTGCAACGGTAGGAAGTTCCTTTACGACGATTTCAACAGTGGGAATTGCCTTTTTTGGAATGGGACAAATCATGGGATTTAATCCAGCTATTACAACTGGAGCAATTGTTTCCGGAGCTTTTCTAGGGAACAGTATTTCTCCTTTATCGGATACAGCAAATCTTTCAGCAGCAATTGCTGAAGTTGATCTATTTGAGCATATTAAAAATGAGTTGTGGACGGTTTTTCCAGCCTTCGTTCTTTCTCTTATTGCGTTTATTTCTCTTGGTTTTCATCCAGTAAAAGGTGCAGCTGGTGATGATTTACAAGTTATTACAGATACGCTGCATCAGTTTTATACGATTTCTCCAATTACGTTATTTCCTGTTTTAATTTTATTTATTGCCGCATGGCGTAAAGTGCCTGCGATTCCTACTCTTTTAACGAGTATTGTATTGTCAATTGTGGTGCGTTACATTTATCATCCATCTACTACAATTGCTTCTGTTGGTTCTTGGATTCAAGATGGGTTTGTATCGAAAACAGGGGTTGAAAATGTCGATACGCTATTGACTCGTGGTGGGATGCAAAGCATGATGTGGTCGGTTTCATTGATTATTTTAGCCCTGTCGCTTGGTGGACTGTTAGTGAAATTGCGTATTATAGAAACGATTTTGCAACAGGTAGAGGATTTGATGAAGACAAAAGGGCGTTTGATTTTAATGACGGCTTTAAGTTCAATTGGGGTCAATTTATTGATTGGCGAACAATATCTCTCTATTATTTTGCCAGGTAAGGCTTATAAAGAGAACTATCGTAAAATTGATTTACCTGATAAGTATCTATCTAGAACCTTGTCAGATGCGGGAGCGACCTTCAACCCACTAATTCCATGGGGCGTGAGTGGTGTATTTATTGCAGGGACGCTTGGAATTGGGACCTTGCAATACTTGCCATTTGCTTTCTTTTGTTATTTGACACCGTTGTTTACCGTTTTAGTTGGGTTTATGAAGAAATCTGAAAAGTAAGAAAAAGCGACTGGGAATTTTTCCTAGTTGCTTTTTCTGTTGTAGTGTTTTATTTCATGTTTTAATAACCATTCCTTACGATCTACACCTCCGCCATAGCCTCCTAAGGCGCCATTTGTATTGATGACGCGGTGACAAGGGACAATTAAAGAAAGCTGATTTGTACCATTTGCACGGGCAACGGCACGGTAGCCTTTTGGATTGTTTATTTTTTCGGCAAGTTCTTTATAGGAAAGAGTCGTGCCAGCTGGTATTTTTTGAAGTTCGTCCCAAACACTTTTTTGAAAATCAGATCCTAGGTAGTGGATGGGAGTCGTAAATTGGGTTAGTGTGCCATTGAAATAGTTGGTTAAATCAGAGGAAATCTGTTGGATAATGGAATTGGCTCCTGGAATAATAGCAGCGTGTGCTCGTTTTCGTAATTTTTCAATTTCAGTTTCCAAGCCCCTACGGTCAACAAATTCCAACAAATAAAGCGCATTTTCATCAGCGATTGCTAGCATCGATCCAAGAGGTGTTTCAATCCAATGAGCAGTGAGCAATTTAATATCAGCAGATTTGGTTGGAACGGTGCCCATTGTTCGTGTGAAGGCGTCTCGAAAGCCATTGCTTGATTCGTAACCAGTATTAAGTTGTGCGTCGATAAAGGAGGTTCCTTTACGAATGTGTTCAAAAGCAAACCCTAACCTTCTTGAACGAGCATATTCAATAAAGGTCATACCAAATTGCTTTTTAAATTGTCTGCGAGCAGTGTTTGCACTGATGGAAAGCGCATCGAAATCTCTATCTGTCCATTTTCGTTCTGGATTTTCTTCAATTGCGCGGACCAATTTTTTTACTTCAGGGGATAAGTGACTTGGATTTGAAAGAGGCAAGCATCTTTTGCAAGGGCGATAAGAAGCTAAGGTTGCCTCTTTGGCAGTTTCGAAAAATTCACAGTTTTCTTTCTTAGGTTTTCGCGCGGGACAAGTAGGGCGACAAAAAATGCCAGTTGTTTTGATTCCAGCGTAAAAGACACCTTCGAAAGTTGAATTTTTTTCAAGGAGCATTTGGTAATAGAGGTCGATTTTTGCTTGATTTGTTATCATCTGGAGCCCTTCCTTTCATTGAATAGTATAAACCGATTTTAGCATGTTCCATGTGGCGATGTACCCAAAAAATTAACATGGATATTTGATTGTTCGCTACATTTGGATTAAAAGAACGAATATAAAACGTGATTGTGATAAGAATGCTAAATGATGAATAATTAAAGTGTTCTTGTCACTAAAAAGTAGTATAATTTAACTAATATAAGTCATTGTAAGTGGAGGTAAAAAATGAAAGAGATTGTTCTTAGCAAGTCTGTTGATTTAACTGAAGGTGGATGCAATGCTTGTGGGATTGTGAAAAGTGTTTGCTATACGTTATTGGTAAATGGCAGAGAAATAGCATTAGATGGCCTGTCAGTCAATACTGTTGTAATGACGATTGTCTTAACGGAGGGGTGGAAACAGAGTTTTGAAGTTCAGATGATGGATGAATTCACCTTATTTACTAAAGGCGTGCAACAAGTAAAATTAATTGAAGCGTACGATCAATTCATTTACGAAGGACATAAAACAATCGAATGTTCGAATAAAATCAATGAAGTCAATCAATTATTTAACCAAGTGGAAGAAATTTTAAGGGAGCTATTTGAATTAGACAACTATGTATTTAAAATCTCTGATGAAATGGAATCGAAATGAAAAACGATCTATTCTTAACTAATGATGTTTAGTTGGGAATAGATCGTTTTTTGTTTCAATTAATTGATGATAGCAATTGCTTCTATTTCAACTAAAACCCCAAGAGGTAAATCTTTTACTGCTACGCAAGAGCGAGCGGGTTTGTGTTCGCCAAAGGAGACCTCATAAACTTGATTGAATTCAGCAAAGTCTGACATATTTGCTAAGAAGCAAGTTGTTTTGATAACGTGTTGTAAATCACTGTTGCCTTCATTTAAAACAGCAGCTAGGTTTTTCATGACTTGTTCAGTTTGCTGGGAAATTGTAGCTGCGACAACTTTTCCAGTGGTAGGATCAACTGGGATTTGGCCAGATGTGTAGAGTGTGTCGCCGACAGCAATCGCTTGAGAATAAGGTCCAATCGCTGCTGGTGCTGAATCGGTATGGATTTTTTTTAACATGGAAATGCCTCCTTCTTTTTGTAAAGGTTTTCTTTTAATTTAAACAAGTATTTAAAAGAATAGCAATAGAAAAAAATAAAAAACCATCCGATAATGAGTCAGATGGCGAAAAATATTCAGGAAACTGCTTTTTAGTTAAATTGTACAAGAATCTCCTTCACAATTAGCATCAGTAGAAGCGATGGGTGCTGAAGTTGCTGATTTTTCTTTAATTTGAGCCAAAACAGATTTAAAGGTTTCAATTGGTTGAGCACCACTTAAAGCGTATTGGTCATCAATTAAAAAGAAAGGAACACTTTGAATGCCCAATTCCATTGCTTTGGTTTCGTCGACCCGAACAGGCGCTGTATATTCTGTTGAATGGATGATTTCACGAGTTCTAGCTTCGTCCAATCCTACTTTTTTAGCGATAGCAACTAATGTTTCTTCGTCATTCAAAAAAGCGGCTTCCGTAAAGTAAGCATGCATACCTGCTTCAACAAATTCATTTCCAAGTCCTTGTTCTTTAGCAAATTGTGCTAAACGATGGATGGTGAAGCTGTTCGTTGACTGCATATGGTCAAAGTCATAATCTAACCCAACGTTTGCAGCCATTTGTTGAATGTGAGCGTTATTTGCTTTGGATTGATCGTAACTAATCCCGTATTTTGTGGCAATCAATTGGTGAATGTCTTCATCGTGATGGATAGCGGTGTTTGGATCAAGTTCAAAGCTGTGAAAAATAATTTCAACATCTTTTTCATCTCCAAGAGCTGCTTCTAAATGGCGTTTTCCGATATAACAAAATGGACATACAAAGTCTGACCAAATATCAATTTTCATAGTAGAGATACTCCTTTAATTAAAAGTTTATAACTTACAAATAGTAAGCTTTTATTCATCATACAACTAAAGCTTAAAACTGTCAATCGATTAAACTGCAATCAAAGTATTCGCTAATTAAAGTGTAGGTTTGTTATAATAAGTCATATTTTTAAGAGTAAAAAAGGAGGAGAGAACAATGGGTTATTATGCTAAAATTTATCTCACAACAGTTTTTGTTTTTTTGATTATTGATTTAATTTGGTTATTATTTATTGCTAAAAATGTTTACCAAAAGGAAATTGGTCATTTGATGGGTCAAACTAAAGTACTACCAGCAGCTATTTTTTATTTGTTATTTATTGCAGGATTGATTTTCTTTGTAATCAATCCGTCACTAGAAAAAGGTTCCTTACTCACAGCGCTCATCACAGGTGGTTTTTTCGGCTTAATTTGTTATGGAACATATGATTTAACCAATTTGGCGACGTTGAAAGATTGGTCGACACTAGTTACGATCCTTGATTTGATTTGGGGTACGGTTTTAAATAGTGCCACAGCTGGGGTTGTTTATTTGATAGCAAAACATTTTCAATGGCATTAGAATAATTAAGGCAGGGAGTAAAGATGGGGGAACTAATGGAATCTAATAGAGTAATTGATAAAGAACAACTAAGATTAGCTTTTCAGCAAGGAGCTATTTCTGTTATTAATAAAAAAAAGTCACTCAATGATATGAATGTATTTCCAGTAGCAGATGGGGATACCGGAAGCAATCTGGCTTCTTTAATGCAGGGGATTATTGAAGAAACTGGACAACAATTCCAGTCTATTAAGGAAGTTTTTGATGCTGTTGCAGAAGCTGCATTAGTGAGTGCTAGGGGAAATTCGGGTATTATTTTTGCCCAATATTTGAATGGATTTGCAAAACAAATTGAAAAAGAAGCGTTATTTTCTTCATTGAATTTTGTAGAAAGTGCAAAGGCGGCTGTTAAAGATGCGTATGCCGCGATTGAAAATCCAATGGAAGGCACGATGATTACGGTTATTCGAGCTTGGGCAGAATCACTTGATGCAAAAGAAGCGGACTTGAAAATAACATTAAGTAGAGGGTTAGACAACGCGCGATACGCATTAAAGGAAACTCCAAAGCAGTTAAAAATTTTACAAAAAAATAATGTTGTAGATGCTGGAGCAAAAGGTTTTGTTTTGTTTCTCGAAGGTTTTACGGAGATGATTTGTCGACAAGGAGAAACAGAATCAATCATTGATTCTGCTCTTATTCAAGAACAGTTGAGTGTAGATGTAAGTCAGTCGCATCACCAATTTGATAGCGTTCCACTAAATCGGTATTGCACTGAGGTTTTAATCGAAGGAGAAGATCTTGTACAGGAAGAAATAAAAGCGTTACTTCAAGATTTGGGAGATTCGATGGTAGTAGCAACGGGGTCTAAAAAAGCACGTATTCATATTCATTCCAATCAACCTGCAGAAGTGATGCGCCGTTTATGCAAGATGGGGCGTATTTTGCAGCAAAAAGCAGATGATATGCTGTTGCAATTTGAAGTGAATACCAATCAAAAATATCCAATTGCCCTTGTAACGGATTCAATTGCTGATTTACCAGCAGAGTTCGTTTTAAAAGAACAAATCCATGTGTTGCCTATGAACTTGATTATTAACGATGTTAATTATTTGGATAAACTCACTATTCAACCAACAGAATTTTATGAAATGAACCGCGTCGAAAATGGCACTGCAAGTTCCTCCCAACCGAGTCTTAAAGCGATTGAAAATCTTTTTTCTTATTTAGAAACAAGGTATCAAGAAATTATTGTTGTCACAGTTGCGAGTGCTCTGAGCGGAACTTATTCTTCAATCAAAGAAGGCGCAAAGAAGTTTCAGCAAAAAGGAACCAAGATAGCTATTATTGATTCTAAGCAAAATTCGGCTGCAGAAGGGTTATTGGTGATGGAGGCAGCGGAGTGGATTGCAAAAGGAGAATCCTTTGATACAATTGTTGCCAGGGTAGTTGATGCACGTGCTACTACTAAAATCTTAGTGAGTGTGAATCAATTGGATGCTATGATTCAATCGGGAAGGTTACCTGGTATTGTCGGGAAAATTGCTCAAAAAGTTCACTTAAAACCAATTGTCAGCTTGAATGAAGAAGGTGGCGGATCTGTGGAAGGTGTGACTTTTAGCACAAAGTCAAATGAAAAACGTTTATTGAAGGAAGTAAAAAAAATGCAACGACACCACTCAATTAAACGCTATGCGATCATTCACGCAAATGATGAAAAACGGGCAAAACGGTTTGCTAATCAAGTGAAAGCTGAACTAGGATTTGAACCTCACTATTTAATGGAGATTTCTACAGTAGTTGCAATGAGTGCAGGGGAAGAATGTATTGCTATCGCTTTGTCGATGGAAGATAGGGAAATGGAGGAGATTTAAATGGGAAATGCTTATGTGTTAAGTGGTGTTTTATTAGTTATTTATTTTACGATATTGTTTATTATTGCCCAGCTATTAAATAATAATTCAATTGTTGATTTGGCATGGGGACCGGGTTTTATTATTGTGGCGTTAGCATCTTATTTTTCAACTGGAACGCCAACCTTTGCTGGAATGTGGGTAACTCTGTTAGTCTTGATTTGGGGGATGCGATTGTTTTATCACCTAGCTCGTCGTAATATTGGGAAGCCGGAAGATTATCGTTATGTTAATATGCGCAAACGCTGGGGAAATCATTTTCCGCGATTAAAAGCGTATTTAAACGTTTTTGTTTTACAAGGTGTGTTGCTTTACATCGTTTCACTGCCTATTTTATTGATAAATACGACAAAAGTTGATTCTTTTTATTGGTGGAATACAGTGGGGATTGCGATTTGGGGAATTGGTTTCTTCTTTGAAGTTGTTGGGGATTGGCAATTAACAAAATTTAAACAGCATGCTGAAAATCATGGACAGTTATTGACAACTGGGCTATGGTCATTGACTCGTCATCCCAATTATTTTGGCGAAGCTCTTAGTTGGTGGGGGATTTATGTTATCACACTAACAACAGTAGCTAACTTGTGGGGAATTATTGGACCAATTATCATTACCTTGTTGTTATTATATGTATCTGGTGTTCCACTATTAGAAAAAAAATACAAAGATCGTCCTGATTTTATCGAATATGCTAAAAAAACAGCAAAATTCTTTCCAGTTATTGGACGAAAAGGATTATAAAAAAAGTAGGTTTTCTTAAAGAATTATGAAAATTGTCTTTGATCAAATTTAGGCAGAACGCTCATTGAATATGTTAAAATAAAATTCTGTAAGAAAATGCTCTTATTTGTATCCTTAAGGAGGAATTGTAATTGATAAAAAAAGGAATTGCTGAATTTATCGGAACGTTCGTTTTGGTATTATTTGGTACAGGAACGGCCGTTTTAGGTGGAGGAATTGAAGGTGTTGGTACGTTAGCCATTGCAATGGCATTTGGTTTATCGATTGTAGCAATGGCTTACAGTATTGGAACCATTTCAGGCTGTCACGTTAACCCAGCTGTTTCAATCGGTTTGTTTGTTAATAAACGTATTTCAGCAATGGAGCTTGTGTACTACCTTGTTGGTCAAGTACTAGGTGCAATCGTTGCAACTGCAGTATTAAAAAGTATTTTAGTAGCATCTGATTTATCTGTTTCAAACTTAGGTCAAAACGGCTTTGGTAACTTAAACGCAATGGGTGCTTTTCTAGTTGAATGTATCTTAACTTTTGTTTTTGTACTGGTAATCGTGATGGTAACGGGTAAAAAAGGCAACCCAGAATTTGCTGGATTGGTAATTGGTTTAACACTTGTATTGATTCACTTGCTAGGTATTCCATTAACAGGAACATCCGTTAACCCCGCTAGAAGTATTGCTCCTGCAATTTTCGCTGGCGGCGAAGCATTGTCGCAACTTTGGGTCTTTATTGTGGGACCAATTGTTGGTGGTGTATTAGCTGCTGTTGTTGGGAAATTTGTTTTAGATAGTGAAGTAAAGTAAAAGCATACTAAAAGTAAAACCATACTGGATTTTAATTCGGTGTGGTTTTTTGTTATTATATAGAAAACATTATAATTACGCTTGTATTTTTATATTCCGAACTGCTATACTTTAATTGTAAGTAAAAAAGTAATGGGGGAAAGAAAATGAAAAAGAGTAAATTAACTATGTTTGCTACATCATTTGCAATCTGTACGTTTGTATTAGCAGGTTGTGGAACAAAGGAAAAGGAAGTTAAGGCACCTAAAGAATCGATTGTCGAAAGTTCAAAATCAAAAAAAGATAAGCCGAAAGAAAAGAAAATAGTAAAAAAAGAATCAACGGGGAGTATTGATTTTAGCAAACAAATTTCAGAAATGAAAAAAGAAACGGATGCTAAAAGCATCGAGAAAATTTATGCCAGTCAAGACCCCATCGTGAAAAATCAAGGTGAAGTTGTTATCACTTTAGACGGCTATGAATATATGGAGATTAAAGATTTTAATCGGGACTTTGCGATTCCATTTGAAGAACAAATAGAACGCGGTGGAATTATGATAGCAAAATATACGATTGAAAATAAAGAAGACAAAGACATTTATTTTACACCTTCTTTTGATTTGAATTATGTAGGAACAAGCAAAACTTCAATGGGGATAAAATCATTACTACCAGATGAAAAAGAAAATTTGAGTAGTATTATGGTAGCTTCTAAATTTAAGGTTACTTCAGGAGAAACAAAAACAGGATACTTAGCTTATGCTTTTGGTCCAACAGCATTTGACAAAATTAAAGAACAAACAAGTATCACTTTAACAATTCCAGGTGTACATACGAAGCCGGATAGTTTTAAAGTTGATGATATGATTGGAAGTCCACAAAAAATTGAGCTTCCAATCAGCAGTCAAGGTGAAGAAAAGAAAGAAGCCAATGGTGCTTATTATCAAGATAAAGTAACGGTTGATAATATGGGTGAAAAAACGATGATTAAAGAAAAATCCGAAATCAATAAAACAGAAACACTTGAAGATGTGGGCGTAACTTTAGAGGGTTATCAATTTACAGAATTTGTACCCAACGAAGTGGAAGCGCCGCGTTTTGATAATGTTGAAAATGGTTTGGTACTTTTAACCGCTAAATTTCAAACAGATAACAAAAGCGATAAAGATATTGATTTAAGTATGTCTTCTTCTGTATTGAGAGTCAATAATGGTACTCAACGATTGTTGAGTTCAAGTATGTTGTTAGCCACAGATCGCAATAATCAAATACTAGAACAAGGTAGTAAAAAAGAATTCATACAAGTCTTCTTGTTGGACAAAGAACAATATGACAAAATTTGGAAAGACAAAGAATTTAAAATTGAAGTGAATTTAAGAACAAAAGAGGGCAAGACAATGGGAGCAGGTAAAGAGCTATCTTTTGATTTACCTAAATAAATTTAATAAAAAGTAAAACTATCGCTAACAAAGATTTAAAAATCTTTGTTAGCGATAGTTCATTTATCACAACCTGTTACGCATCTGTAACAAACCATCCATTGAAAAGGGCTAAAACCCATCAAAACATAATTCATCCTTTAGTCCTATTTTAAAAATATTACATTTGTGAGTCATCTTTGAGAATTGCTAGGCGTTGAGGTGAGGGTATGATACAATATTTTAAGGTTAAATAACCGCTAAAATTTAAACATAAACTTAAAAAATATACCTATAAAAACAACGATATTTGGAGGAATTTAGTGTGAAAAACAGAATCATGACCTTTGTATTAGCAGGAACGTTGACATTATCAGCTTTATCAGCACCAATTAGCGCATTAGCAGACGACTTATCTGAAAAAATTGAACAACAAAATTCAAAAATTAGTGACTTATCAGGTCAACAAAAAGAAGCAACAACAAGTTTAGAAGCTGTTACAAAAGAAATCGTAGTAGCAGAAGAAAAAGCAAAAACATTGGTTGCACAAAGTGAAGCGACTCAAAAAGAAAAAGAGAAATTAGAAGCAGAAATCAATGATTTAACTGCTAAAATTGACCAAAGAACAGAACAATTGAAAAAACAAGCAAGATCAGTGCAAGTAAATGATGGAGATAGCTACATAGATTTCATTATCTCAGCTGAATCTTTATCTGATGTAATTGGCCGCGTTGATGTTGTTAGCCAAATGGTTTCAGCAAATCGTGAATTAGTTAAAGCACAAGCAGACGATAAAAAAGCAGTAGAAAGTAAAAAAGCAGAGACAGATTCTAAAATCGAAGAACAACGTCAAGTTTCTGGTGAATTAGAAAAGTTAAAAGGTGAGTTAGAAACGAAAAAAATCGCACAAGAATCAGCAGTTGCAACTCTTGCAGCAAGTAAAGCTACAGCAGAAGGCGAACGTGATCAATTCTTAGCTGAAAAAGCAGATGCTGAGAAAAAAGCAGCTGACCTAAAAGCACAACAAGAAGCTGCTGCTAAAGCTCCAAAAGCAGTTCCAACTTCAACCGAAACATCAAAAACAGAAACAGCAAATACCAATAATGCACCTGCTGTTGATCCAGGCGCAGGTAGCGTTTCTGGAAATACTATTTCAGCAGCCGAAGGAGCAGCAGTTGTTGCTGAAGCAGCACGTTATCTAGGCGTTCCTTACGTATGGGGTGGGAAAAGTCCTGCTGGATTTGATTGTTCTGGTTTAACAGGCTATGCATTTAGTCGTGTTCTAGGAAAATCAATCGGTGGTTATACAGTTCCTCAAGAATCATCAGGTGTTCAAGTGTCAATGGGCGCTTTACAAGCTGGAGATTTGTTGTTCTGGGGACCTCGTGGAGCTACTCATCACGTTGCAATTTATGCAGGTGGTGGACAATACATTCATGCTCCACAAACAGGTGACGTTGTGAAATACCAAAGTATCAGCGGATATGCACCTTCATTTGCAGTTCGTGTTGTAAAATAAAACAATTGAAAGCCAGTAGCTGATCGTTATTCAGTTACTGGCTTTTTTAGTTAAAGCAAAAAGTCAGCTTTTTATGTATAAGAGCAGTATACTAAAAGTAGTGTATCAATGAAGGTAGGAGGAACAAAAAATGAAATTAAGTGTCTTAGACCAAGCTCCTGTAACTGCAGGGAATCAAAGTGCGGAGGCAATTATAAAAGCCGTGGAATTAGCGTTACTAGCAGATGAATTAGGATATCATCGCATGTGGTTAGCAGAACATCACAACACAACAACCTTCGCAAGCTCAGCGCCTGAGATTATCATTGCGTATTTATCTAGTTTGACTAAAAATCTTAGATTAGGGACAGGCGGAACGATGATGATGCACTATTCACCACTAAAAATGGCAGAAGTATTTAAAACATTAAGTGCATTGAATCCAGGGAAAATTGATTTTGGTGTTGGAAGAGCGCCAGGTGGAGATATGAAGGCTATTTATGCATTATCAGAAGGTGCACGCCCTGAGTTGCGTTATCTATATAAAAAATTAGAAACAACCTTAGAGTTAATTAAAGATGCGCTTCCTAGTGATTCGCTGTATCAAGAAACAATCGCTTCTCCAAGTCAAATAGTATTACCCGAAGCGTGGCTATTAGGATCAAGTGGAGACAGCGCTAGAGAAGCTGCTAGAATGGGTGTTGGCTATTCTTTTGCTCAATTTTTTATGGGGTCTTTATCAAAAGAAATACTGGATTTGTACAAATCAAGATTTCAGCCGTCTGATTTTATGGAAAAACCAGAAATCAATGTTGCTTATTTAGCAACGGTTGCAGAAAGTTTGGAAGAAGCAGAGTATGAGGCAGCACCAGCCGATATTCAACGTTTGATGATGGCTAAAGGTGAAAAACCAGTTATTTTAACACCTGAAGTAGCAAAAAGCTTGCCTTTAACAGAGCTAGATCGAATGAAAATCCAAGAAAATCGCAAAATCCACTTAGTAGGAACACCGGCTGTCGTTGCTGATAAATTACTTCAAGAAGGAACAACGTATGGTTTTGATGAAGCGATGATTGTGAGTATTACTCATAGCCAAGAAAAGCGGTTAAACACGTATCGATTATTAGCGAAAGAAATGATATAAAAAATACCAACTAAGTAAATAAATTTTACTTAGTTGGTATTTTTAGGTTCATTCGTTTTTCTTTGATAGGCAATTTTCATTTCAACAAAATAAGGTTCAATACTTTCAATGAGCCCCGAGCGCCCAATTGTTTTACATTTGCCCCCATGAAGGATGCAACTGACAGGTAAAAGCTGATAATTTTCTTGCAAGTCATGAATATCAAAGGTTCCGACAGTTTCAATGCTGCCGATAAGTTGTTGATCTAGGATATTTAATCCGGCGTAAACGTTCAGTTGATTTTCCTCAGTCACTATTTTATAAGAAGGAATTAAGGCGTGAGTTCCGATAGCATCAAATGCAATTAGATTGCTTTTTTTTAGGAAATCGGTTACTTGTTGATCATTTAGTCCTTGATAATTTTCTTGAATGTGATGGGTTTCAAGCAAATGATCCGCGATATGTTTGAGGACTTCTCGTTGAGCATCGGTACTAGTTAGCGTTGCAGAAATCAGATTGTTCTGATCGTAAATTCCAACAGGGTCATACATAACAGGAGTCCCCGGTTGTGTATGAAAAGGATTAGGAGAAATGGGTGCTGAAATATCGGCATCTTTAGGTTTTCCACCAAATATTTTTTCAATATGGGGAGAAATGTCTCCTTTAACCGTTTTGGATGTAAAGTAGTAAACAAGATTTAAAATTGAAAAATAAAGAAGCACGAGAAAAATCAGTGCAAATAAAAAGCCACGCAAGTAAAGCTGATTTTTAAATAATTGAATCGCTAAATGCAACAAATACCAATTCCCAATAAATCCCATTATCGTATAAATCTGATTTTTCAACTTAAGATTAAAGTTAAAAAAACCTAAATAATGATTGATAGCATCAAATAAACTAAACATGAATATTCATCTCCTTTCTATTGATTAGCTGTTGGATTTGTCGTATTTGTTTGTTGCTGAGTTGTATCTTTTTGTGTATTCGGCGTTTGATTGGATTGACTAGAGTCAGTCGAGCTATCAGTGGGAGCAGACTCACTTGTACTTGTGTCACTTGTTGCAGGCTCTTTTTGACTAGAATCCACTGTGCTGTCAGAAGTTTTACCATCTTCTGTGGAGTCCTTTTTCGTAGGTTCTTCTGAGCTTTTAGTTTCTGTTGAACTAGAAGAATTTTCAGACTCATTCTTTTCAGAAGTAGCGCTGTCTATTGTAGAAGAGTCTTTTTGAGTAGGTGTTTCTTGACTCTCTTTTTGTTCTTGCCTTGGTGCCGGAGGGCTAACCCGGTTTACAATCGTGTTCGTCGCACTTAGCCCGATAACGATTGAAACAATTGCAAATGGTGTTATAAAGGGTGGTGTTCGATAAGACATAATTAAACCTTCTTTTCTTTTTGTCATTCCTATTTAGTGTAGCATATGTTTTTCAAAGGAATCGTGAATCTTTTCTTAATAAAGCAATAAGATTGTTAAAATAATTCTAAATCCAGCTGTTGAGGCAAGAGTCCAATGAATGTTACATTCATTAATTTTTGCAAGCTTTTCCCGTTGCTTGCTGCGTGCCCTCCCGAGTTGTTATTAAAGATAACAGCAACTTCATTTGATTCTTCTGTAAGCGTCAAAATATCCTGTTTAATACCTTCTAGTTCTGCTAAATTATAGTTGTAAAGAGTCCTTTTCTTTCGCCAATCAGGTCCAGAGGCATTCAACCAGCCATCAAAATTACGACCATGAAGACGATATAAAGTTAAGGCAGAGTTGGTTACTGATAAAACTTTAGGAACGCTGTTTGTTGGTGTTTGAGGTTGATCAACTACTGTGTGAATAAAGTTGAGTTCCTTTAACAATTGAAGAGTTTGTTGCTGATAGTCAATGGAATACCAAGTGTTGTTGCGGAATTCAATTGCAACTGGCAAATCTTTCATCCACATTCGAATGTTTCTCAAGTAGGCAACATGTTCTTTTGTACAGGCGAAATACGGTGGAAATTGAAAAAGAATGGCTTTCAACCGATTTGCTGAAACCATGGGTTCAAAAGTAGCTAAGTAAGTGTCGAACATATTTTTCTCACTCGGATAGAAATCACTCCAGTCACGATGTTTAGTCATGGTTTGCAGTGCTTTAGGTATGAATTGAAAAGTGTTAGGTGTTTTTGCTAACCAACTTTCAATACTTGAACTAGCGGGCAATGCGTAAAAACTTGTATCCAATTCTACAAATGGGAAATGAGACGCGTAGTTTTCCAATTTTTGTTGTTTGTTTAAAATCAATGTTTCGTGGTCTCCCCAACCCGTTAAACCAATGGTAATCATAAAATACCCCCTATTTTATTGGATTCTTACTATTATTGTAACGCAACTTTATGGAAATTGAAAAGAAAGGCAGGGAATTATTTCCTAGGAAATAATCCTTTTTAAAAGGAAAGCGTTTCAAGTGAAAGATTATCAGTTTTCTACTAGGTATCAATAAAAACTGATAATCATATCAGGTTCTTTTTATGTTAAGATGTACTGTAAAACTTTGTGCATTTTTAGGAGTAAAGGAATCAAAAATGCTTTAAATCCACATTTTTAAGTATCTATGATAAACTTTTACTATTAAGATAACATGGGGGCAGAAAATATGAAAAAATGGTTGGTATTTTTGATAATTGGACTTGTTTTGTTAGGAATAGTAGGCATGATGGTATTTAAAACAAATCAGAAAAGTGAAGAGAAGTTAGTCACTATCAATAATCAAGCCTTTTTAGATGTAGTTGATACTAAAAAAAGTGGGATTTTTTATATTGGACGTCCAACCTGTGCTCATTGTCAGGCCTTTCAACCTAAATTGGAAGAAGCGTTAGAAGCGACTAATAAACAGATTTTCTACTATAATACGGATGAAGCTAAAAAAGAAGATAATGTAGCATTTGAAAGAATTATTAAAGCAACTAGTATTTCTTCTGTTCCGGTGGTAATTGTGGTAAAAAACGGTGTTGTTATCAAAAAATTAGCAGAGTATAAAGATCAAGCAAAAATTGAAGCTTTCTTAAAAAATGAAGAAACGTTATAAAAAAGAGGAGCAATAACTATGAAAAAGAGTCATTATTTTCTGATTAGCGGTTTGTTAATAATTTTTTTAGTGATTGGCCTTATTTTACTAGTTCTACTACCTAAATCATCTCCTTCACAACAAAATAATTCCTCAAGTGAGGCCTCAATCATCATGAAAGAAGAGCAGACAATTAAACCTAAAAATCATTTTGGAACAAAGGACAATCAACATGAGCAAGCACTGAATCAGTTTATACAAACTAAAATGACAAGTGAGTATGGGATTGTTACCAATTATATAGATACCGATCAAACAGCGGAAACCGCAACTGGTCATGAGATTTTAAGTGAATCTGCAGGCTTAATGTTGCGTTATTTAGCTTTAACTGGTCAGAAAAAAGAATTTGGCAATGAATGGAATTTAACCCTTAAAACAGTCGATGATGGAACTCAATTTAGTTATCGATACAGTCCTAAGTTAGCCAAACGATATGATGTGAACGCGTCGGTGGATGATTTGCGTATTTTGCGTAGTTTGAAAGAAGCAGGGAGTAAATTTCATGATACTGAGTACGAAAAAGATTTTGAAAAATATGCCAATCGCTTCATCAAAACATCCATTAAAGAGAATGAACTTTATGATTTTTATGACAGCAAAACAAAGATGAATAATGATTTTATTACGTTATGTTATATCGATTTAAAAACAATCAGTCTGTTACCAGGCAATCAAACAAAGTTGCTAGAAAATCAGACAACTATTCTTCAAAATGGCTATCTAGGAGATACTTTCCCATTTTATAAAACTCGCTTTAATTATTCAAAAAATGATTATCAAGATAGTACTGAAATCAATGTCATTGAGTCATTATTAGCGATTCTACATCTAAGTGAAGTGGGTTTACAAAAGCAAGCGAGTATTGATTATTTAAAAGAACAAGTAAATGACGGTACCTTATCGAATCGTTACGATAGCAAAGGCAAGCCAATTGATTTAAACCAATCACCAGCGGCATATGGCATTGCGGCAATGATTGCCTCAGAAGCTGGGGATGAAGAATTTTATTTAACAGCGATGAATAAAATGGAAACTTATCAAATTATGGATGAAGCAAGCTCGTTATATGGCGGTTACGGGGATACAGAGACAAACCAAGTCTATTCATTTAACAATTTAATTGCATTATTAGCGTATCAATATTAAATCACACTGAAATAAGGATAAGAGGGTGACTTTTTGAAAAAAGGATTACGAGTGATTAGTAACGAATATACAAAAGCGGTTAACTTTCTTGATCGTTTTATTTCGCCCGCGGTATTCAGTGTGTGTTTAGTAGCGATTATTGCAGGAATCGTTTTGTTTGTTCCGCCTTATAACGGAATTGCAGATAATGGTGATTTTTTTAGGATGATTTATAGTAATGGTCTGTATCATTTGCCAGGCTATTCAGATCATTATTTTGTAGATGTTGTTAAAAAGTTAGGAATTATGCAGTATTACAATGAAAATATAGCGACGATTTTTTCTTCGCAACCATTATTTATTAAATTAGCGATTTTTGTAAACAAGCTTTTTTATAGTCAAACAATTTTTGACCTACGATTTATGGGATTGATTTATTATGTGTTCTATTTAGGTGGTATTTATTTATTGGTAGAAGGATTAACGTATCGTGTAGCGAGTAATAAAGCTTACTTGATTGGGTTGATCACGGTATTTATTTTCGGAGATACTGCGTATACAGTTTATTTCAACTCACTGTACAGTGAACCCATTATGTTTATAGCGATGCTCTATATCATCAGTGGGACATTATTACTATACCGTCATCGCTATAATGACACAGCAATGGTGACCTTGGTGACAGTCAGTTCGATTATTTTAGTAACGGTTAAGCAGCAAAATGCACCACTAGCAATTTGTTTGGCTTTTCTTTATATCGCATTTTGGTTTGTTCGCAAGGAACGTTTTTATCGAATTGGAGTAGCTGCTGGATTGGTTCTCGTTTTAATTTCTGGTGTGGCTACATACAAACTAATCACTTCTGAATTTGAAAAAATCAACCAATACCAATCATTGACGCGAGGAGTTTTATTAGAATCAAAAGAACCCGAAGCGGCTTTAGCAGATGGGGATATGAGTGAACAATACGCGTTGTTAAAAGGCAATACTTTTTTTCAAAAATACAAGGCAATTGATGTAAACAGTCCATATTTGTTTAAGCATTTTTATAATGAATATGGATTTGGTTGGATTTTAAAACATTATCTCTTTCATCCAGATGAACTGTTTACCCTATTAGATATTGCGGCTCGTGATATTCATGAAGTGCAACCAAGAGAAATGGGGAACTTTGAAGCCTCTGCCAAACGCCCAGCTCAAGCTCAAGTAACGTATTTTACAGGCTATAGTTCGATTAAAAGAATGTTTTATCCTAAGACGATTGGTTTTATTGTTATTTGGATGTTGGTGTATTTAGGAATATACGGCGTATCAGCGTATCAAAATTTTAAAGAAAAACGTTATCGTGGGCTTGTGCGTTATGGGTTTATTATTGCCTTAATCACGATGGTTCCAGGAATTCTATTGATTTCTATTATTGGAGATGGAGATGCAGATTTAGCCAAACATCTTTTCCTAGTAGCCGTTATTTTTGATGGATTGACGTTAATGACGATTACGGATGTTTTAACGAATCATTTATGGTCGGATGAAGGCAACTTATTAAAGGATGAAAAGGGGCGCTAATGAAATGAATCGAATTCAAAAAATGATGTGTCTCTTTTTCTTTTTATTCGTTTCATTAGTAATTGGAGCGGAAAATACAAAGGCTGAAACGATTGATCATCCACATAAAACGATTTTATTTGTCTATGATAGTTTAGATGTGTCAGGATCAGGTGAAAAATCAATTGAAAGTCTACAACGTTTGTTAACAAGCTTGAATATCGCTGTTTCCACAGTCAGCATCGATCATTATCAAAAAAATCAACTTCAAGAGTTTGACGGCATGATTGAATTAATGAATGCTCCTGATTTAGAGATTCAAAATAAAGAGTTTTTAGCAGACCGAGACGATTACCAAGGTTTGAAGCTTCATATTGGCGATAACTTACCAGTTAGTTGGCAAGAAGAAATGGGCATTCAATTGAAAAAAATTCCAAAGCAACGTTTTAAACTGAGCAGTCAAGAGTTAGAGGCGAGAGAACTGATTTTGGAACCAGCAGAAGTTACAGTAAATGCAACGGATGCAACAACTGATCTGGGGTTGATTTCATTTGAAAACCAACAGATAACGTATTCCTACGGGACGTTGAAAGGTAAAATTGCCTATCTACCCTATTTTCATGCAACGGGTTTAAGTCAAGAATTAATGGTAAAGCTGTTACAGAAATGGTTGAACATCACCTATCAAAGTCAACCGGTATTGGTGATTACCGGTGTCACACCATTCTCCGATTTGGCTCTATTGGAATATATGGGGGATCAACTCTTTAAAGAAGGAATACCCTTTGCAGTTAGTGCAACTAGTGTTTGGCAAAATACAGATTTAAAGGCTTACGATAAATATGTGGATACGTTGCAATACTTGCAATTTCGAAATGGCTCCATTTTATTGCAAACGCCAGTAGCTTCACAAGCGAATAAACAAGATGATAGTGAGTTAAAAGAGATTATGAATACAACGATTGATAAATTGGTTGAGCATGAAGTATACCCCATCGGGATCGCGACACCAGCTTATTGGAATCAAGACCAAGGCTATCAAGAAGACGCCTTAGGTTTAAGTGATAGTGTATTATTGTTGCCGAATCCTCAAACAATAGCAAAACGTGTTGTAGCAGAAAAAAGTGGTGTTTATCAAAAGGCCTATTACGCTTTGCCAGCAGAAAATTTAGATGGAATTGAATGGACCGATACTGCTTTAGGGTATAAATTTTCATCTCCAACTGCCATTACGTATGATTTTCCAGATACATTAAAAAAACTTAACAGCATGTTAAAAAAAATAGACAATCTGCCGATGATGGCAAGAGATATCCGGAAAAGTGAACACCATGTTGCAACTTCGGCAAGTGTGATTGATGTAAAAAATGGTCAAGTACGTGTTAATGGCGAGTTAAAACATTTGCACACATTGCCTCAAGAAAGTAAGAAAGTAGTTCAAAAGCAAGCAACAGATAAAGGGAGTTTGGCTGGATTTTTTGCTTTTCAAGATAAAGTGTTAACGATTATTATTGTTGGAACACTCTTTATTTTAGTTTTATTCTTTATTGTTGGTTATAACTTGTATCGTGGTAAATATCGCACTAAAAAGTAAGGAGGGAATAGTGATGACAATAGCAGACTATCTTTTACTCATTTCAACGATTTCAATATGGAGTTTACTATTAGTAAACGTTGTCCTGATTATTGCGGGGTATATTTACTATATAAAGACAGAAAAAAAAGCAGTTCCACAAATTCAAGGCGAAATACCATTTGTTTCAATTATGGTGCCTGCCCACAATGAGGGAATCGTAATTGTAAAAACAGTCGAAGCGTTACTGCGTTTTGATTATCCACATGAACGATATGAAATTATTGTCATCAATGATAATTCTTCTGACAACAGTGCCGAATTATTAGCTGCGATTCAACGAAAAAATCCAACTAGACAATTGCACATCGTAAATACAGATGCAGAGACTGGTGGAAAAGGAAAATCCAATGCGTTGAATATTGGCTTTAAACAAGCAAAAGGAGAGGTCATTGCAATATATGATGCTGATAACACACCAGAAAAAACAGCCTTGCGCTATTTAGTAGCAGAATTGACAAATGATGAACGCCTTGGTGGGGTAATTGGCAAATTTAGAACCCGAAATCGTGATGCTAGCTTGCTGACTCGTTTTATCAATATCGAAACGTTATCCTTTCAATGGATGGCACAAGCAGGCCGTTGGCAATTATTTGGGTTGTGTACCATTCCAGGTACGAATTTTATTGTCAGACGCTCGATCATTGAGGCAATTGGGGGTTGGGATGAAAAGGCATTAGCTGAAGATACAGAAATTAGTTTTCGAATTTACATGATGGGCTATCGCATTAAATTTCAACCAAAAGCTGTTACTTGGGAGCAAGAGCCTCAAACGCTGAAAGTATGGTTTAGACAACGGACGAGATGGGTAAAAGGCAATATTTATGTGATTGTTAAAAATACACCGTTATTATTTGACCGTAAAGCTAGGAAAATTCGTTTTGATATTTTGTATTTTTTATCGATTTACTTTTTACTAATGACCTCTTTAGTAGTTTCAGATACTTTATTAGTGATGAATTTAATGGGTTACCTCACAACAACCTTAGCTGGTTTTAGTGGACTATTATGGCTCTTAGCCATTTTGTTATTTATTGTAGGGACCTTTATTACCATCACCACTGAAAAAGGCGAGATGACGCTAGGAAATGTGGGCATTATTATGTTGATGTATGTCACTTATAGTCAAATGTGGTTGTTTGTTGCGGCGTACGGTATGGTGATGTTTATCAAAGAATCCGTTTTGAAACGTGAAGCTAAATGGTACAAAACCGAACGATTTTAAATGAAAAATAGAAAAGGAGTGACTGTTATATGAAGCAGTGGATTAAAATGGGATTGATTTTAGCATTTTTATCAATGAGTGTACCAATGTTAGCCCACGCTGAAGGCGAAGAGGCGGCAGCAGATAAAGAAACCTTTATTACAAATTTTCAAAGTACGAAAAGCTCCTTAGTTGGAAGTGCACCTACAAGTAACCTTTATTTTAAATTATTAGATTATTGGGATGTTGATCAAGTGACGCTTAATTTAGATTACAATGTGTCACAGTTAACAAAAAATGAAGCGTCAAGCATCACGATTTCAGTGAACGGGACGAAATTTTATTCATTTAGACCAACGGAATCAACACAAGAAAGACAGAGTCTAACATTGGAAATACCCAAAGACATTTTGAGGAAAGGTGAAAATGAACTGAAAGTTGAAGGTGTCATTGTAACCAAAGAAACCCAAGATGTTTGTAGTGTTACACAATCTGCAGCTGATTGGTTGCACATTTATAACGGTTCAAATGTAGGAGTTGCTTATACAAAACAGCCTATGTCAACGACTATTCAACAGTTCAACAGTTATTTTGGTGGCATGGACACGACGATTCAGAAAAAAGTAGCAGTCTTAGTCCCAGATAAAGCCAATGAAACAGAGCTACAAAGCGCGGTGTACGCGTTGTCTGGTTACGCAAAGAAAAATGAAACAGATGGAGCAACTATTCCTGTTAGTACATTTTCAGATACGTCATCAATGGGTCTGCCTTATACAATAGTGGTAGCTGAATATAAAAATTTACCAACTGAATATCAAAGTAAAATCGATGCTGAAAAAGTGGAAAAAGATGCGGTGATTCAATTGCTTAAAATCGAAAATAAAGCGGTATTAATTGTAACATCAAATGACCCAAAAGCACTCATTAAAGCAGGGCGTTTTGTAGCAAATGATGAATTAATGTCTCAAATTTCTAGTGACCAAAAAATAGTCACAACGACTACTGAAACGGCTAGCCAACCCTTAAAAATAAACGATGAACTTGCATTAACAAAAACAGGAGATGAAGTGCGAGGAGCAGGGCATCAAGAGAAAAAATATTTTATGAGTTTGCCAGCAAATCGTTCAATCGCTGAAAATAGTGAAGTGAATTTAGCCTTTAGATACGCTAAAAATCTAGATTTTGATCGTTCATTAGTTACGGTTTCTATCAATGATATTCCAATTGGAAGTAAAAAACTAAACAAAGAATATGCGGATTCAGATACGGTTTCTTTTAAAATGCCAGCAGATTTATCCGTTGTTGGAAATTATACCGTCACAGTCAGCTTTGATTTAGAGATGAAGTCAGTTCCTTGTGTTGCTGACAGCAGTCAAACGCCGTGGGCTTATATTGCACCAGAATCAACGTTATTGATTAATACACAAGACCGAACAGATTTATTGTTTCAAAATTACCCATTCCCATTTTTGCAAGATGGAAGCTACAATCAAATCGGTATTGTGTTACCTGATAAAATGGATCAAAATTATTATCAGAGCTTAACCAACGTCATTAATTTATTAGGGAAATATGCAGAAGACAATACAGGGATAGTAAAATTCTTCCCAACGACTGCAACTAAAGCCGATTTGAAAAACTATAACCTTATTTTGATGGGTTCTCCAAAAGATAATCCAGTCATCAAATCACTCAATAAAGAATTGTATTTCCAATACGATAAAGCTGGAAATGGGTTTGTCTCAAATGAAAAACTTAGTATTGAGTCTGATTATGGCAAACAAATTGGAACGGGTCAGTTGATTCATTCGCCGTATAATGAAGGATCTGGAGCCTTGATATTAACAGGAGCAACATCTGAATCTGTTTATCTAGCTTCAAAAGAAATGGCCAGTCAAACAAGCGTAAGTAAACACAGTGGCGATGCGTTTGTGATTGATAAGGATAAAAACAGCTACGTATATCGCTTTAAAAAATCAGAAGATATTGGCGAAAAGAAAACCTTTGTTGAAAAAGTTCAGAAAAATTCAACCATAACCATTTATTTACTAGCGGTTACCTTAGTTGGAATTTCAGTGATTGTGGGCTTATTCTTAGCCTTCCGTAAAAATCGCAAAATGAAGGGGGATTATGATGAAAAATAATCAATTATTATCAGATTTATCTTTATTAGGTTTTCTGTTACTAAACTTTATCGTCGCCATTTTTGTCGGAATGAACCCTGAACGTTTTGCGCAAAATATTATTTTTATGAATATCGCGATGATTTTAGCGATTATCACGTATTTCACCACTATTACAATGGGACTTGTCCTAAATTTATTGTTTATTTTTGGTCAAGGGAGTTATGCGTTATTTCTAGCAACCACTAACAGTCAATCAGTCAGCTTGAATTTGTATTTTTGGTTAGTGATGACTCCCTTATTTTCAGTGATGGTCTATCTGTTTAGCTATCATACTAAAGAGCTACAGGCAGAAAACCACCAATTAGAGCGCAAAACGCGACAATTGGGGACGCTTGATGAAGAAACAAGATTACGCACGATGACCGCTTACAAAGAAGATGCGTTGGTATTCATGTCGACGTCAAGACGTTTTAATTTGCCTGTTTCAATGGTTGTGATTCAAGTAAAGTATTGGAATGAACTGCAACGAATGTTGGATGATGAACAAATTTCAGAAGTGATTAAACGCGTGACAAGATCGACTAAAGAAGCGATAAGAGACAATGATGTTCTTTATGTATTGGATCGTGAACATTTAACTTGGGGCTTATTATTATTTACAGATCAAGACGGCAGCAAAATTGTAACCGATCGAATTAAAGAATTCTTTGAAAAGTCAGCAAAAGAATTTTCAGATCTTCACACAGTTGATCTTGTAATTCAAGCAGGAGCTGCACAATTTGATAAAGAGACGATTCATACACCCTATGACTTTGTCGAAGCGGCGATTAAAGAATTGGAGTACGATGTTTAAAAAACAATCTAAAGAAGACAACTTAGTATGAGAATACAAAGTTGTCTTCTTTTTTATAAATTAGGACTAAATTTGGATAAATAACATAATTTAAGTCTATTTTAATGTATCAAAAATAAAATTGAGCTATGATAGTATTGTGAGTATTTCAATCAATTTTTTTGATGTTAAATAACAAATCAGAAAAGGTGGAGTGATTCGTGAAATTTAATTATTTAACTCCGTTGTTAATGGCAATTTCATTTATGATCGCCATTTTTACTTCTTACAATGCTGTCAGTATGGATTATTTTTTGAGTAGAAAAAAGAAAGTTAATTGGCATGTATGGATAGTATTAAAAGCACTAGGTGTTAGTTTTGGTATTTGGGGAATGCATTTTATCAGCATGATCTCGTTTCAACACGCAGTTTTTGATTCTTACAATACTCAATTAGTTATTTTATCTGGACTGGTTGTTTTTATTGGAACCTACGGATCGTTTTTGGAAATTTGCTCACCAAAATTCAAATCCAACGATTTAACAAAAGGAACGGTTATGTTTGGGACTGGACTCATCTTGATGCATTATATCGGAATGGCTGCAATGATGCCTTTAGAGCTAGAAAAACATCCGATTGTTTTGTTGGTTTCACTGATCATCGGATACGTCTCAGCTTATTTAACCATGAAAGCGATTCGAATTGAACATCACTCTTTTAAAATAATCAAAGATCTTAAACAAGTATTGATTTTGGCAGTAGGTATTTTTTCATTTCACTATTTAGGAATGTTTGGAATGATGACGCCTCATAGTGTTGGAGAAAATCATGCGAACTTAGCTTTTTTATCAGTCAGCTTAAGCTCAATGGTTGTTTTAGCAGAGGTACTATTAATCTTTAGTAGCTTAATCAGTTACATTTTTGATACAAACAGACTAGAAATCAGTAAATTAAAGGATACCAGTTTAGCACTATTAAAAAGCAATCCCGATCCTGTTTTTCTACTAAATACAAATGGAGAATTGGTGACCGCAAATGAAGTTGCAATTGATTCTTTTCAATTAAATTTAGAAAAAGATAGAGAACATCCAGTTCGTCAATTTATGCGAGATGAGGATTATACAAACGCGGTTCAATGTTTTCAAGAAGTAATTGAAACGGGAACAAGCATGCATTTAGAAGAACAAATAAAACTAAAAACCAATGAATATCGTGAATTTAAAATTAAAATGATTCCGGTAGTTCCTGACAATCATATTGTAATGGAAGTCTTTATTATTGCTATTGACGTAACCGAAGAAAATGAGATGAAGCGTCAAATTCGTCAAATTGCTTACCATGATAGCTTAACCAATCTTCCCAATCGTTATTATATGAATGAATTTGTTCATCAAGAACTTGAGATTTTTGAAAAAAATTATGATTGTACTAAAAAAAATTCTTTCGTTATTTTCTATATTGATTTGAACGAATTAAAGAAAGTCAATGATACACTTGGTCATCATATTGGGGACGCATATTTAGAAAACATTGCAAAACGGATGCGTGACTATATCGGTCACCACTACTTTCTTGCGCGCACTGGTGGCGATGAATTTGCATTAATTTACATTGAAAAAAATGAAGCAGAAACAAGAGAAGTAACTGAAAATCTTTTAAGAGCCTTTGACGAACCTCTTATTGTTGAAAAAATGGTATTGAATCCAACCGCAAGTATTGGCGTTGTAAAAGCCTTTGAAGATGGGTCTGAATTAGAAGAGTTGCTAAAAAAAGCAGATATTGCGATGTTTTCAGCTAAGCAAGAAGTAAAAAATTCAGGGAAAACGATGATTGTTTCGTATTCTGACTATCAAGTGCAGTTGAAAAATGATTATCAAAAAGAATTAGAATTGATTCAAGGTATTGAAAATCAGGAATTTATTTTACACTACCAGCCTAAAGTATATGCAGATAGCGGTCGTTTTTATGGGGTAGAAGGCTTGATTCGCTGGCAAGTCACTGGTGAAGATCGGTTGCGTTATCCAGATGAATTTATCCCCTTAAGTGAAAAGACGGGACATATTTTAGAGTTAACCAAGCAATTAGTGGAAATGAGTGTGAAACAAATAAAATGTTGGCTTGCAAAAGGCTATGAAGTTCCTATTTCTGTCAATGTTTCCGCTGAACATTTTCAAGAAGATGAGTTGGTTGCACTAATTGAAGAATTGCTAAAAAAATATCAAATTCCACCCTATTTACTCGAGTTAGAAATTACGGAAACGGTCTTAATGGAAGACGTAACGGAATCAAAAAATATTCTATGGCGTTTGCATCGACTAGGCGTCCATTTAAGTGTGGATGATTTTGGAACAGGCTACAGTTCATTACGCTATTTAATGGAATTCCCTATTCAAAGCTTGAAAATTGATCGAAGCTTTACCGAAGCGATGAATATTGATAAAAAAGTATTTATCGTGACAGAAACAATTATTCAACTAGCCCAAAAACTTGATTTACAAATTATAGTTGAAGGCGTTGAAACCAAAGAACAGTTAGCAACTTTAAATCATATGGGGAATTTTTTAATTCAAGGTTATTACTTTAGTAAGCCGATTCCTTATGATGAAATTGAAGAAACGTGGTTGAAAAAATAAAAAATAAGAAATCCCATGAAATAACCACTATGGAGGGTTTTTACATGGGATTTTTTCTATTTTTTATTTTTAAAATTTAACAAGCAAACAGGCAACCATATGATTAAAAAGTAAATGATGTATATGAGTAATCCAATTTTTAAATCGAAAGGTAATAACAGTAAGAGAATGAAGCCTATGATGCTGAAAAGTAGATGTTTAATAAATTTCATTTCCAACATGTAACTACGGCACCTATAATGCCACCGCCTCCAACTACAACAATTCCTGCTAGGCATCCAGCACAGATTGGAGGAGCTAGCGAGCAAGGAGCTCCACATAGTTTAAGAATAACTCCAATAACACCACCAGAAGCTCCAACAACCGCTGCAAAACAAGACATATTTAGACCTCGTTGGGTACTTAATTGTTGAATTTCTTTAATAGCAGTTTTTGTTTCTTCATTTGAAACATAGTCAATAGTTAAATCTTCATTACGAGCTTGTTTTCCATCAATGAATTGATTAACCCAAAATGTATTGTTTTCTGATTTTGTCAATTGCTGTTCCGAGTAGTTAACGACTTTATCATTTTTAAATGCAATCGTGATATTACTTAAGACATTGAAATGACTGTCTTCTTTAAAAGGAATAGTTAACAACATAAAACCGTCGTATTCTGTCAATTTACTTGCTTCAAAATCTAAATTAGATGTAGTTGTTTTTAAATCAATACTTTTATCAAGCATTCCCACCTTAGCTAAATTCAGATACTTTGAGAATTGTTTTTGATCAGTCTCAAAATTGATTTCTTTAATCATTTTAGACATATTATTTGAATTTGTGGAATTCACGCTAGCTGCGCTACTTATGAAAGGCATAGCAATAAAACTTAAGATGATACCTAAAATTAAAGTTAATTTGAATAATTTTTTCATTGTGTTTCCTCCTCAATGTAGTTATTGATTTTTTTGTAATTATTGATTTCTTCACTAGAAAATTGTCTTTTAATTTCTCCATTTTCTAGTTCAATGATTGTAGGAACAAAAGAAATTCCAACTTTATCAGTAAATTTTTCAAATCCTAAATCGTCCCTAGCATAGTCTGTGTCATAATAGTAAACTTCTCCGTATTTTTTGGCACTGTGTATGACTTTATTCGTTTTAGAGATAAGGTTGAGACAATCAGGACATGTTTTTCTACCAACATAAATAAAATGTCTTTCTTTTTTTTTAATCAAAGATTCAAATTCATTAGTATTAATTTTTGTTAAGCTCATTGTTTTTAGAGTGTAATTAAAACTAGTTTTATTGTTTAATATGAAGATACCAAAAAAAACAATTAATAAAATAGTTATAACTGAAAAGAATGTAAAAATTTTCTTGTTTTTCATAATTTACCATAGGGGATTAATCTAACTAACTCTAAAATTGTTGGTTCAAACTCAATCATATTAACCTACTCCTTTCAAAATTTATTAATACGTATTATAATTTTATATTAACACGTGAGATTTTAATTTATTGCAAAAAAACCATATTTGATATAAAATATTCATATATATCAAAAAAGGAGTGATTAATTATATATGAATATTGGTGGTACTTTAAAAAAAATAAGAGAAGCCAAAAATTTAACACAAAAAGAAGTTTCGGAAGATATTCTGTCATTAAGTTTCTACAATAAGATAGAAAATGACAAAAATTCTTTAACTATTGAATTGTTTTTTAAAATACTCAATAGATTAAATGTAGATTTTGATGAATTTTTCTTTATACATAATAATTACTCAAAAAGTATCTATGATAATTACTGGTATAAAATATATAGTTTTTACTACTTATCAGATTCAAACAGTTTAGAATTACTGATAAATTCTCTGTCTCTCGACTATAAGAAAACAAAAAATATACAATTTTATCAACTTTCACAAATTGCTCATGTAGTGAGTTGTAGAATTAAAGGAATCCCACCTAAAGAAAAGGTAGTTAATGAAATTTGTACATATCTAATATCGATAGAAAGTTGGACAAAGCACGAAATAAGTTTATTTATTTCAACTATGGATGTATTTAATTTTGATATTCTTCTTATTTTGTCAGAAAAAATATTGAAAACATTGCGTAACTACTCAAAAAATCAAGATTATGCTCATTTTATGAATGGTGCCCTTATAAATTTAACTGTTATTTGTTTAGAATCAGATAAAATAAATGATAGTCACTATTTTCTGAACTTATTAAAATCTCAAAATCTAGATGAAAAAAATTTGTATGAAAAAAATGTCATTAACTTTCTTGAGGGAATTTATAGATTAAGTACAGGTGATAGGAAAGGTGAGGAGAGGGCAAAAAAATCAATTGAAATTTTCGAGTATTTGGACATGAAAGAGCATGCAAGTAAATATGAACTATTTTTAAAGAAAATAAAAAATCAAATTGACTTAAATTAAACAAAAGAAAATAGAAGCAATTACTGATTAAGGTACAGTTTGCTGCTACCTTATTCAGTTCTACAGATAAAAACTAATACCCAACCTTTTTATTTTGCTATCAAATAGAGTACAATAAACTTAAATCAAATCAGTTTTAAAAAGGAGCTAGTTATGTATAAAATCATCTTTTTTGATATTGATGGCACTCTTTTAAATGGCAAGAAGCGCATTCCAGAATCAGCAAAAAAAGCAATTGCAGAATTAAAGGAAGCCGGAATTATTCCTGCAATTGCAACAGGTAGACCGCCTTTTAGGATTCACGAAATCTTAGCAGAACTAGAGATTGAAACCTATGTGAGCTTGAACGGTCAATACGTTGTTCATCAAAATGAAGTTATTTATCAGAACCCCATGAAAAAAGGAGCTGTTAAGCGAATTGCAAAAGCAGCTGAATTAAACAATCAAACAGTTGCCTTTTGTGGTTCAGACAAAATTTTAGGCAATTCATTGGTAAGTGCCAGCAGTAAAGGCTGGAAGAAAAAAATCAGCAACCATCTCCCCTTTACACCGCCTCACTTTATCGTGAACTTAATTTTTAAATATGGAGATAAAAGCAAAAAACCCATTTTAAAAGAATATTATGAAAATCGCGTTATTTACCAGTGTATGTTACATGCAACTGAAAAATACGATACCTACTACGCAAAAGAATTTCCAGACTGTAATTTTATGCGATGGAATCCTTATTCAGTGGACGTCTGTCCAGAAGGCGGTTCAAAGGCGGTCGGAATCATTAAACTACTAGAACACTTACACATTCCCATTGAAGCATCAGCTGCTTTTGGCGATGGGTTAAATGATATAGAAATGTTGAAATTGGTTGGAACAGGTATTGCAATGGGAAATGGACGAGAAGAATTAAAACAAGTAGCAGATAAGATTACAGAAAGCCCAGAAAAAAATGGCATTCAAATCGGGTTGCAAGAAATTGGAGCAATAAAAAATAAATGATCGTTATTTAAACAAGCTTTTGTTTTTTTAAATAATATGCTTATTGATATATATGTATGTTATATTATTCCGAATCGATAATTAGATAAGAGCAGATAGATTGACCGGCAGTTTTTTTAACGTTATCCTTATTATAATCGTTCTGTTTTTAGAATGATAATAAATAAAGATGGATAGGGGAAAAAGAATGACTAAAAATTTAGATCCAACAAAATCAAACTTAACAACCGATCAGGGAGCTCCAGTTGGCGACAATCAAAATTCAATGACAGCTGGCGTACGAGGACCTGTTTTAATACAAGACGTCGCCTTATTAGAAAAATTAGCACACTTTAACCGTGAACGAATTCCTGAGCGTGTGGTACATGCAAAAGGAGCAGGAGCTCATGGTTATTTTGAAGTAACCAATGATTTAAGCCATTATACGAAAGCTGATTTATTTTCAAAAGTAGGTAAAAAAACGCCGATGTTTGCTCGTTTTTCAACGGTAGCTGGCGAAAGTGGTTCAGCAGATACGCTTCGTGACCCTCGTGGGTTTGCATTGAAGTTTTACACAGAAGAAGGCAATTACGATATTGTAGGGAACAATACACCCGTATTTTTCATTCGAGATGCAATCAAATTCCCAGATTTTATTCATACTCAAAAACGTGATCCACAGTCTCATTTAAAAAATCCAAATGCTGTTTGGGATTTTTGGTCATTATCACCAGAAGCACTTCATCAAGTAACGATTTTAATGTCTGACCGAGGCATTCCAGCTACTTTCCGTCATATGCATGGTTTTGGTAGTCATACCTTTAAGTGGACGAATGCGGAAGGAGAAAGCGTTTGGGTGAAATACCACTTTAAAACAGAACAAGGAATCAAAAATTTAACGGCTGATGTGGCGGAGCAAATTGCCGGTGAAAATCCAGATCATCATACCGAAGATCTATTCAATGCTATTGAAAATGGAGACTTCCCAGCGTGGAAAGTATGTGTCCAATTAATGCCATTAGCAGACGCTGACCACTACCGATTCAATCCATTTGACGTGACTAAAGTATGGTCACAAAAAGATTATCCATTAATTGAACTAGGTCGTATGGTTTTAAATGAAAACCCGGCAAATTATTTTGCTGAAGTAGAACAAGTGACTTTTTCACCTGGAAATATTGTACCAGGAATTGATTTTTCACCAGATAAATTACTTCAAGGTCGTTTATTTGCATATGGTGATGCTCACCGTCATCGTGTTGGAGCAAATAGTCATTTGTTGCCAATCAACCGTTCTAAAAATGACGTAAACAACTATCATCGAGATGGTGCTATGCGAAGTGATGCCAATGGAGGTGGTTCCGCATATTACGAGCCTAATAGCTTAGGTGGACCAACAGAAACACCAGAAAATAAACAAGCAAGCTTTGAAATTCATGGCGTAGCAGATGCAGTTCCTTATGACGACGACGATCATTACACGCAAGCGGGTGATCTTTACCGTCTTTTACCTGCAGATGAGAAGACTCGTTTGATAGAAAATATTGTGGCAGCGATGAGCCCAGTGAAGGACGAGCAAATCAAGATTCGCCAAATTGGGCATTTCTTAAAAGCAGATCCTGAATATGGCGCACGTGTTGCAGAAGGTTTAGGAATCAAGATTTAAATTAAAAAAGTTGTCTGGGTACCTTTCTTCTGAGGGGTATCTAGGCAACTTTTTTTGTTAGCGGGAGGCAAAATTTTTATTTGATAGGGTAAAAAAAGTGGGAAATTATGGGAGCTAAACACAAAGTAATTGTACTGGAGTAGACTCCATAGTTTATACTAAACTTATAAAGAAAACTAGGAGGGGAGTTAATTATGAAAAAATAAGGTTAGCAGATGGAGTACAAGTTCCAACCCTACTTACTATGATTAAATGGAGGGCAACTCGTGAAACGAAGCTATCTAAAAGTTTTTCTAAAAAAGGCACTCTCCAAAACGAAAAATCAATTAAATCCTATGAAAAGAGGTAAATAAATGACAACACTCTATTTAGTGAGACATGGACAAACTCTATTCAACGCTCAATACAAAATACAAGGATTTTGTGACTCCCCTTTAACTGAACTAGGAATTAAACAAGCTAAGATGGCACGAGCGCATTTGGAAAAGGAAGGCATTCAGTTTGATGAGGCGTATACTTCCACCTCTGAAAGAGCCATTGATACGCTTGAACTGCTGACGGATCTTCCCTATGAACGTATCAAAGATCTACGAGAATGGAATTTTGGTTCCTATGAAGGAGAAGGGGAACATTTAAATCCCCCACTTCCATACAATGATTACTTTGTGCAATTTGGTGGCGAATCCCAAGAGGAAGTAGAAGCAAGAATCAGTTCAACGATAAAAAAAATTATTGAAAAAAGTCATGCAAAAAATAGTTTGATTGTTTCCCATGGTGCTGCAATTGCGAACTTTTATCGTCACTGGGAACACACAAGTCCAGTTAAAAAAAATGTCAAAATTCAAAACTGTTCGTTGTTTAAATACACGTATAGTGACAACCAATTTATTTTAGAAGATATTATTGAGCATGATTTTAGTTCCATTTTATAAACATTAAGTCGTCATTTGAATGATAAAAAATAACAAAAAAAGACCCTTTTAACTGAGCAAATTATGCTAGCTTAAAAGGGTCTTTTGCTGTCATTAAGTTGATGCTCCCTGAATTAATTTTACAGGAAGTGTGTAAAGCGGTTCTAAGGCGACGTCTTTATCTGTGATTCGTTGGACAAGCAAATCAATTAAGAGGGTAGCACAATCCTCAATAGGTTGTACAATGGTTGTCAATTGTGAAAAATACTGCTGCATGAAAGTAGTCCCATCATAACCAATAATTTTCAATTCTTCAGGAACTTTTAATCCTAACTTCACCGCTTCGTTCATCACTAAGATTGCCGTTAGATCATCCGTACAAAAGACGCTATCAAGCGCTTCTTCCTTTAAAATCTTTTTAATTTCAAGCGATTTTAAAGCAGGAGAGTAATGAGAATCAAATTCAAAAACATAAGGCTCTAATTGATTTTTTTTAATCGTTGCTAAATATCCTTCTAGTCGACTATTTGTGGGAGAGTTAGAACGATTGGTTCCTGTAAAAATAGCAATCTTCTCTCCACCAGATTGAATCAATGCCTGAGTAGCGATTTGCCCACCATGAAAATTATCACTGCTGACAATAGGAATATTATCGGCTAAAAAACGGTCAAATGAAACGATAGGCAAACCAACTTTTTCGTATTCTTTAATACCTAAATTATGGGCGCCAGCAATAATACCATCTACCTTATTGGCAGCGAGCATTCTTAAATAATCACGTTCCTTTTCTTTATTGTCCGCACTATTACATAAGATAGTCTTGTAGCCTTTTTCGAATAATTTATTTTCTAATTTTTCAACTAATTCGCCAAAAAAGGGATTGCCTACAGATGAGAAAATCAAGCCAATTAATTGTGTGTTTTTACCTTGCAAGGAGCGGGCAAGGGAATTAGGTTGATAATTCAATTCTTCCATCGCTAAATGAACCTTATCAATGGTTTTTTGACTTAAATAGCCATAATGATTAATGACTCTTGAGACAGTTGTTGGCGAAACGCCTGCTTTTTTTGCAACATCGGTTAATTTGATTGTCATTGATTTCCATCCTTTTATTGACTAAGTAATTCCCAGAACTTTCCTTGATAAGAACCTTTGCCAGAACCAGATAGCCACAATTGAGTTTGGTTGGCTGCAGGGAAAAGTCTTAGTGTGATTACTTTAAGTCCATTATTGATAAAAATTTCGCAGACTGAATGGTCAACAAAGATAGAAAGCTTAAGAGCCTCGTGTCTTGGAATAGTTATAGAGCGAGTATTGCCGAATTCTTCTGCGAATGGGACACCAGCTAGCGTTCTATCTACTGTTAGTTTACCAGATATTGTATCAAAAGATAGGCTTAAATAGCGTGCAGCATCCTCATCTGCAAAGAGTTTCAACTCGCCACGTTCGTCTTTTGGCAATGATAGCTCTAGTTCATAGGAAAAAGATGTATTTTCAAGTAATTGTTGTCCTGAGGGAAGGATCTGACCTTTAAAAGAAATCTCATCTTGGCGTAGTGTTTGAGTTTCAACAACAGGAAACTGATAAAGGTGCCCATCTTTAATGGATAGCTCCTTAACCAAGCTTAGACAATGTGCCCAGCCATCAGAAAAAGTAGGGTACTCAATTTCTGGAAGACCAATCCAGCTAACACTTAACGCTCGACCATCTGGTGCGTTAAAAGCTTGCGTTGCGTAAACGTCGAATCCTTCATCTAAGTTTTGAAGAGTTGTCGGATTTTCAATAGTTAACGTTTCTTTATTGAAGCGGCTTCCTAAAACGTAGGCATTTGGATAAATTGTTTGATAATCCAGTAAGGAATGATCCATACCTTGTGGACAAAAAAGTAAAACAGGTTGCTCGTCGATAAATACTAAATTGGGACATTCTACCATATAACCCATCGGTAAATCGGTGTAAGTTAAATTTCCAAGGTAGTGCCAATCATGACTATTTTCAGACTGATAAACAGCGACTCTTCCTTGTTTGTTCGTATCTTGTGCACCGATAATTGCTAAATAAGTATCTCCGTAGTTAAAAATTTGCGGATCACGAAAATCATGTGTGTACTGAGTAGTATCCGTTTCAATTAAAGGTTTTGTCATTTTTGTGAGTTGTCCCTCTTGGTCGAGCCATGCTCCCAATTGGAAAGCAGAACGATTCCAATCAGCATCGCGCACATTTCCTGTATACATTAAAAAAAGCTTGTCCTCAATTGGAAGAGCGGAGCCAGAATAAACCCCGTGGCTGTCATATGCGTTGCTTGGTACAAGTGGGATACCTTCATATTCCCAGTGGACTAAATCGGTGGAAGTCATATGAGCCCAAGATTTCAATCCATGCACGGGGCCAAATGGATAGGCCTGGTAAAATAAGTGCCACTTGCCATTAAAGTAAGAAAAACCATTTGGATCATTTAATAAACCTGATGTTGGCTGGATATGATACTGCAAACGCCAAGGTGCAGTGTTCACTTTTTCTGTTAATGCAGATAAATAGGTGGAATCCCAAGCATTGTATTTTTTGTAACGTAAATCGGTTGTCCAATTTTCAATTAACTTTGACATAAAAAAACCTCCAGTAGAAAGCGTTATCTATTTTTAGAATACGGTAGTTTTCAAAATATGTCAATCGTTTGTCATTTTTTAAAAGCTTTATATAAAGGTAACATATCGTTTTTATATTTATTAACTTAAAATATGATATACGTTTGACATAAAAATAAAATCGTGTATGATAGAACTATAAAAGCGATTTCATAGGAGGAGATAAGATGAATCACAAACAAGTTGCAAAGGATATTTTAACGGCATTAGGAGAAGATAATATTCAAGCTGCGGCCCACTGTGCGACAAGATTGCGCCTTGTTCTAAAAGACGATAGTAAAATCAATCAGCAATTATTAGATAATCAAGCGGATATCAAAGGAACGTTTAAAACGAATGGCCAATTTCAAATTATAGTTGGACCAGGGGATGTGGATGTCGTCTATGACGAACTTGTAAAGTTGACCGGTGTTCGTGAAACGTCAACAGAGGATTTAAAAGCTGTTGCAAGCGAAGGAAATAAGCCGAATCCTTTAATGGCATTTATTAAAATTTTATCTGATATTTTTGTACCAATTGTTCCAGCCTTAGTTGCTGGTGGTTTGTTAATGGCATTGAATAATTTATTGACAGCACAACATCTATTTGGACCTCAATCGGTTGTTGAAAATTTTCCAGCGATTAAAGATTTAGCAGATATTATTAATTTAATGGCCTCAGCGCCCTTTGCCTTTTTACCAATCTTAGTTGGTTTTTCAGCAACAAAACGTTTTGGAGGAAATCCCTATTTAGGTGCAGCCATGGGAATGGTGATGGTGATGCCAAGTTTAGTAAATGGATACGGCGTGGCAAATGCTATTACAGATGGAAGTATGCCTTACTGGAATATCTTTGGTTTGAATGTAGCTCAAGCAGGGTATCAAGGTTCTGTTTTACCTGTTCTGGCTGTTTCTTGGATCTTAGCAACATTAGAGAAGTTTTTCCACAAACGAATTTCAAAGGCTTTTGATTTTACCTTTACACCGATGTTAGCCATTATTATTACGGGATTTTTAACCTTTATCCTAGTCGGACCTTTGATGCGTATTGTGAGTGATGGTTTGACAGATGGACTTGTTTGGTTGTATGAAACAACAGGATTTCTTGGTATGGGGATTTTTGGTTTGTTTTATTCACCGATTGTTATTACGGGACTACATCAAAGCTTTCCAGCAATTGAAACGACTCTTTTGGCAGAAGTTGCTAAAACAGGAGGTTCCTTTATTTTCCCAGTAGCGTCAATGGCAAATATTGCGCAAGGGGCGGCTTGTTTGGCTGTTTTCTTTATTACAAAAAATGATAAACAAAAGAGTTTGGCTTCTTCAGCTAGCATTTCAGCACTTTTAGGTATTACGGAGCCAGCTATTTTTGGGATCAATTTAAAATTAAAATTCCCGTTTGTCTGTGGGATGATAGCTTCTGGAATCGCCTCTGCTTTTATCGGATTATTTCATGTTTTAGCAGTAGCAATGGGACCAGCCAGTGTGATAGGATTTATTTCCATTTCACCAAAATCAATTCCAGTCTTTATGATTTGCAGTGTCATTAGTTTTGTTTTAGCCTTTGTGTTTACTTTTATGTATGGAAAAAAAGTATTGAATGTAGAAACAGGTACATCAACAGCTCAAACAATTAATGAAGACCCATCAGAAGTGGCGCAAGGTGTGCAGGATGAAGTAATTTACGCACCTGTTTCCGGTCAAGTCGAAAGCTTACGTCAAGTAAAAGATCAAGTTTTTTCAGCAGAACTTATGGGAAAAGGTGCAGCCATTATTCCTTTAGACGGGACGATTTACGCGCCTTGTGATGGCGTGATTGAAGTGGCTTATGAAACCAAGCATGCTTATGGGATTAAATCAGCATTAGGAAGTGAGTTGTTGATTCATGTGGGAATCGATACGGTAGAATTAAAAGGTACTGGCTTTACCCAACAAGTAACCCAAGGTCAAGTAGTTAAACGAGGGGACGTATTAGGTACCTTTGATAAAGAGCACATTCAATCGGCTGGTTATGACGCTACAGTAATGGTTATTGTGACCAACACTTTGGCTTATGGAAATGTTGAAGAGATTACCAAGGAGGAAGTTGGAGCAGGTGAAGCACTGATTGCCTTAACCCAACCAGTTAAAAAAAATGACTAAAAAATGGTGGCAAGATGCAGTTATTTATCAAGTTTATCCAAGGAGTTTTCAAGATAGCAATGAGGATGGAATCGGAGACATTAAAGGAATCATCCAACGTTTAGATTATCTAGAAAAACTAGGGATTACAGGCTTATGGATTAGTCCAGTCTATGCATCTCCAAATGATGACAATGGCTATGATATTAGCGATTATCAAGAAATCCAACCGGAATATGGCACAATGGAAGACATGGATGAATTGTTGAACGAGGCGAAAAAAAGAAACATCAAAGTGATAATGGATTTAGTTGTCAACCACACTTCAGACGAACATCGCTGGTTTATTGAAGCTAAAAAAAGTAAAGAAAATCGATACCGAGATTATTATATTTGGCGAGATAAGCCAAATGAATTAACTTCAGATTTTGGTGGCTCTGCTTGGGAATATGACGAAGTTACCCAACAATATTATCTACACATCCACTCTAAAAAACAGCCAGATTTAAATTGGGAAAATCCAAAATTGCGACAGGAAATATGGAAAATGATGACCTTCTGGCTGGACAAAGGAGTAGGTGGATTTCGGATGGACGTGATTGATTTGATTGGCAAGGAGCCTGAAAAATTAATCACCAAAAATGGACCGATGCTGCACCCATACCTTAGAGAAATGAATGAACAGTCTTTTGGTCAATATGACGTTGTAACAGTGGGTGAAACATGGGGTGCGACTCCAGAAATTGCTAAAGAGTATTCGCATCCAGCACGTCAGGAGTTATCAATGGTTTTCCAATTTGAGCATATTAATTTAGATAAAGTTCAAGGACAGCGGAAATGGGATCTAAAAACCTTGAATCCAGCAGAGTTGCATCAAGTATTTTCTAAATGGCAAGTTGAACTAGGAAATGAAGGCTGGAATAGTTTATTTTGGAATAACCATGATTTGCCTAGAATCGTTTCAAGATGGGGAGATGACGGCGAGTATCGTGTAGAAAGTGCTAAAATGTTGGCTATTTATCTCCATGGAATGAAGGGAACGCCTTATATCTATCAAGGCGAGGAAATTGGGATGACAAACTATCCAATTACAGAAATTAGTGAAGTGGATGATATTGAAAGCAGACGAATGTATGAGGAGCGATTGTGCCAAGGATACGCGAAAGAATCATTAATAAAGTCGATTAATGCCAAAGGTAGAGATAACGCAAGGCATCCGATGCAGTGGGCGAATGAATTGCATGGTGGTTTTACAAAAGGAACACCGTGGTTACCTGTTCATAAAAATTCTCATACAATTAATGTAGAAAATGCCTTGGCAGATTCAAATTCAATTTTTTACACGTATCAAAAATTAATTGCGTTGCGGAAAGAAAACTCAATTTTAGTTGAGGGGGATTATCAGCAGATAGAAACAGGGAATCCTGTTGTATTAGCCTATCTACGAACGGATCAATCAACCAAATGGCTGACGATCGTCAATTTTTCAAAAGAAAGGAACTCTTATCAACTCAGCCAAAAGTATGCAGTTCAAGAAATCGTGATTTCAAATTATGAACATGAGAGAACGCATTTATTCAGTGGGAACTTAGAACCGTTTGAAGCGGTTACCGTAGTTGTTTAAACTGCTCTTTTAAGAGCAGTTTTTTTTTACTCTTCATTTAGCAAATTGAGATACATTGATGATATAATGGGATTTACTAAAGGGTGGAGGGTTTATGGAATATGAAGATAAAAAAGTTTTTGAAAATAGTTGGTGGAATGTTAGGGATTATCTTAGTAGCAGTTTTGATTTATGTCGGCTATGTTTATGTGAGCTATGCTAGACTGGATGACCAGCTCCCTACTGAAATCAAACAAAAAGCAACAGCTACAAAAATAGTTCAAAATAAAGAATATAACGTTACGACCTTTAACATCGGTTACGGTTCCTACAGTCCCGAATACACTTTTTTTATGGATGGTGGAAAAGAATCAAAAGCGTATAGCAAAGAAAGTGTATTAACCAATGTAAATGGTGCAGCAAAAACCATTCAAAATGCTAATCCAGATTTTGCACTGTTTCAAGAAGTAGACGTAAACGCAACACGTAGTCGAGGAATCAATGAAATCAAACAACTAAGTCAACGTTTCCCAACCTATTCAAGAAGCTATGCAACCAATTACGATTCAGCGTACTTGATGTATCCTATTTTTGATCCGATTGGAAAATCAAAATCTGGAATTGTCACAATGAGTGATGTTCAAATAACCGAAAGCACGCGCTACAGTTTGCCGATTGAAACAAATTTCAATAAGTTTTTTGATTTAGACAGAGCCTTTACGGTCTCGAAGATACCCGTAGAAAATGGGAAGAATTTAATGCTTTATAATGTTCATTTATCTGCCTATATGAAGGATAAAAAAGTACAAAAAGAACAGATTGCCAAATTATTTAATCATATGGAGGCCGAATATAAAAAAGGGAACTATGTTATTTGCGGTGGGGACTTCAATCATGATTTATTAGACACATCCTCAGAGGTATTTGATAATAATCAAGAGGAAGAGTACACATGGCTGCAAGCATTCCCTAAAAAAGACTTGCCAAAAAATTTATCCCTAGCAGAACTTAGTGACGTGAAAACGCCAGTTCCAAGTGTCCGCAATTTAGATAAACCCTATGAAAAAGATAAATCTTTTGTTGCGGTGATTGATGGCTTTATTATTTCGGATAATGTAACGAATCGTCGTACCAATGTGATTGATGCGGGATTTGAACATTCAGATCACAATCCAGTTGAAATGACATTTGAATTGGATTAAGTAAAAAGATCCGCAAACCAGTTTAATTGGTTTGCGGATCTTTTTACTTAATTTCCTTTAATCACTGTTTCTTTTCCATCATTTAGAACAAGAGCTGTTTGAGCAGCAACCTTCACACCATCAGCTTCATAATCAGTATCAGAAAAATTAGCGATGACAGACAGTTTATCTCCAAACTGTGTTTTTTGGACTAAACGATCAGCTGTTAACATACTGAAATCAGTCATTTCATGTTGTAAAGCTGCTTTTTGGAACGGCGACCAAGTTTTAGCATTTTGGCTTAAATCAGATTTATGTTCTTCCCAGCTTGCTTTATCTAAATGGGCCATCGGCGGAGTGTTATATAAATATTCTGTCATACGACGCTCGCCAACTTGATCCTTGATTTTGTAGCTATCCCATTCCCAATGATGAGACGTAATAACAGAACGATTGTAGACAAGTTTATACAGTGGTAGCGAATAAACAGGATCTGTGTAAATAGCTTTATATTCTTCTTTGATAGGGACTACTTTATTGTATTTGCTAGGGATGCCGCCATCAAGAGCAGCGTAACTTCCAACATAATAGGGGCTGTCTTTATTTTCACGCATGTCAGGATCTGACCACATAATTACGGGTGTTTCTAATCCATGAGCAAAAACCATTTCTTTTGAGGCAAAATCATTTCCACCCTCAGAGCCAACGACCATTCCTTGTTGATCGAAATAATCCATTCGTTGTAAACGTCCAGCGACATCTTCGCTTTTAGTTGTTAAGTGATCTTTACTGTAATCATTATAAATTTCACCTGCAGCATCGGTATCTAAAAACCAAGAATTAAAGGGAATTTTATTTTTAACGATGCCAGTAAAGCGCTCTTTGACATCTGGGAAAATAAGCGTTGGATTTAACTTACGTCCTTTACCTAAGAAACCAGCCACTTTGTCACCATTTTTTTTGGAAACCGTTGCTTGCTCGTAAAGCTCCTTATTAGGAAAAGAAGCTGTGTTCCAGTCAATACTTGCATTTTCTTGAATCGATTGATAAGAATCATAGGGGCCAACTAAGTAGCCTTGGTCATTTGCTGTTTTAACCATCGTTGGATTCATCAAGCCATTCGCCCAATTTGGCAAACCAATCCAAGCATTTTCAATGCCACTGGCTTTCATATCTTTTAAAACATCCGTAGAAGAAGCTTGTCCCCATGAATTAAGTTCTGGTGTCAAATCCGAAAGAACCCCAGCTAATAAATGTTTATTTAGCGTGTAGCGTTCTTGTTCACTCAGGGAATCAATTCCTTTATCCAGTAACTGCTGAGCTATTTTATCAGGATTTTTAAAAATAGCATCGTTGTAAAATTGAGGATAAAGTAAGGTATAATTAATCGCTGTTAAAATAGTATTTTTTTCAAATGTATACCCTTCATGATTTTTGAAGGCAGCTAGCGCATTTAAATATTCTTCGGAACCATCTTCGCCATATTGATCCAATAGTTCGCCAATCCATTTAAAAATAGGTTCGTCGACTTTATCGGGAAGCTTGTTCCATTTGATATCTTCGGTATTTAAAATACGATTGTTCCAATAATAAACTTGAATCGCACCTGCCATTTTTTTGATTTCAGGATTTTTTTCAGCTTTTTCATCAAGGGTTTTAAATTCCCCACGCTCCATCCGGTCCATTTGATAGGTTTTGGCAATTGCAACAGGATCATTATCGGTTACATATAAACGGTAGTTCAAGGTTTTATTTGGATTAAACCCAATAAAATGATGCGCATTTTCAAGTGTTAAATGAGGCTCTGTTTGAGCAATCAAATCACTATCAAAAGTATTGTCCATCACAAAAGTAGTAGCGAATTTTTGTTGATTGGTTGTGAAAAAGTTCATTGAAAAAGACTCACTCATAGCTAATTCGTCATTTTGTTTAAAATAAGCTAGCCAATCTTTTTGGTCATTGGGAATGGTCTTTCCTTCAGCAATAGGCAACGTATAGTTTGTTGCGTCTAGCTTTGGCCAATTAAAGGTGCGGTCTTCTTTATCTGAACTTGTGATGGAAATAGCCAGATGATTCGCTTTTTTCTGAATGTCAATGTGCATTTGTTCGGTTGGATAAGTCCAACTGATCTGCTTTTTCTCTTTTTTTAAATCGGTAACTTTCTTAGCTTCCAAAGGTTGTGCAACAATTTCCTTCGTCCCATTTTCTGTGATTGCTACTTGAAAGGTTTCAGGAACAACATCAAAATCAAATTCCTTTTTCGCGTAGGATTTATTTTTTTCGACCTCTTTGTTTACGACAGCAGCGTCAACCGTTCCAGCTTCTTTTGAATTTGCCAAACTACAGGCAGGTAATGACAGTGAAATCATTGCTAAACTTAAATACACTCCAAATTTTTTCATAATTGTCCTCCTTTAAGATGGACTTAGTGTAGCAAGGGAATGTTACAGAAAAATGGCGAAGGTAAAGTAAAGATGATAAAGGAGGATTGAATGGATTGTGTATTTTAAATAAAAAAAATTCCCCATCTCTCTATTTAAAATAAAGAGATGGAGAAAGAGTAAAATGATTCAGATAAAAAATTATTTGTATTTTACGGCTGTTCCATAAGCTGCAACGGACTGCATATCTGTTCCAATCGAACCGGAATCAAAGCGCATCATCACAACGGCGTCTGCTCCCATGTCCTTAGCATTTTGTTTCAAGCGTTCAATCGCTTTTTCACGAGATTCTTCCAACATTTCCGTGTAGGCTTTTATTTCACCACCTACAATGTTTTTCAAATTAGCGCCAATATTTTTAAATACATTTTTGGATTGTGTAGTTAGTCCAAAAACTTCCCCGATTACTTCATAGTCTTTTCCTGGTATCGCTTCAGTAGTTGTTATTAGCATGTAAATCCTTCCTCTCTTGTCGTTGATTTTAGAAATGATAGAACAGAATTATATCATACCTACATGATAGATTGCGCCACAAATAATGCAATGATATCTACTAGCATATGGGCTACCCAAGAGCCCCAAATACTATTTCCTGTTTTCAAATAAATGAAGTTAAAAATAATTCTAGCAACACCTTGCAAAAGTAAAACATGCAATACGGTTGAAAATAGACTGCCATCCCAATATGGAATCACATGCAGTAAACCAAAAATTACAGCACTTATTAGTGTACTTATAGTGACAGACAATCCTTTTTTTCGGGCAACTTCTAAAATACCTATGCCCAACAACTCTTCTCCCATTAACATAATAGGAAGCATGAAGATGAGTTCGTTAAGATGACCAACTGCGGGACTACTTGCCCAATGTAGTCCAAGTGTTTTTGCAATTACGCCGACGACAATTCCAACAACAAAATAAAGCAGAACACCTAATGGAATAACCCACAATTTTTTTGGAAAATGAAACGATTCACGTCCAGTAGCACCAAAAACAATTATCCAAGCGATCGCTCCTCCAACAAATAGTCCCCACCAAGCCCAACTGTAAACCATGAGTAAGGTAAATCCTACCAATAATAGAAGGGAACCGATAATGATTTTTCTTCCAGATAAATTTTCTTTTAATTCATACATAGTGATGCTCCTCCTTGTACGTAATACTTACACGACTTATTATAAATAAAAAAAGCAATAAATGCTTAAAAGTACCTTATTTAACACTTTTATTTTATAATAGTTAGTAAAAAAGAGAAAAGAGTGATATTTTGACATACGGTGAGTTAATTCGAGAAATTAGAATTAAAAAAAATATAACGCAAAAATACTTATATCAATCGATTATGTCAAAATCATATGCGATTCGATTTGAACAAGGAAAACATGAAATTTCGTTTTTTTTGTTCAATCAAATTTTAGAAAAAATCCCAATGGAAGTAGATGAATTTCTGTATATTTACAATCACTACCATGAGTCTCAATCGGAATCTTTTTATAATGAATATGGACATTACGGAAATATAAATGATATTACGGGTCTAGTGAACTTGAAAAATAAAATCAGCAACGCAGTCGATAACAATCAGATTAACTTAAAAATAGCTGAACTGACTGCTCGAATAGATCAACTAAATGATTATAATGAAACTGGGTTATATAGCAAAGAAAAGATAGATGAACAAGCCTTAAATCTAATTACGGCACATTTAGAAAATATACAAGATTGGACAATTGACGAACTGCGCTTTTTAGCCAACACGATTGACTATATTGATTATAAAGAACGGCTCGATTATTTTAAATTGCTACTTCCAAAAATCAGAAAATATAAAGAATTTGGGAGAGGGAAAAAAGTTATCTGTACATTACTAATCAATGCTGTTCGCGAATCGATTCTGTTGCTTGATATTGAAACGGCTAAAATCCTTTTGAAAGAGTTAGATTATTTTTCTAACGGGATTGAAGAACTTTTCTTTAGAATTAGTTATTTTTATTACATTGGCTTAATTTTAATTTATGAAAATGAGTTGCTTGATGGTGAAAAAAAAGTAAACAATGCAATCGATACTTTAGAAAATTTGGAATTCCATTATCAAGCCAATTTGTTTAAAGAAACCTATACTCAATTTAAAAAAATAGTTGCTATGCAGGAACACTAAAATAATGTGAGCTCTCTTTTTATTAAAAATGAGGGTTCACATTATTTTTTAGCTATAAAATTAACTGTTTTTTGTTTCATTTTTATGAAAAGTCAACGTAAATACTAACAAATGATGAACTAATTTTGCTTCAATACTGAATCCATGTTCTTCCATAATTGATTTGATAATCGGCAACCCTAACCCCGTCCCTGATAAATCTTTGTTTCGAGACTTTTCATAAACGTAAAAAGCTTCCCAAAGTTTATCTACATCGAATCCAGTCGGTAAGTTTGTTTGATTGCTAATAGAAAATTCAATCAATGTAGCAGTTTCTCGCCAAGTTACTTGGATTTCCTTATCGGTTGTGTATTTAATACTATTTGTTAGAAGGTTATCGAAAACACGTTTAATAAGTGTTGGATCAGCTTCAATAGTAGATAAGGGTTGATCCGTTTTGGCTTCTAATAATAAGATATGCTCTTTTTTCATCATCGGAGTTAACGCCATAGCACTTTGATTCCAACACTCACTTAGCTGAAGGGAATTTTTTTGAAGAGGCTGGGATTCAAGCTTGGCATAGGTTAACATTTGGTCTACGATTTCATTTAGACGTTGGGTTTGTTGCAAGATAACGCTGAGATAGGTCCCATCATCTAAACCGTCTTCAATTCCTGAACCATAGGCTTTAATCACTGCAATCGGAGTTTTTAGTTCATGGGTCAAATCCGCTGTAAATTGCTTTAATTGTTTATTAGTAGCTAATAAATTTTGTTGGTAACGTGCAAGTGCGTGACTCATTTTATTGATGCTGATGGCTAATTCACCAATTTCATTGCTAGGGATATCTGTCGTTGTGACAAAGGTTAACGTAGAAATTTCTTCAGCAATGGTTTTTAAATTAACTAAAGGATCAGTTATTTTTTTTGCAGAAAAATAAATTAAGACAATAATAATAAGCAAGGTCACGCTTAAAGAGATTAAATTGAAGGTATTAATAATTTCAACGGTTTCTGTAAAATCCACTGTTGAAACGCCAACGAGATAAAAAGTGTCCTTCATCATTGCCATCTCTACTAAGAAGCTTGATTTTTGTTTTCCTTGATCGAAGATTCGCTGGATAGATGAAGGGCTTTTTTGAAGTTGAGTTAAAGTTTCTTCAGTAATCCAAAACCGATTTAAGGCAACTCTTTTGCGATTAAGTTGTGTATTTAAAGCTTCATTAAAATCATCAATGTTGGCAGGGTCATTTTTTAACTTTAAAATAGTTACTTGTTGGGTATTTTCTAACTGATTTAATGCATCTGTTGTTCTTTTTGTATCAGGTAAGGCTTTAATAGATGTCATCACCTGACTTACTTTATCTTCCATTTTTGAAAAATAGTAATGAGGCAAAATCAAGGTGTTGAGAAGAAACATTAAAATAAAACTAGCAATTAAAATCGACGATAGAGTCACGGTTAACGTAGTACTTATTTTTTTAGATTTCATTTTCAATGGTATATCCCACTCCTCGTTTTGTATGGACGATAGAGGGTCCGACTTTTTCCCGGAGTCGTCTGATGTGAGTGTCGACAGTTCGTTCAACGCCATCATATTCCATTCCCCACACGCCAATTAACAATTGTTCTCTGGTTAAAATAGTGCCACGATTTTTAAAAAGCATCATCAATAATTCAAACTCTTTTTTCGTTAAATCGATGGTTTCATCTTTTTTCCAGACTTTCATATTGGTAGGATCAATCATCAAATCTTGAATGAGAATTGTTTGAGCCAAACCTAATAATTTTTTGATGCGCAACATTAAGACTTGCGGATGGAAGGGCTTCGTGATGTAGTCATCGGCGCCACTTGTTAATGAAAGAAACTCGTCAGCACCTGTATTTTTTGCAGTCAACATCAGCACTTTTACAGGACTTTCTGCTTTAATCGTTTTGGTGACTTCGATGCCATCTATTTTAGGCATCATCCAATCAATAATGGCTAAATCAATTTTTTTTTGATAAAAAATATCTAGGGCTTCTTCACCGTTGGATGCTATAAATACAGTGAAACCATCTTTTTTTAAATAAGCACTGACAATATGGACAATTTCTGGACTATCATCGGCAATTAAAATATTCATTGAGTAACTTCCTTTCAAAAAAAGATAGAATCCAATTAATGGATTCCATTCTTTCCTTAATTATACTGGCTTTCCTTAGTACTTGTAAACTGATACTCTTTTTTATCACGCTCATCAACATCATCTAATTTTAAAGAAACTCTCAAACGATGGCTGATAAAATCAAGACTGTCTGGAAATAACTCCACCATACTTGCACCATCTATTGTAACATCTCCCCAGTCAAAGACATAAGAAGTAAAATGATAAGGTTTCCCTAAGGCAGTTTTCCCTAAATCAAGGATATCGTTAAATGTTAAATCAGTTTTCATGTTTTTGCCAATAACGTTTAAAATACTTGAATATTGCTTAATTGATCCAGTGTCCATTGCTTTTTTTGCGATAGCTTCAAGAACAAGTTGCTGGCGTTCGCCACGCTTGACGTCATTATCGATATGTCTAGTTCTTGCCAGTGCTAATGCCTCTTCACCAGTCAAATGCTGTTTTCCTTTTTTTAAATGAACTTCACCATTTCCAAGAGTATTGGTGTCCGTAAAAGTAACGGGAACATCAACCTCAATACCGCCCAATTGATCAACGATTTCAAGAAATGAATTAAAATTGAAGGTAGCATAATAATCAACGGGAGCATTTAACAGCTTCTCCACTGTTGGAACCGTGATTTCCTCTTGTCCATAAGCGTAGGCAGCGTTGATTCTTGTTTGATAAGTAGTTTGCTTTGTTTTTATTGTTGTATAGGTATCACGAGGAATACTGACCATATCAACCGTATGATTTTTAGGATTTATAGTCAAATAAATTAGAGCGTCTGTCCGAGAACTGCCTAAATTACGTTCACTCGTATCATCAATTCCCATCAATAAAACAGAGAATGGATCTTTCTTTGAAAGTGATTTTTTAGTTCCTTCATCTCTTTTTAATTGCTGAAAAGAATGATCAATAGTTTGCTTCGTTTGGGTTAATAACTTAGCGCCATAAACAGCACAACTCGTTAGAGCAATTGCTAAAATAATAATGCTTCCAAACAGAAATTGACGACGTCTTTTTTTGATAGTAGTTCGTTTGTTCATGATAAACTCCTTTGTTGGTCATATTTATTTAACTTAAACTGCTCAATCAGTTCGATTAATTTTTCTGCATAATGAGGGTCAGTGGCATAGCCACCATTTTGTAAGGCGTAAGCTGCTTCTTTGTAATCCGTACTAGTTTTAACAGCTTCATACGTTCCGCCATTTAGAAAATCAATGTGATCCACCATGGATTCTTGGATAGTGTCATATTTTTTAAAGCTAGCCTCAATTGTAATACGTTCTCCATTTTCAAATTCATCAGTTGGAAGAGTGCTAGATTGATCGTTGAAACTTCCTTTGATTCCAAATAGATTATGAGAATCAACTGCCAAATCACTTCGTCCCCAGTCAGATTCTAAAATTGCTTGAGCAATTGTGATACTTGCAAATAAGTTTGTTTGCTGTTGAAGAGCTTGGGCTTCCAAAACTATTTCATCAATGAATTTTTGTTGATAAGCTGTTGAATAGTCATGTTGTGTGAGTGGTACTTCCTTTTTTTGTGTGTTATTTAGAACGAAAGATAGACAGAGTAAGAGAGATAATACAAGGAAAATAATCGGTAAGAATTTTTTTTTCGTGATACTTAAAGGTGCCATAAATAAGATTCCCCACTTCTTTTGTAGTTGTTAAAAAGAGTATAGGATGTGAATGTTACAAAAGAATGGCGAAATCAATAATAGGATGACTTTTTGCTATTGAATTCTTTTTAAAATTGTAAAGATTTATGGTAAAGTAACAAAAAAAGTATAAAATTAGTTACTTGTAATAATAGCAAAATGGGGAAGGGTGATGGTAGAAATGAATCAGAAAATCTACGACTACTTAAAAAAACACGATTTAGAGTTTATTGATTATTGGGTAAATGAATATTACATTTACTCAAATGAACATACACTAAGGGCTTCTGAGAAGGACTACTTGATTGAATATCGAAAAGAATGTTTATTTCTATTTCATGCTAATTTAGATACTCAAATGCAAAAAACAGATTTATCAGGTATTTGTCAGGGCATAGGAGAAGATCGTGCCGCGATGAGTACACCATTTAAGGAAGTTTATTTTAATTTTTTCGATTATTCAAAAGCAATGCTTGAATTTTTGATTCAACATAAGAAAGAAGAAAAAATAGCAGTAAGTTATGAAGAATTACTAGAATATATGTTGCTAGTACGTAAGCATGAAACAGAAAATTCCTACGCCATTTATTCAGGCTATATGGATTACACATTTAAAGCAGTATTATAGAAGGATAAATTAAAAAATAAAAAACTCAAATAAATGGATGAAATGCTACATCCCCCTATTCTGAATGGTTAGATTTAAAATCAACAATCCTTACAGATAGGATTTCAAATAATGATTGCGTTTACTATTTTCTTTTTTAGAAATCTATGTTTTAATATTAAAGAACGTTTGTATTTTTTAAAATCAAATGCTCTATTATTAAACTAAAGGGGATTTTTTAAATGGGAGTTATAAAAAGCGATTTAAATCAAGCGCGTTCTCTAGCAATAGAGCTCTCCAACGCTACACAGACTTTCTTTCAATCAGGTTCGATTTCAAAAGCTTCCGCTACGACTATATTAGGCAACCAAAAAGCCGGTCTTACTATTGACCAAACAAAATCATTGTTAACGAGCTTTTTAGGTGCCTTACAGCGTGATAGTCAAAACATCCAAAGTGTTGCAATGGATTTTGAAGCAACGGATCAAACACTGGCAAAATCCTTATTTAACTTAAACTAACGTTTGGAGGAATGAGGATTGGAACCACAGCCAACGATTGAAGGACTACAAGAACAGTTAAGAAATGTAACGGAGGATTGCTATCAAACAGAAACCGCTATCCGCAAATTAGAACAGAACACAGGGGACGTTCAGAGTATTTTCCAAAGAGTCCAACACCTTTTTAATGAAATGCGTGAGACTTGGAGAGAAGGAGAAATGAGCGGGCAAATCGCAAACTTGCAACAAGAAACGCTCCACCAACAAAAACGCTATCTCCATGATAGTGAGCAGGATTACGAAGAACTCCAAAAAAAGAAAAAGACCTTAAGAGATAAAGAGGATGAACTCTATTATCAAAAATTAACGCTAAGCCGAAAGGAGCAAACACATGGGAATTAAGATGTTTGTCGGCGAAGTGAATACACAAACCAGCTCCATTAAAAGCTATTGTACGAACATTATGAATGGAATGACGAAAATACAAACCGTTTTGAGTAAAATCATTTTAGAGCCTTCCCTGCAGGGAAATACATATGATTCTGCAAAAAACTATTTTAAAACAGCTTATCTGCCAGCAACACGCGGTTTTATTTTAGTTTGTGAGACGGCGATTCGTGCGAACGAAAAACTGATCACCGATTACAAATCAAACGTAGACGTCAATGATCTACAGGAAGACATCCTTGTTTCTCAAATGTCGCGTTTAGATTCCATGTCTACAGCCTTAAATTCAATCGCAATTCCAAAGGTTTTCACCCAAAATATCATCGATAATTTACAAGAAGCCAAAGGGAAAACAGCAAGAAAATTGACTCAACTAAGAGAATTCAATCATAAGTCAGCCTCCATTTTCGAGGAACTTGAACAGCAGTTACAGAACCTTGAACGAGGAGTGGCTTTAATTGCCGAAGGCAAAGCCTGGAATGGAACCACTGGCACCTTTTCGACAGCTGGTCTCAATATGGACTGGGCGCAAACTATTGATCAAGCTTGGGAGGATCGACAGAAAGAACAAGCTAAGAAAGAAAAACCGAAGAAGAAAAAAGCTAAAGTTCCCTGGTGGAAAAAAACAATGTCTGGAACACTCGATTTTTTACAAGGCGCTGGAATCGCAGTTGTAGAAAATAATCTAGGTAAAAAAGCAAAGAAGGCAAATCGAAATTTTCAAAACAATCAAAATTATAACTATGGAAAGCTATTTGGAACAGGGTTAACGGGGATTCAATCGTTAACAGAAATGTATCAAGGTGCTAATATGGTGATTAAAGGTCTACAAGGAATGGCTGGAGCAACTGTTATGAGTGGTGGAGCTCTTGCACCTGGAGCTGGAGCAATTGCTGGCGCAGGCGCCACAGTCGGAGCTGGAGCACTGGCTCACGGTGGGCTTGTGTTTAGTAACACGATTCAGAACGGCATGGATAACATTCAGCAAATGCAAAATTCTAAAATAAAAGATCAAAGTGATTTTAAAAAATCTATTGAAGATGGAAAACCTGCAAAGAAACATACTCAACAAGCATATGATAAAAAGAAAGCTAGATTAGGGTCTGAAGGTGAACCAAATTCTTCAAAAGATTTATTAAATCCAGATGGAAGTATAAAACAAAGAAGATATTATGGTGAAGATGGAAAAGTAATAGAAGATATAGATTACAATCATTCTGACGATGGGTCTCATACCTTTCCTCATAGACATAAATGGGATTGGACAAATCCTAAACCTAGACAATCAGAATCTAAATACTAAATAAAGTGAGGAAATAATTATGTTACATGACAATGAAATAATATCTTATGAAGTGAGTTTAACGGACAAAATAATTAAAATGACAACTAAAACTGAATCAGGAGAACAAGTTGTGGTTATTTTTAGTGAGGTTTTTGCTTATTTTTTTGAAGACCAATTATTTGGTAGTGTGATCCTTGATTTATTTGAAGCACCTTTAGACGATTTTATTGAAGGAAACATAGACATACTAAATAAGGGGAAAGAAAATTCATGGCCTATGAGCTACAAAAAAATTGATGAACTTTCAGATAAATTAAAATCAGAGAACTTTTCTTATTTCATTTTATCACCATCTTATGGCTTAGGAGGATGGGTTATAGCTAAAAATTTAAGTATTCAAAAATAGACAATAAACTGTTATTTAATTAAGAAAATTTCTTCTAATTTTCACAAGAAGTAGCTAACCCTAAATCCTGATTTCTCAACGTTCTTAAACTAGACCAATGGGTTTTCACAATCTTTGGTTGGAAAACGATTGGGGGACGGGGACCTTGGGTTAATGGGGATTATGTAAAGCACCTCCCAAAGAAGGTGCTTTTTTATTTTACGACTAGCTAGATAGTTTGTAGAACAACACTAAAACTACATTCATTCTCAAAATTATTTTATCTAAAACAAAGGAACGCCTTCTAACTGAATTTAATCCCCATTAAAATTTTTTTAGCCAAGTCTTTGAATCATCAACGTACAGCGCCCAACGCTAATTTTCTTACCTGTATCGGTAGAAACAACCGCTTGCCACACATGAGTTTGCTTTCCAGTATGAATCGGTGTAGCGGTCACAATCAAGTGTCCTTTTTGGAAACTAGCCAAATGATTGAGGTTAAGCTCCAGCCCCACCGCGACTTCTTGAGTAGTATCTAAATAAGTATTTGCACCAATACTTGCAGCCGTTTCAATTAAAATACCAGATATGCCACCATGCATGAGACCAAATGGCTGTTGGTGCTGTTCTGTAATTTCGAGAGTCAATTGAACTTCTTCTTGATTCGCCCTTTTAGTGACGATACCTAATGCTGTTAATAAATTCATGGTGAGTCTCCTTTTGTAAAAATGATTTGTCTTCATTATAATCAATTTTACGAAATTAAACGAATGAAAATCTAAAAAAACAATCATTTATCGTGTTTTTTCGTCAATAATCAGTTAAACTAGATAGGAAGATGTTATTAAAGGAAAAGGAAGTGTCACCAAATTATGGTAGAAAATTGGAAGACAATTAAAGAATATAGCGAAATATTATTCGAAAAAACAGATCATATTGCAAAAATCACAATCAATCGTCCACAAGTGCATAACGCATTTACCCCAAAAACAGTTTCTGAAATGATTGACGCCTTTACAATCAGTCGTGAAGATTCTGATATCGGCGTAATTATTTTAACAGGCGCAGGAGACAATGCATTCTGTTCAGGCGGCGATCAAAGTGTTCGTGGAAATGGTGGCTACGTTGGCGAAGATGAAATTCCACGTCTAAATGTATTAGACCTACAACGCTTAATTCGTATTATTCCAAAACCAGTGGTTGCAATGGTTAAAGGCTGGTCAATCGGTGGTGGGAATGTTTTACAACTTGTTTGTGACTTAACAATTGCTGGAGACAACGCTAAGTTTGGACAAACAGGGCCTAACGTTGGAAGTTTTGATGCAGGGTACGGTTCTGGCTATTTAGCACGCGTGATTGGACATAAAAAAGCGAAAGAAGTCTGGTTTATGTGCCGTCAATACACAGCAGACGAAGCATTGGAAATGGGCTGGATCAACACAGTTGTACCTGTTGCCGAAGTTGAAAAAGAAACAATGGCATGGGCAAGAGAAATGTTGAAGAAGAGCCCCACGGCTTTACGTTTCATTAAAGCAGCAATGAATGCTGATACAGATGGATTAGCAGGAATTCAACAATTAGCAGGAGATGCTACTTTGTTATATTATACTTCTGATGAAGCAAAAGAAGGTAAAAATTCATTCCTAGAAAAACGTGATCCTGATTTTGATCAATTCCCTAAATTCCCATAAATCAATCAATTCATAATAAAATAGGAAGCTGTTAGAAGATTCGAGTTGAATTTCTAACAGTTTTCTTTTTTGAAAGGAGAAACAATGATGGAAAATTGGTTAACAAAACGAGTCTTATTATCCCCACATAAACCAGCCCTTGTTTTTGACAATAAGACGCTGACTTTTGGTGAACTACAAAAAGACGTTTTGCAAACAGCGGCTAAATTAAAAACATTAGGTATTGAAGAAATGACAAAGGTCGCTATTTTAGGTAAAAATAACGCTACCTTCTATGTCTTAATCTTAGCTTTACAACAATTAGGCGCAACAATTATTTTTTTAAACAACAGATTAACTACCCGTGAACTTAGTTATCAAATAGAAGATGCAAATTGCCAATTGACATTGTACGATTCAACTTACTCCGCTAAAACTAAAGATTTTCCAAAAGAACAAACCTATTCTTTTGGTCAAATTGAAACACTAACGCCAATGGATTTTCAACCAGTTTTAACTTTTGATTTAAATCAAGTAACGACAATTATGTACACCTCTGGTACAACAGGACGACCAAAAGGTGTTCAGCAAACATTTAACAATCATTGGTGGAGTGCAGTTGGATCAGCTTTAAATTTAGGGTTGTCAGACAAAGACAGTTGGTTGTGTGCAGTTCCCTTGTTTCATATCAGTGGATTTTCAATTATGATGAGAAGCTTGATTTACGGCATGCCAGTCTACTTAATGGAGCATTTTGAGGCATCAACAATCAACCATTATTTAAAAAATGGCGAATGTACAATTATTTCTGTTGTGTCCGTCATGTTAAAACGGTTAGTGGCAGATTTAGAAGAGGCACATTATCATCCTGATTTTAGATGCATGTTATTAGGAGGAGGCCCCATTGATCCCCAAACACTCGAAACATGTGTCAAAAAAGAAATTCCAGTTATCCAATCGTACGGTATGACAGAAACAGCTTCTCAAGTCGTCGCGTTAAACAGCCAAGTGGCGACAGCGAAAATCGGTTCATCAGGTTTGCCACTTTTTCCAGTAGAATTGAAAATTAGTAAAGAGGGTGCTGAAATTTGTGCCCCTTATGAAAAAGGCGAAATTTACTTAAAAGCGCCCAATATCACAATAGGTTATTTAAACCAACCAGAATTCCCCTTAGATTCATGGTTTAAAACAGGGGATATCGGTTATTTAGATGATGAAGGCTATCTTTTTGTAGTAGATCGGTTAAAGGACTTGATTATTTCAGGTGGCGAAAATATTTACCCTAGTGAAATCGAGCATTGTTTATTGGAACATCCAGCAATCAAAGAAGTCGTTGTGGTAGGGGAAGAAGATCAAATATGGGATCAAATTCCAGTTGCCTATCTTGTTTTTGAAAAAGATCAACTCGTTGATTTCACAAAAATTCAAGAGTTTTGTCAGGAAAAGCTCGCTTCCTATAAACTGCCAAAAAAATATTATGAACTATCAGAATTACCTCGCAATGCTGCGGGAAAAATAATGCGTCATCAATTGATAAAGAAGTAAGTTTAATAAAAGTGACAAGCGAAAAAAATGAGCAATAAAAAAGTTCCCAAGCCATTCCATTAAAGTATCGGAATAGCTTGGGAATTTGTATTTATTTAACAGTTACTTTAATTGGAAATAAGCTACAATCTGAGAGGCTGTTTCTGTAGGGGAAAGAAAAGTATTATCTAATTTAAGAGAGTGCACATTGGGAAACAATTCATTCCACTCATTTTCATTGCTTACCATCCGATGTTCCTTCATATCCGTTAGCAACTCATTTTTCGAAAATTCAAGATTCCTTTTCGAAGGTTTTTCAAGAAGACGTTCTTCATGAACATTGCGTTTTAACCGCTCGTCTAAATCAGTAGTTAATTCAACAAAATAAACCGACTCCCCTTCATTTAAAAAGAGCGAGCTAATTTCGGTTAGAAAATCAATATCATCGGGTTGGTCAAATTGGATTAACACAGTAAAAATAATAGAATTTGTAGCATTGTTCCCTTTGTTTTTTACAAATGCTTTAAAAAGGTCTTTTCGTACATTAGAAGATAAAGCAAACGTGTCGTCGGTATAACCTAAATAAGTAGCAAATAAATCAATCGTTTGATGATTGAATAATAATTTTGCCTCAATTTGTTTTTCTAATTCTTTCCCAACAGTCATTTTCCCGACAGCTTGAGCACCGATTAATACGATTAAAGACATCCGTATCCCTTCTTTCTCGTAAGTATATAGAAGAGATTATAACATAAAAATCAGTAACAAAAGTTTCTACAGAGCATTTTATTGAATATAATCATTTCTTTATAAAATTGTCAAGAGTTGTTCATCAAAGCAGTAGGTAGGATTTATTTTAGAATAATGCATGTGATTTTAATGGAGTGCAATGTTATAATAAGATCTGTTATCAGGTAGGGAAATACATAGATAAAAGGAGAGAATTAAAAATGAAATACAGTATTGAAGGCGATACATTGCCAGTCGTTATTTGTGAATTAGAGCAAGGAGAAGTTATGGTAAGTGAAAATGGCGACCGTAGTTGGATGTTAGGGGATATTGTGACAGAAACAACAACAGGCGGTGGAGCAAAAAAAATGCTAGGCAGAATGTTTTCAGGAGAAAGTATGTTTTTAAGTCGCTATAAAGCGAACTCTGCAGGAAAGATAGCATTTGCTTCTTCCTTTCCAGGAAGTATTGTAGCAAAAGAATTAGGTGCTGGAGAAAGTATTGTTGCTCAGAAATCGGCTTTTCTTGCAGCGACAGAGGGCGTTGAATTAAGTGTGTTTTTCCAGAAAAAAGTATCATCAGGTTTATTTGGTGGCGAAGGTTTTGTTATGCAGAAAATTACAGGACCAGGAACGGTCTTTTTAGAAATTGATGGAAGTGCGATTGGCTATGACCTTTCTCCAGGAGAGCGCCTGGTTTGTGATACAGGATTAGTTGCGATGATGGATGAAAGCTGTTCATTAGATACTCAAACGGTTAAAGGAATCAAAAACATGGTTTTCGGTGGCGAAGGTCTATTTGACACAGTTGTCACTGGACCTGGACATGTGGTATTGCAAACAACAACAGTGGGGAATTTTGCTGCAATGCTACATCCATTTATGCCTGTAAAAAAATAAATAAGAGTCTAAAAGTTGAGCTTATCTTTAAAGGATAGGCTTAACTTTTTTTCTATTTAAAAGCTTAATTCTAAAGGTTTCTTACAACTTATCCCCCTAAGTCAATGGAATTTATGTTATACTATCCAAGAATAGGAATTTTGACGAAAAATTTAAAAATCAATCAAGGAGGCACTTTACGTGACTGAAAAAAAACCTTTTTATATTACAACACCTATCTACTATCCAAGTGGTAAATTGCATATTGGAAACTCCTACACAACCATTGCTTGTGACGTGATGGCACGCTATAAAAGAATGCAGGACTTCGATGTCTTTTATTTAACAGGCAGCGACGAACATGGTCAAAAAATTGAAAACAAAGCTGCAGAATTAGGAATCACACCACAACAATACGTGGACGATATGGCAGCAGACATGAAAAAAACATGGGAATTATTAGAAATTACCAACGATAAATTTATTCGTACAACTGATCCCGCTCACGAAAAGGCCGTTGCAGATATTTTTGAACGTTTCTTAGCACAAGGAGATATTTACTTAGATGAATATGTAGGTTGGTACTCTGTTTCAGATGAAGAATTCTTCACAGAAACACAACTAGCTGAAGTGTATCGTGACGCTGATGGCAATGTAATCGGCGGAAAAGCGCCTAGTGGCCATGAAGTTGAACTGGTTAAAGAAGAGTCTTATTTCTTTAAAATGAGCAAATACGCTGATCGTTTATTAGCTTATTACGAAGCACATCCTGATTTTATCCAACCAGAATCACGCAAAAATGAAATGATCAACAACTTCATTAAGCCAGGTTTAGAAGACTTAGCTGTTTCACGTACAACTTTTTCATGGGGCGTAAAAGTACCAAGTAATCCAAAACACGTTATTTACGTTTGGATTGACGCATTGGCAAATTACATCACTGCACTAGGATACGGCAGCGAAGACACAGAACTATTTGACAAATACTGGCCAGCTGATGTGCATATGGTTGGGAAAGAAATCGTTCGCTTCCATACAATCTATTGGCCAATTATGCTGATGGCACTAGAATTGCCATTACCAAAGAAAATTTTCGGACATGGCTGGTTGCTAATGAAAGACGGCAAAATGTCTAAATCCAAAGGAAACGTTGTTTATCCAGATATGCTAGTAGAACACTTTGGGTTAGATGCCTTACGTTATTATTTAATGCGTGAAGTATCATTCGGTAGCGATGGCGTATTTACTCCAGAAGATTTCGTTTCTCGCGTGAACTATGACTTAGCTAACGACTTAGGCAACCTATTAAACCGTACAGTTGCAATGATCAATAAATATTGTGGTGGAAATGTTCCAACTTATCAAGGTGACGTGACAGCATTCGATGCATCCCTAAAAGCATTATCTGAAGAAGTGGTAACAAATTACCAAAAAGAAATGGACAATATGCAATTTAGTACAGCATTGAGCGAAGTATGGCGTTTAATTTCTCGTGCCAATAAGTACATCGACGAAACCGAACCATGGAAATTAGTAAAAGACGAAACAAAACAAGCGGACTTAAACAGCGTCATGGTTCATTTAGCAGAGAGCCTACGTGTTGCTGCAACGTTATTACAACCCTTCCTAACTCACGCACCAAAAGAAATCTTCACTCAATTAGGAGTGACAGGGGACGTGGCAGGCAGTTTTGAAATGGTTCAATTTGGTTCATTCCCAGTAGGAATTGAAGTTGTTTCCAAGGGAACACCAATTTTCCCTCGCTTAGATTTAGAAGAAGAAGTAGCCTACATTAAAGAGCAAATGTTAGGAAAAACTGCAACTGATCAAGACGAAGCGGAGGAAGATGAAAACATGTGGAATCCAGAAAATACAGAGTTGGTTTCAGCAAAAGACAAAGAAATCAAATACGAAGACTTTGATAAAGTTGAACTAAAAGTCGCAGAAGTAATTGACTGTCGTAAAGTTGAAGGTGCTGACAAATTATTAAAATTCCGATTAGATGCTGGCGATAAGGATCACCGTCAAATTCTTTCAGGAGTTGCAGAATGGTATCCAAATCCAGAAGAATTAATTGGGAAAAAAGTTGTAATTGTAGCCAACCTAAAACCACGTAAAATGCGTGGCGAAATCAGCCAAGGAATGATTCTTTCAGCTGAAAAAGATGGGAAATTACAAGTGATTGAAGCCCCATTAGAAGCAGAAAACGGTTCAGAAGTAGCCTAAAAAAAGAAGCGCCCTGCTAATCATCTTAGCGGGGTGTTTCTCTAAAATTAACTAAAAGGAGAGAATATAAAAATGTTATTTGACACGCACACTCACCTAAATGATGAAGCTTTTAGTGGCGAAGAAGCAGAAGCAGTAGAACGAGCAATTGCTCATGATGTGAAGCGCATGGCAATTGTCGGCTTTGATGAAAAAACAATTGAAAAATCATTAGAATTGAGTCGTGATTTTTCAGAAATTTACAGTATCATTGGCTGGCATCCTACAGAAGCTTATCTATATAATGATAAAGTTGAAGAAAAATTAATTCAACAATTGCAATTGCCAAAAGTAGTTGCAATGGGTGAAATGGGCTTAGATTACCATTGGGATACTTCCCCTAAACAAACTCAAAAAGATGTCTTTAGAAGACAAATGCAAATTGCAAAAGAACTTAAATTACCAATCAGCATTCATATGCGTGATGCAATTGAGGATACGTACCAAATTTTAAAAGAAGAGCATGTTGAAGATATCGGCGGAATTATGCACAGCTTTAGTGGCGACACCTTATGGATGGAGCGATTCCTAGATTTAGGAATGCACATTTCCTTAAGCGGCGTTGTAACCTTTAAAAAAGCAGTAGAAGTTCATGAGGTGGCTAAAGCTGTTCCATTCGATAAGTTACTAGTGGAAACAGATGCTCCTTACCTAACTCCAGTTCCATATAGAGGAAAACGTAACGAACCTGCATATGTGAAATACGTTGCAGAAGAAATTGCCAAATTACGTAATATCTCTTATGAGGAAGTGGCGCAACAAACGACAACGAATGCCAATCGCTTGTTTAGGTTAAACTAAATGAAAAAAATTAAAGAAATTATCGTTGTTGAAGGAAGAGACGATACAAGACGTATTCAAGAGTCTTTGGAAGCTGATACAATTGAAACTAGAGGTTCCGCAATTAATGATGAAATTCTTGAAATGATAGCTAAGGCGCAAGCTACTAGAGGGGTAATTGTCTTTACAGATCCAGATTTCCCAGGTGAAAAAATCAGAAAAATCATTTCTCGAAACGTCCCCGGTGTCAAACATGCTTTTTTAAAAGTGGAAGATGCAAAACCCAAAGGCAAAGGTAGTTTAGGGATTGAGCACGCATCACCAGCAGCTATTCGCGAAGCTCTTTCAAAAGTATATACAGAAACGGTTGAGAAAGAATCACTGATACCAAGAGAACTCTTGATTGATGCAGGACTATTAGCAGGAACTTCTTCTAAAAAACGCCGAGAAAAATTAGGAGAACATTTAAATATCGGTTATACTAATGGAAAACAATTGGAAAAAAGGTTGCAAATGTTTCAAATTACACCAACAGAAGTAATCAAAGCCATGAAACAAATTTTGGAGGAAGAAAATGACCCAACGTAAAGATATCGCAACGCCTATTAGAACAAAAGAAATTTTAGAGAAACATGGTTTCTCTTTAAAGAAAAGTTTAGGTCAGAATTTTATCATTGATCCTAATATTTTAGTGAATATTGTCGCTGCCGCAGGTTTGACAAAAGAGGTCAATGTTGTGGAAGTAGGACCAGGAATTGGGGCTTTAACAGAGCATTTAGCAAGAGCAAGTAAAGAAGTCGTTGCCTTTGAAATTGACGATCGTTTACTGCCTGTTTTAGCGGACACATTGAGTCCTTATCACAATATATCGATTATCCACAGTGATGTGTTAAAAGCGAATTTAAAGGAAGTTCTAGCAACAAAAGTTGATTTGGGAGAACCTTTAATGGTTGTTGCAAACTTGCCTTATTATATTACGACACCAATTATTATGTATTTCTTAGAATCAGAAGTACGAATTGATGCCCTAGTGATTATGATGCAAAAAGAAGTAGCAGAGCGCATTACAGCACGACCAGGAACAAAGGCATACGGCTCCTTGTCAATTGCCATTCAATATTACATGGAAGCAGAGATTGCTTTTATCGTTCCTAAAACAGTTTTTGTTCCGCAACCAAATGTGGACTCAGCTATTATCAAATTAACAAGAAGAGCAACACCCAGTGTTAAAGTTAAGGATGAAAACATCTTTTTCCAAGTTATCAAAGCAGCCTTTGTCCAACGTCGTAAAACATTATGGAATAACTTATTGACTCGCTATGGAAAAACAGATGAGATTAAAGAAAAACTAATAAAAGCGTTAGAAGTTGCAGAAATTGATCCAAAACGACGTGGTGAAACACTTGATTTAGCCGAATTTGGTCGTTTGTCAGATGCAATTGGAGAGTATGTATGGAATGAAGTGACAGAAGATTGAAAAGTATACCTTTTCAATCTTTTTTTTATAGATAATCATGAAGAAAAAAATAAATATAAAAAAATTAAAACAGCTAGAAAGCCTATTATACCGCAATTAAAATGAGAAATTTATTAGTTGCTATCATGGTTGTCATATGGTATACTTGTAAAATTTATTATTTTATGGTATACTTAAAACCAGTGAGGTGAATCTAATGCCAATTACGTTAGCAAGTATCAAAAAGAACTTGGATTGTCAGTTAGGTAGAAAGATTATGTTAACCGCTCAGACGGGACGCAAAAGAAAGACCGAACGAAAGGGAATTTTACGTGAAACGTATCCCTCTGTTTTTGTTGTAGATCTAGATCAAGATGAAAATGCATTTGAACGTGTATCATACAGCTATACGGATGTATTGACTCAATCAGTTGAGATTCAATTTTTTAATGAAGAAAGTTGCGAGTATGCTTAAATAGTATCACCACGAGCTGATGAGGCTCGTTTTTTTTATCCATTTTTTTGAAGAACAGTCAATCCCCTTTTCAAATCAGTATTTTTAAGCTACTATATTTGAAGATACTAAATAGGAAAAGGTACTGGTGAAGAGATGGAAATCATAGAAAAAGCTCCAGCAAAATTAAATTTGACCCTAGACGCCTTGTATAAACGAGAGGACGGGTACCATGAATTAGAAATGGTCATGACTACAGTAGATCTAGCGGATCATATTACGTTAAAAAACTTACCAGAAGACGAAATTATCATTCGCACAACAAGTGGCGTGTTGCCTCTAGATAAACGAAATCATGCTTTTCAAGCAGCCAAATTGATGAAAGAAACGTTCCAAATCAAAAAAGGTGTAGAGATTACTATTGAAAAGAAAATTCCTATTGCAGCCGGTTTAGCTGGTGGAAGTAGTGATGCCGCAGCGACTTTAAGAGGATTGAATCGATTATGGGGACTGAATTTAAGCCTAGATGAACTAGCGGATTTAGGCGCAAAAGTAGGTTCTGATGTACCGTTTTGCGTATACGGAGGAACTGCCTTTGTAACAGGACGTGGAGACCAAATTCAACACATAGGTACGATGCCTCAATGCTGGGTCGTATTAGTTAAACCAAGAGTCGGCGTTTCTACAGGGACGGTCTTTAGCGCACTGTCTTTTGAAGAGTTGGTTCACCCGAATACAAACGAAATGATTGCCGCCATTCAAAACGAAGACTATCAAGAAATGATTCAAAATGTTGGAAATGTTTTGGAACACATTACGATTGCACGCCACCCAGATATCGAACGCATCAAATACAAAATGTTAAAATTTGGTGCAGATGCAGCTTTAATGAGTGGCAGTGGACCAACTGTATTTGCCTTGTGTGAAAAATACTCAAGAGCCCAAAGAGTTTACAATGGATTAAAAGGATTCTGTAAAGAAGTTTATTTAGTTAGAACACTTAAATAGCATAATGAAAGAAAGAACAAGTTAAACGAGGTGAAATAAAATGGAAAAGAAAAAGCGTCGGATTGGTTACGTGGCACCATTTTTAATAGGTGTCCTAATGGCTCCAGCTATTATCACGAGATTAACACCCGTCCCTGTTTCAAAATTATTAAGAAAACGTTTTGAACGACCAAAAGAATTTACTCCTCGAAACCATGAAGAAATCCAAGCTAAAACAACCTCAGTCAAGGATATTGATTACCGCTCAACGTTGGCAAATGGAAAGATGGATGTGATTATGCCTAAAGATTCACTTGGAAAAGCTCCTTTAATTATTTGGGTTCATGGTGGAGCTTACGTTGGCGGGGATAAAAGAGATATTACGAGCTATGCAGAAAGTATTGCGAGCTATGGCTATGTGGTTGCTAACATCAATTATGCATTAGCACCTGAGCAAATTTATCCAGGCCCATTAGTTCAGTTAACTGAAAGCTACCTTTATTTAAAGGGGCACGCAGAAGAATTTGGAATTGATTTGGATCAAGTGCTTTTTGCAGGCGATTCAGCAGGAGCACAGATTGTTGCACAATTTTTAGCAATCCAGACTAATCCAATTTTAGCGGAATTAGTCGCAATTCAAGCCGTCGTACCAAAAGAAAGTATCAAAGGCGGTCTACTATTTTGCGGACCCTTCAATATTGAAAAATTAGGAACAGAAAGTAAGTCAAGGTTAATGAATATCTTGATGAATCAAGTTGCATGGGCGTATGTAGGAGAAAAAAACTGGTTAAAAGATGAGCGCTTAAAACAAGTGGCATTAGATTTACACATTACAAAAGAATATCCGCCAGTTTTTGTAACAGATGGCAATACAAATTCTTTTGAGCACCACGCGCATGAATTTATTGAACAATTAAAGGCAAAACAGATTGAAGTGGAAAGCATTTTCTTTGATCGAAAAGAAGCAAAAACAGAGCATGAATATCAATTTCTTTTAAATACAGAGCCAGCCAAAATAACTTTCAATAAAATGATGGAATTTATTGAAAAACACGTATCTTAATAGTAATGGGAAGAAATCATGTTTATCTAATTGACTTAGGTGAACATGATTTTTTTATTTTGTTTCATTTTTTACTTGACCAATGTTTCAGATAATGATAAGCTCTTAATGCGTTGGTAAATAGTAATCATTACGATTTGAACAGAATCATTTAATTTCGTCATCGCACTGAACATAGAATATAATAAAGCACCTATATAGGAGGATTTACATGAAAAATAAAAAAATAATGGGATTTAGTATTTTATTGCTTAGCATCTTATTTGTTGTAGCGGGGTGTGGCAATAAACAAGAAACAGCAAAAACAGATAAACTACAAGTAGTGACGACATTTTATCCAATGTATGATTTTACAAAAAATGTGGTAGGAGATAATGGCGAGGTTTCTGTTTTAATGAAAGCTGGTACAGAACCACATGATTACGAGCCTAGCGCAAAAGACATCGCCAAAATTGCGGATTCTGATGTTTTTGTTTACAATAGTGAAGAGATGGAAACTTGGGTTGGTAGTGTATTGAAAAATATTGATACGAAAAAGACGGTGGTCATCGATGCAAGTAAAGAAATTAAGTTGCTTGAAGGAAGCCACGAAGAAGAAGACGAAGATCATGATCACGACCACGAAGGTCATAGCCATGCCCATGATCCACATGTTTGGTTAGATCCAGTTTTAGCCAAAGAAGAAGTTAATGCAATTAAAGAAGGTCTCATTCAAGCAGATAAAACAAACAAAGCAAGCTATGAAAAAAATGCCAAAACCTATTCAGATAAATTAGATGCTTTAAATGAAAAATTTGAAGCAGGTTTAAAAGATGCGAAAAATCGTACCTTCGTTACACAACATGCAGCATTTGCTTATTTAGCAGCACGATACGATTTAAAACAAGTCGCTATTTCCGGTATTTCCCCAGATCAAGAGCCAAGTCCTGCTAAATTAGCAGAGTTAAATGATTTTGTGAAGGAAAACAACATTAAAGTAATTTACTTTGAAGAAACGGCTTCTCCTAAAATTGCCAAAACATTAGCTAAAGAGACTGGTGCAACGTTAGCTGTTTTAAGCCCAATTGAAGGCATTACAAAAGAAGATCAAGATCAAGGAATTGATTACATCAAAGTAATGGAAAATAACTTGAAAGCCTTACAAGAAACCATCAAATAAGGTAAACTATAAAGAGCAAAAAAGAAACTGAGCGAAGTACAAGAGAGAAGGGACATGTGTGCATTATATAGAAGTAAACGATTTGACTTTTTATTATGATGAAGAGCCAGTCTTAGAAAACATTTCCTTTACTGTTGATCCAGGAGAGTTTGTTATGCTGACAGGAGAAAATGGAGCAGCAAAATCAACTCTGCTTAGAAATATTCTAGGATTGTTAAAGCCGGGAAAGGGAAGTGCAACGATTTCTAAGGTGAATAGCGCTGGTGAAAAACTAAGCATTGGGTATATTCCACAACAAATTGCCTCGTTTAATGCTGGATTTCCCAGTACAGTTTTAGAGTTAGTACGATCAGGCCGCTATCAACAAGGTCGTTGGTTTAAACGCCTGACGCCAGAAGATCATGAACATGTGGAGCGGGCCCTCTTATCTGTTGGGATGTGGGATATGCGCCATAAAAAAATAGGCGAGTTATCCGGTGGTCAAAAACAACGAATTTGTTTAGCTCGAATTTTTGCGACAGATCCAGATTTGTTTGTGTTAGATGAACCAACAACTGGAATGGACGTAGAAGCACGAGGCGAATTTTATAAGCTACTAAAACACAGCAGTCAAGTTCATGGAAAAGGAATTCTGATGGTAACCCATGATCATGATGATATTAAAGAGTACGCCGACCGTCATATTCAGTTGATTCGAAAGGAGGACTCACCGTGGAGATGTTTCGCCATGAATTCATGCAGCACGCCTTCCAAGCCTCTTTCTTAATTGCTGTGATTGCGCCATTATTAGGCCTCTTTCTTGTTTTAAGAAGACAGTCTTTGATGGCAGATACACTTTCGCATATTTCTTTAGCAGGTGTGGCATTAGGAATGTTTTTAAATATCAATCCAACATTCACAACGTTAGTCGTTGTTGTCATTGCGGCGTTGATTATAGAATACGTTCGCAGTATCTATAAAACCTATTCGGAAGTATCCATTGCGGTCTTGATGTCTGCAGGTCTATCGATTGCATTGGTACTTATGAGCTTAGATCAAGGAAGTGGAACAGCAAGTGTACAGCAATACTTGTTTGGTTCAATCGTAACCATTAGTCAAGAGCAAGTATACTTATTAACAGCATTATTTGTTATTGTTGTAGTTCTATTCTTCTTATTTAGAAAGCCAATGTATGTTTTGACCTTTGATGAAGATACGGCTTATACAGCTGGCTTACCAGTTCGTTTAATGTCTCTATTATTCAACGTGATTACTGGTGTAACAATTGCAGTGATTATGCCAATAGCTGGAGCTTTATTGGTTTCTGCTATTATGATTTTGCCAGCAGCTATCGCGATGCGATTAAGTAAAAGTTTTAATTGGGTAATGGTAATGGGAGTCATTGTAGGTCTGGTGGGGATGTTTGGTGGATTAACAACCTCTTATGAATTTGGGACTCCACCTGGGGCTACGATTACCTTAATTTTTATCCTTTTATTTATTATAAGTGGTGGATGTATTGCTATTATTTCAAAACTTCGCTATCGAGAAAGTCGCAAGTCCTAAACTATGTAAAAGAGACACCCTTCAGTGGGAATGCAACTACTTTTTGACACAATTTAAAAAGAGCATCTCATTAGGTCATCTTTTTCCGGTAATCTACTGGTGAAAGAGGACCTAATTTCGTTAAGACTCGTTTGTTATTCTAGAATGTTTCAGACTTTAGTGAGGAATGAAACGATTCTATTGGTGCGTTATTTGAGGGCGTCCCCTTACGGGACATACTTCGGATAACGTTTTTTTTTTGCGGGCTACTTCATAAAATTCTTTTGAAGTATAGGTTGAACCTTGATCACTATGCAAACTGGCTCCTTTTGGAAATGTATCAATTTGATTTAAGATATCTACGGCTAATTTAGTATCTGGATCATCTGAAATTTTATAGGCTACAATCTCACTATTAAAGGTATCCATGATTGTTGATAAATGGAGCATAGATTTACCAAAAGGTAGATAAGTAATATCCGTTGTCAATTTACAAAGAGGTCTATCTATTGCCAAATCCTTATTAATGACATTTTCAAAAGATTTATATGGATTACGAGGCTTCTTAAATTTTTTCTTCTTCGCAATACAATTCCATCCATATTTACGCATAATCCTAGCTACTTTATTAATCCCTACAGAAAACTTTTTATTGATAAGTGCATGAATTTTTCGATAGCCATAGAGAAAGTGATTTTCTTTCGTTAGTTGTTGGATCCTTTGCTCTAGATAGGAAAATTTAACTTTCTCTTTATTTGGGTGACGATAATAAAAACTTCTAGAGATTCCAACTAATTCCGTTAATTTAGTAATGGAAAAGATATCTGTATTTTATTTAATAAACTGCACTATATTTTCAGCTATCATCCTCTTTCTTGAGAAAAATATTTTTTAATAAGTTTAGCTCTTTCGTTACTTTATCTAATTGTTCAGATACAGGAATATCCTTTTCTAATCGTCGTCCAAAAGAACTTTCTAGACTTATTATCTCACCATTTAGGTACCAATCTTTCCATTTGTAAAGAGTTCCTCTACTAGGAATTTTAAATTCTTCACGAAGTGAAGCTGCGCTTTCACCATTAAGAAATCGATTAATAATTTGAATCTTTAATTCAACAGGATAAAAATTATGTTTTGACATCAGAAAACACCTCCAAATTTATTTTACTAAATTTGAGGTGCTCTTTTTTAGTTGTATCTAATTATAGTGGCAGTTCCGTTGAGAAGTGTCTTTTTTTTATTTAATTACTTGTTGGATAGTTCCAGAAATAAGATTGTCATTTGATGAAAAGTCTAACGTATTTACTCCTGTTTCGTGCCAAGTTAATTGATTGTTAACAAAATCACCTAAAGCATTCCATTTAAGAACAGGCGCGTCATTTTTTGGAAGGTATAAACTTACATGAGTACCTAGTCCAACTGTTCCTTCAGGTAGGGAAATAGATTGATTTTCAGCAGAAAATAAATCATCGTTATGACTGTCAACTTTAGTCGCTGTCAGTGGTCGGAAATCTACAATATGATTGTCTTTAACGCTTAATCCTTGTAAATCTTGTAAAGGTCTAATAAATTCAAGCGATGAAAGAGCAAGATTATTCATCGAAAGTTTCGTTAGTGCTTTATTTTGGCTAATATAAGTTAATTGAGAAGTAGCATCAAGAGGCAAGTTGTTTAAAAATAAGATATCTAAATCGTACATATTTTTTAGAAAATCTAGGTTAGAAATTGCTGTATTATTAATGCTTAGTGTTTTGAGATGTGTAAAAGCTCCTAAAATGTTGTTGTTATCAGTTAAATGAGGATTGTCTTCAAAGCTCATACCCACCATGTTTTTGGATAGATTTTTTAAAGGCGATAGATCTGTAATGTTCGCTTTACCGACATTTAATTCAGTTAGCTCTGTCAAACCTGCAATAGGTGCTAAATTACCATCAAACTGTTGAACATGATAAAGATAAAGTGTTTTTAAAGAATGAGCATTTTCCAAGCCTTCAAGTGTTTTGATGGCAGATTCTGAAACATTTAAATCAGTTAACTTTTGAATGTTGTCATAAGTGATTTCTTCATCAGGTGTAAGATTTAATTGTTTTTTGATGGCTTCTTTTAAAACGGGGTCTTTAATTTCGACAATCTTATTCTGATTAATTTCCATTGTACTTGCTTGTGTTGACATAGGAGACAATAGGGTTCCAGAAGTTGTAAATAAAATCGCTCCACAGGTTAATAAAATAGCACTTCTTTTCAAGTTCATCAAATTCCTCCAATAAAATAATTTTTAATTACTATTTCATATTACTTTTAGTTTTCTAATAAAACAATAAAATTATCATATATGTAATAAAATAACTCATAAATGCTAGTTCGTTTAAAATGAGTCAAAAAGTATAAAAAGCGAAGGTTGAAATCAAATTTCATGAGAAAATAATAACAAAAACGAACATTTTAACAAAAAACAATAGAAATAACTACCTTTTTTTTGTTTTAAGCCGTATAATAGGAGAAGTGTAAAATTTGGTTTTTAATATTAAGAAAGAGGTGACCATTTTGAAGGTAAAAAGAAGTGAACGACTGATTGATATGACCCGTTACTTATTGGAAAGACCCCATACATTAGTTTCTTTGACATACTTTGCAAATCGCTATGATTCAGCAAAATCTTCTATCAGTGAAGATTTAACAATTGTAAAAAAAACATTTAGAGAACGTGGTACAGGAACGTTAGAAACCGTACCAGGAGCAGCAGGTGGCGTCAAGTTTATTCCTGCTATCCAAGAAGCAGAAGCAGCCGAATTTGTGAAAGAGATGTGTTTACGCTTATCAGAACAAGATCGATTACTACCAGGTGGGTATGTTTATTTATCTGATTTATTAGGTGAACCAGACATCTTGCGTCAAGTTGGAAAAATTATTGCGACGCAATATTTAAATCAGCCAATTGATGCTGTAATGACAGTTGCAACTAAAGGAGTTCCAATTGCTCAAGCTGTTTCAAGCTATTTGAATGTTCCTTTTGTGATTGTACGTCGTGATTCAAAAATTACAGAAGGCTCAACAGTAAGCATCAACTATGTGTCAGGTTCATCTGAACGAGTTGAAAAAATGGAACTATCAAAACGTAGTCTAAAAAGAGGATCTCGCGTTTTAATCGTAGATGACTTTATGAAAGGCGGCGGAACGGTTAACGGGATGAAGAGCTTGATTGAAGAATTTGAAGCAGAACTCGTTGGGATTACTGTTTTTGCTGAATCAACTTTTAGTGGAAATCGTATGATTGAGGATTATTCATCTCTACTATGTGTAGATGAAGTTGATATCCGCGATAAAACGATTCATGTAAGCCCAGGAAACTACTTTAAGTAAAAAAAGCCATTGATTCAAGAAAATTTCTCTTGAATCAACGGCTTTTTTTGATGAATAGAATAGTAGGAATGACGCCAATTAAGCACGATTATAAACTAAATTTCTATTAAACAAGAAAAAATAAAAAAGTAAAAAAGTAAACTTATTGATATAATTAATCACAGGTAAAAAATCATTTTATGATTCGTCATTAAGTGGATTTTTATCAACAGAGCCTATCAATTAGTCAATAGATAAAAAATATTGATTTAATGAATAAACAAAGCCTTTTTAAAGGGGAGGCTCATGTTTTACTTAAGAATAGGGCGCTGTCAGTTGTAAAAGCACAACAGAAATTTTCTGTTGTGCTTTTTGTTATGCAGATGGTAATTCAAAGTAAGCTAATTTTTTGATAATGCCACTATGATTTGGATAATCTTTTAGGAGCTCTTTTTGAGTAAACAACTCAAAGTCATGATAATCAAAACCAGGAGAGACCATACAACTAACTAAAGAAAAGCCATCTTTTTCTTCAACGCTAGATCCAAAAATGACATTTTTTGGAACAACAGCCTGTAAGACTTCCCCTTTGGAAGGGTCTAGACCTAATTTTATTTCTTCATAACGACCATCAGGATGCAATAAATGAACAGATAATGGCGAACCTGTATGGTAGTACCAAATTTCATCCGATTTTAAACGATGAAAGTGAGAAGGACTTTTAGTATTTAAAAGAAAATAAATACTAGAATAGTGGTGTCTTAGTCGTTGGTCTTTTGTAGTGAAGGTCTCTTTCGAGTGGAACATTTCCTTGAAAAATCCACCTTCAGGATGGGGCGTTAATGCTAGTTTTTCTATCCAATCATTTTCAGAACCGAATACCATAATAAAATCCTCCTAAACATAGTTGTATTGATTTCAGTATAGCCTATTTTAAGAAGGGATAAAAGCGGTTAAATAAAGAAGTATTTCAATAAAGAAGCTAAGAACAGTTGTAACCGATTAAAATGGCGATTATAATAAAGAAATGGAGTTTGAAAATGACGAGGAGGAGTGAAATGCAAAAGAAAAAAATTCAATTAATTGTAACAGGAGCATTAGTTTTCTTTACCGTCGGTGGTATTTTTGTGAATGGCAAATATGGCCATATTGCGCCTAAAGTAGAAACAAGTGAAAAAAAGGAACCGTTAAAACATTCAGAGAAAAAAAAGAGTGCTAAAAAAGACTCTGATTCTCAAAAAATAAAAGAAACAACAACTACAGAAAAAGAAGGCACTTCTCTTGATGATAAAAAAACAGCATCTAAAACAGAAAGTAGTGCAATAGCGAATCCAATTCCTGAAGTGAGTCCTGAAACGCAAGTAGCTCGTGATCCTTCTCAAGAATCTAAAAAACAAGAAGAAACAAGCAGCGAATCGACACCAGAAGAACCCCAAAAATCAGATTCTACGAAACCAGTGAAACCTGCGCCAACCCCAGCACCAGAAGTTGTTGAAAAACCAACCGTTAACCTTTCAATTCGTGGAACAACGGCTAATTCTAGTGCTTACTTGCGCACTTCACAAAAAGTTGAAATAGAGGAAGGCGAAAGCGTGATGTCCGTTTTAACTCGTTTTTGTAAAACAAATGGTATTCAAATTGAAGTAACCTTCGGTGGAAGTTATGTAGCAGGTATTAATAACCTTTACGAAAAGGATAAAGGGCCTGAAAGTGGTTGGTTATACGCAGTCAATGGTTTATTTCCTGGATATGGCGCAAACAGTTACCCTTTAAAAAATGGCGATCAAATTGAGTGGAAATATACAGAAAATCTAGGGCAAGATGTTGGTGCCCCACAAGGATAACTAAAAATGGAGGAACATCATGAAAAATAAAATTATTCAAATCGTGGTAGCAGGGATTTTCCTGTTAAGTATCTCAAGCAATAGTGTTCATGCAGAAAGCAATTCGAATGTTCAGGAAGCTGAAAATCGAGGAGTAGCAAAAATGATGGAAAAGGGAAAAATAGGCGGTGACTGGGAAGCCTTAGCTCGTGCACGTTCCCTGCAACCTGCTAGTCAAGAAATGAGACAAGCGCGCTACAGTGAGGTAGTGACTTATCTAAATACAGCCAATCGTTTAGCCTCGACAGATTATGCTCGAACATTGATTGGTTTAGTTGCAATCGGCGCTGACCCTACATCTATCCCAGAAGCAACAACTCACAAAAATTTAGTGGCCGAAATGTATCAAAATAAAAATCTTTTAAATGAAGGCATCAATAGCATTATTTATAGTCTAATTGCACTTGAAACAAAAAGATATACCGTACCAGAGGATGCAGCTTTTACATTGGATCAATTAGTCGATAGGCTATGCTCTCTTCAAAAATCAGACGGCGGTTGGGCCCTGTTTGGGACAAAAAGTGATGTAGATATTACGGGAATGGTCATGACGTCATTAGCTAATCATCGGGATAAACCAGCAGTTCAAGAATCAATTAATAAGGCTGCTCGTTATTTAGCAGCTGTTCAAGAACCGTCAGGTGGTTACAAATCAGCTGGATTTTGGGGAGAAGAAAATTCCAATACAATTGCTCAAGCATTAATGGGGTTAACTAGTAATCAAATAAATCCAATGGATCCGATGTACACGAAAGACGCTACGATGGTTGAAGCATTACTGACTTATCAGTTAGCAGATGGTGGCTTTAAATGGGTTGCAACGGATACTGCCAATAATGGTGCAGCGTTAGAACAAGTTATTTATGCCCTTGCGCAATATCGTTTCTTCCAAGAAGAGAAAGGTTCTATCTATGATTTCGAAAAAAATCCCGTCCCTTTATTAACCCAATCAGAAGCTAAGCCAACTCCTGATCCAGAACCAAATCCAATACCAGAACCAGTAGAAAAGACACCATTACCAATCCCAGAAAGTGGTTATTATACAGTTGCTGCAGGAGATACGCTTGCTTTAATCGCAACTCGTTTTGGGTTAGCGATTGAAGACATTCGTAGTTGGAATCGTTTAGAAAATGACGAAGTAATGGTTGGTCAACGATTATCATTAGTTGAGCCAGTGATAGAGTTACCAAAAGAAGAAGAAACTGTTCAAGTTCAAGTACCTCAAAAAAATGAGAGTGAGCCGTTAGCGACTAGCCAACAAAACCAAGAAAAACAGGTGACTACGCAATCTAAAACGGCACTTCCTAAAACAGGTGAAAAGATAACCTGGCAAAATCATGGGTTAAATGTCGGATTATTTTTAATCGGAACAAGTGGAATTGTTTTGAGTAGACGTAAAAAAGCATAGCATAAATTAAACCAGTCGAAATTAGCTTATTAATTTTGGCTGGTTCTTAGTATAGAAAAGAGGTGAAGTATGAAGACAGTATTAGACGAAATACATCCAGCTATCAGTACAAGCTATTATTTAGGATTGTTTATTTTAGTGATATTATTTACACAACCTGTCATCATTTTAACAGAGCTTCTTCTGTTGCTATTGCTAAATATACTTCAAGGAAATACCGAAAAAGTAAAAAAGATGTTTAAACAATCCTGGATACTCTTATTGGCGATTATTTTATTCAATGGACTTTTAAATCATCGAGGTACTTATTTTCTTTTTTATTTAGGTGCTAATCCAGTTACTTTAGAAGCTGTGCTGTATGGATTATTAATGACAGTGGTTTATTTAAATTTAATGCTGATTTTTATTTCTTATAATCAAGTCATAACTGCTCATAAATTTTTATATCTTTTTTCACGAATTTCGCCACAGTTAACCTTATTAACGATGATCACAATTCGTTTTGTTCCGCTATTTTTGAGAAGGCTGACTACGATTACAAGAGTGCAAAAAACGAGAGGCATTCAAATGGAAACGGGAAAACTAAGAGAACGTGCTAAAAATGGCATGAAATTAGTTCAAGTTTTATTGATTTGCTCGCTAGAAGAAGCCTTGCAAACAGCGGATTCAATGGAAGGAAGAGGATACGGTGTTGCTAAAAGAACAAGCTATTTACGATATTTTATGGAAGTGAGAGACTGGCTCATAGGAGTAATCGGAGGGACGCTCTTCATTACGATTATCAGCTGGAAATTAAAGGGGATAGGTGAGTACAGCGTATATACATCCTTTAGCAACTGGGGATTCACCACCTTAAATGAATGGTTCCTATTCATTTTTATTAGTTTGTTTATTGGAATTCCATTATTTTTAGAAGGGAGAGAAAGAGTATGGTGGCGCTGGTTGAAACACGACAATTAAATTTTAATTACCCAGATGAAGCAAAAAAAGCGTTAGACAATATCTCATTTAGTGCAGGTAAAGGGGAATTTGTTTTAATTGCGGGCGCCTCTGGAAGTGGAAAGACGACATTGTTAAAACACTTAAAAAAAGAGTTGTCACCAATCGGCAAGCGTTCTGGAGAACGTTTTTATAAAGGGCAACCCTTTTCAACACTAACCCCAATTCAATCTGCCAAAGAAGTCGGGATGGTCTTTCAAAATCCAGACAACCAAATTGTAATGGACACCGTGATGGGCGAGCTGGCATTTGCTCTCGAAAATTGTGGGTGTGCTCCTGATATTATCAATAAACGCATTGCAGAAATGGTGAGCTTTTTAGGCTTTCAGCATTTAATGGAAGAGTCAATTCATACATTATCTGCAGGACAGAAACAAATGATTAATTTAGCAAGCGTCTTAATTTTACAACCTGAATTGGTGTTGTTAGACGAGCCGACGGCGCAACTTGATCCAGTAGCAACGAGAGATTTTCTGACGTTATTAAAAAGAGTTCAAGAGGAACTGGGAATGACCATTATAATTAGTGAGCACCGTTTAGATGATGTTTTACCGCTTGCAACGCGGTTAATCTTTATGGAATCAGGAAAAATTAGTTATGAAGACAAACCCAAAAGAAGTGTTTTACAGTTAGCAAAGACAGCTCCTAGTAAGTTGTTCATCCCTCAAATCCCCAGATTGTTTATTGAATTAGGGAAGGGAGAATGTTATTTTACTGTGAATGAAGGCCAAAGGAATTTGCCAACTTTTAAGCCTGTTCAGCCAGTTGAGATTCCAGCGAACGTTGAAAAAGAACAAGAAGCTAACCTTATTGCCAAAAAGCTAACTTTCCAATACGAAGCGCAAGGTCGTTGTATTTTAAGAGAGTTAAGTCTTTCCTTACCAAAGCAAGGGAGTTTAGCACTTGTAGGTAAAAATGGAACAGGAAAATCAACGTTATTACTAGTGTTGGCAGGATTATTAAAACCAAGGCGTGGTAAAGTTCGTATCGATAAACAAGCTATTTTAAAACTTGATTTAACAACACGTTACCAAAAAATTGGTTATCTGTCACAGAATCCAAGCTATCATTTTGCTAATGATACCGTATTAGCAGAATTTGTTGAACGGGGAGCACAGCTTGCATTAAAAGACACTAAAAAAACTGCTCAAAAGATGTTGGAGAAGCTAGAAATTGAACATCTTGCTCTACGTAATCCTTTTGATTGCAGTGGTGGGGAACAACAATTAATTGCGTTAGGAATCACTTTGTTATCAAATCCGCAAATTTTACTATTAGATGAGCCAACGAAAGGTTTAGATCCAGTTAGAAAAGCTACTTTAGGAATTTATCTAAAAGAGTTAGAAAAGGAAGGAGTTCTGATTATAGTCGCAACTCATGATTTAGAATTTGCAGCGCGTTATTTTAATGAAACTGCGATGCTATTTGATGGCAGAATTATTTCAAAAGCACCCACTAAAGAATTTTTTAGTGATAATTTCTTTTACACAACAAGTATCAATCGGTTAGTTCGACATTCACTGCCAAATGCGTTGATCTGGGAGGATGTATTGCCATATGTTGAAAATTAAGCCTATTTTAGGTTCGATAATTGGTATGACTACTTTGTTGATTAGTTCATTATTAGTGAGCGGGAAACAGTATCTATTGCTGAGCTTTATCTTTTTAGCAATGGGGATGTACCCTTTGTATCAACGGTTTGAACGGCGAAAAATGACTGCTAGAGAAATCGTTTTTATTGCAGTTTTAGCAACGATTGCGGCAGTGAGCCGAGTTCCTTTCGCGATGCTCCCAAGTGTTCAACCAACGAGCTTTGTGATTATTGTTGCAGCGATGATTCTAGGTAAGGAATCTGGGTTTATGATTGGCGCAACAGCAGCGCTAGTTTCTAATATGTTTTTAGGACAAGGGCCTTGGACTTTATGGCAAATGTTTTGTTGGGGATTGATGGGATATACGGCTGGTTTATTAGGAAAGACTCCATTCTTACAAGAAATGTGGGGACGCTTAGTATTTGGATTTATTTGGGGATTTATTTTTGGTTGGATTATGAATTTATGGTATGTAATTGGCTTTATTCAACCCCTATCAGCATTAACTTTTTTACAAGCGTATGCTGCAAGCTTTTATTTTGATTTGGCGCATGCGTTATCAAATGTTTTTTTTCTTTTTTTCTTTAGCGCATCATGGTTAAAAATTATTCAACGGTTTCAAAAAAAATATGGATTGCTGGATTTTGAAGAAAATCATTTTTGAAAAGACTTATTCTAATTGGTATAGTTCTGTTTCAATAGGAATTACCTTTATAAATGAGTAGACTGAACAAAGACGTAGCCTGAGTTGTATGTTGAAAAATAACTACATTTAGGCTATTATTGAATAGTTGAATATAAATAAAATATGTGAAAAATACAAAACTAATCAGTTAGGAGTCATTGAAATGACAAAACGAAATGCAATCATTTTAGCAGCAGGTCAAGGCTCAAGAATGAAATCAAAATTATATAAAGTATTACATCCAGTTGCAGGTAAACCAATGGTAGAACACGTTGTTGAACAAGTAGAATTAGCAGGTACAGATCGCGTAGTAACCATTGTTGGATTTGGCGCAGAAAAAGTTAAAGAGTATCTAGGCAATCGTTCAGAATATGCCTTACAAGAAGAGCAATTAGGAACAGGACACGCGGTACTTCAAGCAGCGAGTCTATTAAAAGATCAAGAAGGTGTCACTCTAGTCATTTGTGGAGATACGCCGTTGCTAACCTCAGAAACGTTAAAAGATCTGTTTGACTATCATCAAGAAAAAGGCGCAAAAGCAACCATTTTAACTGCTTTTGCAGAAGACCCAACAGGCTATGGTCGTGTGATTCGTGATGAACTAGGAATTGTGGAGAAAATAGTAGAGCAAAAAGATGCTACTCATGAGGAAGCCCGTGTTCAAGAAATCAATACAGGAACCTACTGCTTTGACAATAAAATGTTATTTGATGCTTTGACTAAAGTCGGAAATAAAAATTCCCAAGGCGAATACTATTTGCCAGATGTGATTGAAATTATGAAAGATAACAATCAAATTGTTGCGGCATACCGCATGAAAAATTTTGATGAAGCTTTAGGGGTTAACGACCGTATTGCCTTAGCTGAAGCGAACCGCACGATGCGTGAACGAATCAATTACAACCATATGAAAAATGGGGTGACCTTAATTGATCCAAAAGGAACGTATATTGATAGCGATGTTCAAATTGGGAGCGATACGATTGTTGAAGCTGGTGTTATCTTAAAAGGTAAAACAATCATTGGTGAAGATTGTTTTATTGGAGCACATTCAGAAATCAACAATTGCCAAATTGGAGACCGCGTTCGAGTAGTAAGTTCTAATCTTGAAGACTCTAAAATGGCGAATGATAGCAATATTGGACCATACAGTCATTTACGACCAAATAGCACGATTGGGGAGCGCGTTCATTTAGGCAATTTTGTTGAAGTGAAAAATGCTGTTATTGATGAAGATTCTAAAGTAGGACATTTAACATATGTTGGAGACGCTGACTTAGGGAAAAATATCAATGTCGGATGTGGCACCATTTTTGTTAATTATGACGGAAAAAACAAACATCGTGCAACGGTAGGCGATAACGTATTTATTGGCTGTAACGCGAATTTAGTTGCCCCCGTTTCAGTTGAAAAAAACACTTACATTGCTGCAGGTTCAACCATTACAAGTGATGTTCCAGAAGGCAGTTTAGCCATTGCTAGAGCTAGACAAGAAAACAAAGCAGATTATTTCAAAAAACTTCCACATTAAAAATTAAAAAATATTTAAGAGATTTACTTGATTTCTCTGTGAAAAATGACTAGTATTATACTGATAAGATAACTAAAATTTTTGATACAATAGAAAGTGGAGGCCATTATGTCAGAACATTATTTTGATCCGAAGTTAAAGATTTTTGCATTGAACTCAAACCGTCCCTTAGCTCAAAAGATTGCGGATGAAGTAGGAGTAGAATTAGGAAGATTATCTGTGGATCAATTCAGCGATGGAGAAATTCGAATCAATATTGAAGAAAGTATTCGTGGGGATCATGTGTATATCGTGCAATCAACATCAAGTCCAGTCAATGATAATTTGATGGAATTATTGATCATGATCGATGCATTAAAACGTGCAAGTGCTAAAACAATCAATTTAGTTATTCCGTATTATGGATATGCTAGACAAGATCGTAAAGCTCGTTCAAGAGAACCAATCACTGCCAAGTTAGTAGCGAATATGATTACAGCTGCTGGCGCTGACCGTATTTTGACATTAGATTTACACGCTTCACAAATTCAAGGATTCTTCGATATTCCAGTTGATCATTTAATGGGGGCACCATTACTTGCAAACTATTTCTTAACACATAATATTGCAAATGAGGATGTTGTAGTTGTTTCACCGGATCATGGTGGTGTAACACGCGCTCGTAAATTAGCTGAATTCTTAAAAGCACCGATTGCAATTATCGACAAACGTCGTCCAAAAGCAAACGTAGCGGAAGTCATGAATATTATTGGAAATGTTGAAGGAAAAAAATGTATTTTGATTGATGATATGATTGATACAGCGGGTACAATTACTCTTGCTGCTGGTGCTTTAGAAGAAGCTGGCGCAACAGAAGTATACGCTTGTTGTACTCACCCAGTATTGTCAGGTCCTGCTTTAGAACGTATCCAAAGTTCTGTTATCAAAGAACTGATTGTAACAGATTCAATTTATTTACCAGAAGATCGTAAGTGTGAAAAAATTGTTGAAGTAAGTGTTGGTAGTTTAATGGGAGACGCGATTAAACGTATTCACGAAAACAAATCAGTAAGTCCACTTTTTGAAAAAAAATTCAAAACTAAAAAATAAACTTAAAAAGCCAGTTGCTAACCATTTTAGAGGCAACTGGCTTTTTATGATTTAATAGCCCACTTTCTTTTTCAACTTGTTATAAAAAAATTGGAGAGACATGCTATAATACAAGTAATAAAGTTGATAGGAGTCGCCAAAATGAAACGATTAAAACAGCATTATGAATTGGTCAAACCATTTGATTGGATTATTGTAGCATTATTAATGCTTGCTTCTTTTATTCCAATTGTGATTTTTACCATTCAAAATAGCCATGTTTCTGCTGACAGTGAGATTGTAGCCGTTATTTCCATAAATGGAAAAGAAGAAAGGCGCATTACGTTGTCAGAATCAACCAAACATGAAACCTTTACGTTGCATCCAGCAAAAGGGCAATACAATATTATTGAAGTAGATGGTACGCGAATTCGAGATAAAGAAGACAATAGCCCAGATCAAGTAGCTGTGAAAACAGGATGGATTAGCAAACCCGGTCAAACCAGTGTTTGTTTGCCACATAAAATGATTATTGAAATCCAAACAACAGAGAAAACGGAAGAAATCGACGATACGATTATTCCACTTTAAAACATTAAACGTACATTCGTTTAGTGTTTTTTTGTATACATCTCTATCTTAATATACATAAAATATACGTTTTATACATAATTTTATTCATTTTAGCCATTTTTAAACAAAATTAGTGAATGAACTTGCATTTTTTTGAATAGTTGTGTATGATAGTTAAAACTTTGGAATACGCAATTACTAAGTCATTTAATCAACTAAAAGTGACAAAAAAATGGGGGAGTAACAAATGAAAAGAATTCAAAAACTTGTATTTTTATCCGCTTTTTTAGTGCTAGCAGGGTGTCAGCAAGACAATCAAGAAGCAAGCGATACAGGTTCTCGCAACCAAGAAACAACAGAATTGCATTTGAGTGTGCCAGCAGAATTGCCAACAATGGATCCAGCCTTAGTACAAGACGCGATTAGCTTTACAGCAATCAATCAAGTCATGGAAGGTCTGTACCGTTTAGATAAGGAAGAAAAACCTGTTCCAGCTCTTTCTGATGGAGATGCGACAATCAGTGCAGACGGCTTAACGTATACATTCAAGTTAAAACCCAATTTAAAATGGTCAAATGGTACCGCGTTAACGGCTAAAGATTTTGAGTTTGGTTGGAAGCGAGTAGTCAATCCAAAAACAGCAGCTAATTATGCTTTCGTGATGAAGCCGGTAAAAAATGCTGCGGCGATTATGAATGGAACGGCTCCCGTAGATAGCTTAGGGATTAAAGCCTTGGACGACTCGACTTTAGAGGTCCAATTAGAAAAACCAACAGCGAACTTTCTGTCGGGAATTACACGAGGTACTTTTTTTCCACAGAATGAAGATTTTGTTACAAAACAAGGTGAAAAATTTGGAACCGATAGTGAACATACATTGTACAATGGTCCCTTTACACTAAGCGAGTGGGATGGAACAGGTTTATCGTGGACATACAACAAAAACCCTGATTATTGGGATCAAAAGAATGTTGCCCTAGCAAAAATCACCAATGAAGTAACCAAAGAAACGGCGACAGGAATTAATCTTTATCAGGATGACAAGCTTGACTTAGTTCGATTAACAGGAGAATATGCAAAACAATATTTGGCAGATCCTGAATTTATTGCTCCTTTGACAGCCCGTTCTGTATATTTAGAAATCAACCAAACCAATATTCCCGCATTAAAAAATGAAAAAATCAGAGAAGCATTAGCGTTAACAATTAATCGTAACGAGTTAGTAAATGAAATTATTTCAAATGGTTCAGAAGCACTGGACGGATTAGTCACTAAAAATTTAGCTAAAAATCCAAAAACAGGAGAAGATTTCCGAAAAGAGTCTGGTGAGTATCTAACCTATAACAAGAAAAAAGCGAAACAGCTCTGGGCAGAAGCTAAAAAAGAAACAGGTATTAAAGAAGTGGAAATCGAACTAGTGACGGATGACGACGAGACGAGTAAAAAAGTGAGTCAATTTATTCAAAGTAGTGTCGAAAACGAGTTGGACGGAGTGAAAATCAAACTTAAGAACGTACCCTTTAAAAATAGAATTGAACTAGGTGATTCGGGACAATTTGGCTTGCTATTATCAGGATGGGGCGCAGATGAAAACGATCCAGATGCCTTCTTAAATTTATTCTTATCGGATTCTGTTTTTAATGGCGGAAAGTACGCTAATCCAAAATACGATGAGGCTGTTAAAACGGCAGTGACTACAGCAAATGAAGAAGAAAAATACCAAGCCGATTTAACTGCTGAAAAGATTATTCTAGAAGACGCAGGGATTATTCCGTTGTATCAAAAAGCCGATTCAATGTTAGTCAAAAATTATGTAAAAGACTACATTCAATATCAAATCGGTTCGCCAAACTACAAATATATTACCATCGATAAAAATTAAAAAAGGTTAATAGGGGGAAAGTTATTAATGAAATCAATTATTACAAAGGTTCATCAAGAGGCAAGCACAGAAGCCTTAGCTCGCTTAATCAATCATAAGTCCGTCACTACTTCTGACGGGACAACCAATCCACCTTTTGGACAAGGCATTGCGCTATGTCTAAAAGAAGCGTTGCAAATCTGCAAAGAACTAGGCATGACTACTTATGAAGATCCAGCTGGTTTTTATGGTTTTGCAGATTATGGCGTAGGCTCAGAGTTAGTGGCAGTTGTTTGCCATTTAGATGTAGTGCCAGCAGGAGACTTAACCCTTTGGAAGACAGATCCATTTGTTGCAACCATTAAAGACGGCGTGATGTACGGACGTGGAAGTCAAGATGATAAGGGACCAACCATTGCTTCTCTTTTCGGATTTAAAGCAGTCGTTGATGCAGGCTATCAATTTAATAAACGGATTCGTTTTATTTTTAGTACGGATGAGGAAACCTTATGGCGTTGCATGGCAGCCTATAATAAAAAAGAAGAACAGGCTACTATGGGCTTTGTGCCTGATGGCAGCTTTCCGTTAGTTTTTGCTGAAAAAGGATTATTGCAAGTCGAGTTGATTGGTCCAGGAAGCCCTAATATTCAGTTGAAGGCAGGAGATGCGTTGAATGTAGTTCCAGCACAAGCTCGTTATCATGGATTAGAACTGACAGCGGTAATGAAAAATTTAACGCAGCTAGGCATTGATTTTGATTCAAGCGAAACGGAAGTAACAGTAAAAGGCAAGGCAGTCCACGCAAGTGTGGCACAATTGGGAGAAAATGCGATTAATTTATTAGCAATGGGACTTGCTCCAGCAATCTCTCATCCAACGCTGACATTCTTAGCAGAACAAATTGGTAAGCAAACAAATGGGGCCACCTTATTTGGGGAAATCTCAGATGATGTAAGTGGCGAACTAACATTTAATGTAGGACTGTTAAATGTTTCTGATGAGAGTTCGACCATTGGCATTGATATGAGAATCCCCGTTAAAAGTGACAAAGAAGCTTTGATGAAGCAATTGGCTAAGGTTGCTGAAAGCTATGGTTTAACCCTAAAAGAATTCGATTATGTTCCTGCTATCTATGTACCTAAAGAAAGTTCATTAATTCAAACGTTATTAAAAGTGTATCGTGAAAAGACAGGTGATTTGACAGAACCAATGACATCAGGAGGAGCAACATTAGCTCGCACGATGGACAATCTGGTAGCCTTTGGCGCTCATTTTCCTGAAAGTAAAAGCTTGGCCCATCAAGCGAACGAAGGGCAAGTATTAAGTGAAATGTATCAAGCAATGGATATTTACGCATCAGCGATTATTGAATTGGCGTGTGAAAAATAAAAATAGATTTGAATAAGGGAATGACTGGCATTAAAAAGCAAAAAAACTGATAAACTACATTAATGTAGAGTTTATCAGTTTTTCTTTTTTTATCCCCAAAGCGGTAAATCGCCATAAGGTGTAATTAGAGTGATATCCAAAAAAGTATTCCTCCTTTCTTTTGATTCGTATTATTATTAACAACTATACTATGAATCTGTTTTGGTGTATACTGATTATTATATAAAAGTGAAAATTAAATGAAAAGGAGTTAAGTAAATGCTCATTTTAGGCGGTAAATTAAAAGAAATTCGTAAAGAAAAAAAGTTGTCTCAAAAAGAATTAGCTAAAGATATATGTACACAAGTAACGATTAGCAAGATAGAAAGACATAACAGAGTACCAACTATTAAAATTTTGTCAGATATTTGTACTCGGCTAGACATTAAATTAAACGATGTTCTTCTATTTGAAGGAGAATCAAACGTAAACTACGACTTGTTGCAAGAAATAAAAAAATATTGCGACAATAATCAATTTGAAAAAGCATTCCAAGTCATGTCACATTTATCAGAGAAAAAAATGACAAATACTTATGAAAAAAAATTGCTTAATTACTACCAAGGTTTTCTTTTCTTATACCATAAAAAAGATGTGCAAGAAGCTCAATATTACTTGAATTTATCATTAACTATTAATAAAGACTCATTAATATTTGATTTTTTGGACTGTCAAATTTTAAATATGCTTGGATATTCCTTTTTTGTTAGCGATGAACTTGATCGAGCTAACATATATTACGAAAAATCAGTAGCAAATATTGAACAATTGGCAGATTTAGAATTACTTGATATTGAGGTTATCTTGAAAATCTATTATAACAGCGCTAAATTTTATTCTGATATTGAAAATTTCCAACAAGCGATTTTATTATGTGACAAAGGAATATCGCTTAGTAAAGAGATTAACCAATTAAATGCACTGTATAGATTTTATTATGAGAAAGCTTTTAATTTAGCAAAAATAAAAAATAATAGAGAAGCGGAAAATCATTATTTTATAGCAATGGGGCTAGTAAAATTACTTGGTAATGAATTAGTGTCAGAGATCATAAAAGAAAATCTCAAAAAATTTCAATTAGAATTAAGGTACAACGATTAGTTATGCTTCATATTATAAAAAATAAGGTACATAATTAGATGGAAACTCTAGCTATGTACCTTATTTTAAACTTATTTTTTAAGAAACAGTTAAATACTCTAAAAACGCTGTAGCCATTTTTGATAAATAACGTTCTTCTAGCCAAATAACACCAAAGGAAGTTTGAAATAAAGGGTCTTCTAGTAAGTGTGTTGCCACTTGATAATGCGGATACATATTTAAAACAGTTTCAGGAACAATACTTGTGCAAAAACCTTGTTCAATTAAGCTAAATAATAAACGAATATCACTACAGGTTGAAATAGAGCCAGGATTCAATTGATACTTAGCCAAATATTCAATAATTGAATGATAAACGCCTAAACCTTCTGTACTTGGCAACATTAATTTACTACCGGCAATTCCATGAAAGTCATCAGGTGCAGGACCTTTTTTCGCACTCCCATCACAGACAAAATAAAAGGGCTCCGATTTCAAAAATTTCATAGAAAAACCCTTTAAATCCAATGGATAACGAACAATTGCTAATTCAATCTTGCGCTTGCGAACAAGCTCGCAAAGTTGCTGAGATTCTCCTTGATGAATGGCAAAAGTAACGTTTGGAAAATCTTTTTGAAAATCCATCAAAGCCTGTGGGAGTAAATTGTCAGAAAGGGTATTAACACCAATTTTTAATTGTCCCTTTAACCCATCACCAGTCTCCCTCACCAATTGCTCAGATTCTGCTAATTGCTCGACTAATTTTAATGCTTCATAGTAAAGAGCTGTTCCAGCTGCAGTTAAACGAGTTTGCCTAGGAGTTCGTTCAATTAATGGCGTACCTAACTCTTCTTCCATTTGTTTAAGCTGTTGACTTAAAGGTGGTTGTGCCATATGTAAACGTTCGGCAGCGGCAGTAATTGTTTTTTCCTCGGCTACAGCAATAAAATAGTTCAATTGTCTAAAGTCCATTTATTTCACTCACCTATCTATACTTTTTTCGTATCGTAATTCAATTATTTTCGTAGTGTTTACAAATAGCATACCATGATAAGCTTTCGTTAACGAAATAAAAGATTTTTACTTTAAACGAGCAGAGGTGAATAAAGATGAAAAAAGAGAATTATTGGCAAATCGGGAGCGTCTGTTTCATTGTGATTATTTTTATTTTGTTTGCGGTTACAACTAAACTAAAAGAAGATAAAAAAACTGAAAGGGTACAATCTGAAAGTACGCTGAATTCCAGCCATTCATCTAATAAAAAAGAATTAAAATCAACTGACTCTGTAGCAGAGTTAAAAAAAGAACCACGAGCCACTCCTGAATTAAACCAAGAGCTTCTAACTAGAGCACGTATTGGAACGACAGAAAGCATTCAAAAGCTGATTGAGGATGGAGCAGACTTAACGACAATTAACGAAAAAGGAGCCTCCGCTTTACTGATAGCTACCCAAGAAAATAATATCGCAACAGCAACAGCTTTATTAGAAGCAGGTGCAGATGTGAATCAACAAGATCAGCTGCAAGACAGTCCTTTTTTATATGCAGGAGCTGAAGGAAGATTTGAAATACTTACATTAATGTTAGATAAAAAACCTAATTATAATTTGTTAAATCGTTACGGTGGAACCGCATTAATTCCAGCAGCTGAAAAAGGGCATGTGGACAATGTCCGGCTATTACTTGAAAAAACACCAATTGATGTCAATCATATCAATCAATCAGGTTGGACAGCGCTATTAGAGGCAATTGTACTAAGTGACGGAGGTGAAACGCAACAAGAAATTATTCAATTGCTACTAGAACATGGAGCTGATCCAAATAAAAAAGATAGTAGGGGGATTTCACCATTGACTTATGCAAAGCAAAAAGGCTATGGAAGGATTGCAACGATGTTAGTTGAATATGGGGGACAAGAGTAACTAAAAGAAGCGGGGGAATGAAAATGAACAAGGTTAAGGTGATTGTGGCGTTAGTGGCTAGTTTAGTTATTAGTATTTTAGGTGTCCAACAAGTATATGCGGCTGAATTAGGGGCAGCCAAAGCAGCAACGGGATTTTACGCTATTTTAACGATTATTCCATTAATTTTAGTATTAGTATTGCTTTTCTTAAAGGTTGATATGATTGTTGCTGGTTTAAGCGGTGGCGTTTTAGCCATGTTGATTGGAGGTATAGGATTAGCTGAAGCGAACAAGCAGTTTTTAGAAACCATTCCAATGATGTTAAGCATTACAGTACCAATTGTCAATTCAGCGATTGCGATGGCTGTTTTTAAGGCAGGAAGCTATACCGCAGCCTTAACATTAGTCAAACGAGGAACAAAAGGAAAGGTTGAATATGTTTCTGGTTTTATTGTTATTTTATTAGCAGCCGCAACTTATATGTCTGGAATCGGTGGAGGAAGCGCGATGGTCATTGCGCCACTAGCTTTTGCAGCAGTCGGGGCTGTACCAGAATTAATCGCGGCCATGTCGATTGCCGCGGCCGTTTCTTTTACAACATCCCCTGCTTCTTTAGAATCAAGCATCGTTTCTAAATTAGGGAATATTAAAGTTGGTGAATATGTAGCCATTATGCGACCTTATTGGCTTATCTTTGTTTTAGCTGCTGTACTATTAGCTTTTTGGGGGACAAAACGCAGAAAATTGGGCTTTAAAGAAGAAGAAGCTTCGATTTATGAAACGATGAGTAATGGACGATTATTTAAAATTACACTGCCAGCTATTTTTCTTTTATTCGCAGTTATTTTTGGCCCATTAGTCAATCAAGTTTTAGGGGTTCAAATTTTTACGCCGCTTGTTTATATGGTAGTTACGTTGGCATTAATTTATTTTTGTACAGCCTTTAATTTAAATGAGTCTGTAACCGCGATGGTAGACGGTTCAACCTATATTTTAACACGTTTATTTCAAGTCGGAATTTTCTTAGCTTTTATTAATATAATTGCTAAAACAGGAACCTTTGCAACGATTGCTGGAGTTGCAAACGCGGCTCCTGCAATGATTGTGATACCGGTTGCTGTTTTAACGGGGATTTTGATAGGCGTGCCAGCAGGAGCCTACGTGGGATCAGTCTTAACCTTAGTTTTACCAGTAGCAGTTTCATTAGGATTTTCACCGTTAGCACTAGGATTTGTCACAATTGGTGTTGGATTTGGGAGTCAAATGAGCTTTGTGAATATTACGATGCAAGCCTTATCTTCCGGTTTTCAAATTCCGATTATTGACGTTGTGAAAGGAAATATTAAATGGCTAAGCATAGCGTCTGTTGTTTTGCTAATTTTATCATTAGTAGTAGCTTAAATAAAAAAGAGGAGTGGTAGAAATGTTTGATTTAGTCATTAAAAATGCACGTATCAATGATGGTGAAACACTGAAAACAATTGGAATCAAGGAAGGCCGAATCAGCCAAATTACTGAAAATAGTATCGAAGAAGTTAAAAAAACAATTGATGCTAAAGGAAATGTTGTGATTCCAGGTTTTGTAGAGGGACATATTCATTTAGATAAGGCGTTAATTGCAGAACGTAAGCCGAATCAATCAGGAACATTACAAGAAGCAATTAAAGTGACTGCTAAATTAAAGCCAACGTTTACCAAAGAAGACATTGAAGAACGAGCAAAAAAAGCATTAGAGATGTTGATTGTTAATGGTGTTACAACAGTTAGAACACATGCCGAATTTGATCCAGCGCAAGGGTTTACCGGTTTTGAAACCATTATGAAATTAAAAGACGAATACCGAGAATTGATTGATATCCAAGTCGTTGCATTCCCCCAAGAAGGAATTTTTAAGGCACCTGGAACAGAAGAAATGATGCATCAGGCAATGATAATGGGAGCCGATGTAGTCGGAGGTATTCCCTATAATGATTTACCAGCAGAAAAGCACATCGATTTGATTTTTGAAATTGCTGAGAAATACAATAAACCAATCGATTTGCATCAAGATTTCAGTGATGAAGCAGACGCCTTGTCAATTGAGTATCTGTGTGCCAAAACGATTGAAAAAGGGTATCAAGGGCGAGTAACGGTTGGACATTTAACAGCCTTACATGCTTTACCAAAGCTAGAGTTGGATAACATTATTTCAAAAATGGCACAAGCAGAAATAAGCGTAATGGCATTGCCTGCAACGGATTTACATCTAGGAGCTAGGAAAGATGAATTTAACGTGAGACGAGCGGTCACCCCCATTCGCAAATTAAGAGATGGCGGCGTAAATATGTGCTTGGCAACGAATAATATCCGCAACGCTTTTACACCTTACGGCAACGGCGATATTTTACAAATTGCAATGCTAGCCATTCCTGTTGGGCATTTGGGAGGGGCAGCGGATTTACCAACAGTGTTGCCAATGATTACTGAGAATCCAGCTAAAGCATTAGGTTTAACGGATTACGGCATAGAAGTTGGAAAAAAAGCCGACTTAGTTATATTAGACACAATTTCTAAAGCGAATGCTATCATTGATTTACCGACGCGTTTAGTAGTGATTAAAAACGGTCGAGTAACGGTTGAAAACACTAAAGAAACGATTATTCACGCCTAACCAAAAGGAGGAATCACATGAATGAAACGCTATTAATTAAAAATTGCCGATTGGAAACTGGCTTTAAAAAAAGTGGGAATACCGTTAGTCAAACTGAGACAGCCTTGGTTGATCTTTTAATTGAAAAAGGAAAAATTAGCCAGATTATTCAAGAGGGAAAAGGACAGCTAGCAGCTACTACGGTTTATGACGCCAAAGGACAACTCGTATTGCCTGGTTTTGTGGAAAGACATAGCCATTTAGATAAATCAAGATTAGGAACGCCGTGGAAAGCGGTAAAGCGCGTACCTTCGATTATTGAACGTTTTGAAGATGAAATGATTGAGTTAAAGCAATTAGACAAAGGGGTTCAAGAACGAGCAAAAATCTTACTAGATACGTATCGTCAAAATGGGGTAACAGCTATCAGAACTCATGTAGATGTGCATCCAACAGTGGAGCTAGAACATTTAGTGGAAGTGATGGATGCGTTGACGAATCAGCAAAAAATGGATTTTGAAGTAGTGGCCTTTCCTCAACACGGCTTGTTACGTAGCAATAGCGTAGATTTAATGAAACAAGCCTTAAAAAAAGGGGCAACAATAGTAGGCGGTGTAGACCCAACAGCTGTCGATCAGCAAATGGAAAAATCATTAGCTATGACATTTGAACTAGCAATGGAAAACAACGCAAGAATTGATTTGCATTTACATGAACGAGGAGAAATGGGAATTAAAACATTTAACGAGCTGATTCGCTTAACAAATCACTATCATTGGCAAGGAAAAGTAGCGGTCAGTCATGGATTTGGATTAAGAGACGTGACGGGTTCTAGAAAGGAAGAATTATTTCAATCCTTAAATGAAGCTAAAATCGAGATTATTACAAGTGTGCCGATTGATCCAGTGATTCCACCAATGCTAGAATTAGCCAGTAAAGGGGTTACGACTAAAATTGGGTGTGACAATATTTTTGATAATTGGTCCCCCTACGGAAATGGTGATATTTTAGAGCGAGCAAGTCGTTTTGGCGAACTATTTAATCAAGTGACAGAATTTGAACTAAGTAGAACACTAGGTTTGATTACCAATGGCGTTACGCCGCTTAACGATGAAGGCGAACAAGTATGGCCAAAAATTGGAGATAAGGCTACCTTTGTTTTTACAAATGCCAGTTGCTCAGCAGAAGCAGTAGCTAGAAGAACGTCTCCAACGGTGACAATGTATCAAGGCCGAATTACGTCAGGAGTATTTTAGCCAAAAAGGGAATACAACGATTAAAAAAATAACTTGGTGAAATTCAGATTAGCTGAAAATTACCAAGTTATTTTTATTTTTTCAGCTCTTTCTAACAATAATTTAGTTGAGTGTAAAAGTATGGTAACAAATAGTATTAATTTGACGGGACTCTCTTAGCTTTAAAAAAAGTGATGGATTAAATGTGTTGAACAGTGGAATCCCACTCCCAAGTAAAACAGGAACTGTAGCAATCCGATATTCGTCAATCAAATTCTTTTCAACTAAGGGCATAATTACGCTATTTCCACCAACAATCCAGATAGCCTTCCCAGGTTCGTGTCTTAATCTTTCTACAAGATCTACTACACTCTCATTTGAGAAATTAATGTCCGCTCTATTATCACCAACTTTACTAGTTAACACGTAATTAATTTTATCCTCGTAAGGATAGAAGTCTGGCGATAATTCATTTACCACTTGATTATAGGTTGTTCGCCCCATGATAACCGTATCTATCTCCTTATAAAATACATCATAGGTTGTATCGATATCTTTTGCTAAACCAGAAGTTTCACTTGCTGATAGCCACTCGATTCCTCCGTCAGTATCTGCAATAAATCCATCAATACTTGTAGCAATATAAAGGATTACTTTTCTCGTCATCGTGTCTTCCTCCTTTTATTCAGTGTACGTTTATATTATACTGTTAAGCATAATATAAAAAGAGACAAAATTGAATTTTGTCTCTTTTTGGAACAGCAATGAAATAAGTTTCTTAGGAGGTTTACGATGAAAGCAATGAATCAAAAAAATTATATATGGGAACAATTTTATTTTCTTCTTACAAATGAAGAAGACACATTTTCTAAAATTCCTATAAATAAAATATGTGAACAATCAGGGATACATCGCTCGACCTTCTATAGACTTTTTCATGATAAATACAATTTATTAGAATTTGGAACTTCAATTTTATGGAATCAATTTACGTAAATAACTATTCATGATAGAATCCATCGACCTTTTCAGACAGCGGACTCTTTTTATAAATCTTCTAAAGCTAGAACATTAATTAGCCATCATGTAAATGATGAACCCTTCAACACCTTTTTAACAGAATATTTATTAAAATCATTTGAAATAGAAATGAAGCACTATTTCGAAGAGCTGTCTCTAAATCATTTTGATCCTTCTTTTGCTAGTAAATATGTCATTTCGAACATAAATTTTTTAGATAACTGGAATAAATCATTAAATAAAAAATTAACGCCTAAAGAATTAGATTCCTTATACAATAAAGTAATCTTAAAAGACTTATTTCAATCAACTATGTAGCACAATAGTTTGTATTGTATAGGTACAAGAAGTTTAGCAACGGTCACAAAAATTTAGACTCGAATCATTAAATAAAGTTACAGAAGCGGGCAACTTTAGTGAGGTTCCAAGCAACTTAAGGAATGATGACAAATGAGTGGAAATTGATCTAATCAAAAATAAGAAACAGCATGAAATCCTCTATTTTTAAAATAGAGGATTTCATGCTGTTTCAGTCCCTTTTAATACAGAAATTCACTGAAATTTTTAATCTTCTAATTGTTCAAAGGCATCATTTAAAATTTGTTTTAATGTGTTGGCAGAAAGTGCCATCTTTTCTTTTTCAGAGTCAGATAATGGAATTTCAATGACGTGTTTAATTCCTTGACGATTTACAACCGCAGGAGCTCCGATAAAGACATCCTCTTGACCATATTCGCCATCTAAATAGACTGATAAGGGTAAAATGGAGCTTTCATCATTTAAAATCGCTTTTGTAATTCGTGCTAGAGCAACGGCAATGCCATAGAAGGTTGCGCCTTTCTTTTCAATAATTTCATAAGCAGCGTCGCGAACTTTGAAAAAGACATCTACTAAAGCTTCTTCATCAACATCAGGATTGTCTTTGACCCACTCATAAATTTGTAAGCCGCCAATATTTGCATGTGACCAAACAGGAAATTCTGTATCGCCATGTTCTCCTAAAATATATCCATGAACATTACGAGCGTCTACGTGGACTAATTCAGCAATCGCTTGACGGAAACGTGCACTATCTAAAGAAGTTCCACTTCCAATAACGCGATTTTTAGATATACCAGAGAATTTCCATGTAGCATAAGTTAAAATATCAACAGGATTGCTGGCAACTAGAAAAATCCCATCAAATCCACTCTTCATAATATCTCCGACAATTTTTTTAAAGATTTTAAGATTTTTGTTAACTAAATCCAAACGTGTTTCACCTGGTTTTTGAGCAGCACCGGCTGTAATGACAACGATATCTGCATCATGACAGTCTTCATAGCTAGCTGCATATATTTTTTTAGGCGACGTAAAAGCAAGAGCATGTGACAAATCAATCGCGTCACCTTCTGTTTTATCGCGATCAATATCAATGATTCCAATTTCTTGCGCAATATTTTGAGTTACAAGAGCAAAAGCATAACTTGAACCAACAGCACCGTCACCGACGATAATTACTTTTTGATGATCTTTTATATCATGTTGTATCATAGTTGGGATTCCTCCTGAAAATTATTTTAATCAAATTCAGTATAGCATTTTATGAGAAAATATTAATGAAGGATGCTTAGGAAATCAACTGTTTTTTTAGAAAGGGAACAAAATGTCACGAATTTGTTAAATTTTAATGGAAAAAGAAGAGTGTTTCCTTATCTCTTTGCAAATATGGTATACTGTCTTAAGCAACACAACTGGGCGACTATTCGTGCAGCATTTTTTTGCGTGGAAAAAAAGAAGCTCAGAACCAAATTATAATTAAAATGAGGCGACAAAATGAAAATGATTGTTGGCTTGGGGAATCCAGGCGCTAAATATACTGGTACAAAACATAATATAGGCTTTATCACAATGGATGAACTTGCCTTTCAAGAAGGTCTTACATTCAATAAAAGTAAATTTGAAGCAGTTTACGCAGAAGCCTTTATTGGAACTGAAAAAGTTATTCTTGTTAAACCACAAACCTTTATGAACGATTCAGGCAGATCTGTTCGACCGTTAATGGATTATTTCAATTTAGGAATAGACGACTTGGTTGTTGTCTATGATGATTTAGACTTACCAACAGGCAAGATTCGCCTTCGTCAAAAAGGAAGTGCGGGAGGACATAACGGCATCAAGAGCTTGATTCAGCACCTAGGTACATCTGAATTTAATCGAATTCGCATCGGAATTGATCGTCCAGTCAAAGGGCAAACCGTAATTAACCATGTTTTAAGCAATTTTCCAAAAGAAGTACATGAAGAGATGTTATTTGCCGTCAAAGACAGTGCAAAAGCAATCAAATATTGGGTAGAAGGTCATACTTTTCTAGAAACCATGAATGAATTTAATAAAAAAGCATAATTAAAAACAACCAATAAAGAAGTAGAAGCTGAGAGAAATTCTGAGCTTCTTTTCCCTTACTTAGAAATAATAGAATAAAGGAGCATTTAAATGAGTGATATTAAACAACTCTTAGCAACGACTCCTGATATAGCGAATTTACTTGAATCGATTGGTCAAAATACGGTTCAATTAGTTACTGGTTTATCAGGATCAGCAAGAACACTAGTCATCAGTACGATTTTAGAACAAAAGAAAAAACCGATTGTTATCGTCGCGCACAATTTATTTCATGCCAGTCAACTGATTGAAGATTTTTCAGGATTTGTTCCAGAAGACCAACTACATTTATTCCCCGTAGATGAAATGATTCAAGCAGAAATGTCCGTCTCGTCCCCTGAATACCGTGCCGAGCGAGTAGCAACACTAGATTTCTTACTGTCAGGTAAAAAAGGTATCGTCATTATTCCATTATCTGGCATTCGTAAGCTATTGCCACCAAAAGAAATTTGGAAAGCAGCAAGATTTAAAATGAAACAAGGTGGCGAATTAGATCCAACTCATTTAGCTGAACAATTAGTGAATATGGGCTATACAAGAGAGCATTTAGTAGGGAAACCAGGTGAATTTAGCATTCGAGGTGGGATTGTCGATATCTACCCACTAACAGAAGAACACCCTATCCGAGTTGATTTATTCGATACTGAAATCGACTCACTACGCTATTTTGAAGCAGATACCCAACGCTCAATTGAAAATATTGAGAAAATCACTATTTTGCCTGCAACAGATGTCTTGTTTACCAAAGAGCTCCTACAAAAAGGCGCAACAGCATTTAGTGAAGCAGTTGAACGAAACCACGATTTAATTATGGATGCAAGTGAAAAAGAAATTTTCCATCAACAGCTAAGCCCAATCGTGGATGCTTTTGATAAAGGCGAGCCAACGGATAAGTTAGTGATGTATACCGATTTTGTCTATCCAAAGCATACAACTGTACTTGAGTATATTCACAAAAACAGCTTAATCATTATGGACGAGTACCCACGTATTTTAGAAACCGAGCGTCGACTAGTTGAAGAAGAAGCTGAGTGGATGACGAATAAGCTAGCTGAACGCAAAATTTTACGAGATCAAGTCTTTTCAAATGAATTAAGAAGCGTAATGAAAAATCAAGAACAAGACATTCTATACTTCTCACTATTTCAAAAAGGTATGGGAAATCTTCGATTTGCTCAAATTCATCCCTTCCAATATCGAAGTATGCAACAATTTTTTGGCCAAATGCCTCTATTAAAAACAGAAATGGAACGCTGGACGAAGCAAAAAAATACGATTATCGTAATGGTTCCAGACAACGAACGCGCTAAAAAAGTCCATCAAACCTTTAAAGATTTTGAAATAGTAAGCAAAGTCGTTAAACCTAAAAAATTAGAAACAGGACTCGTTCAAATTACCACAGGCGAAATCCACAACGGATTTGAATTGCCAAAAGAAAAAATTGTTGTCCTAAATGAACGCGAAATGTTTAATAAAGTGACGAAAAAAACAGCTCGCAGACAAACCTTATCCAATGCAGAGCGTTTAAAAAGCTACACCGAGTTAAACCCAGGTGATTTTGTCGTCCATGTCAATCACGGAATCGGAAAATACACTGGAATGGAAACTCTTGAAATCAATGGCATTCATCAAGATTATATGTCAGTGATCTACAAAGACGATGCCAAGCTGTTTATTCCCGTAACTCAAATTAACTTACTGCAAAAATACGTTTCCTCTGAAGCGAAAACTCCAAAAATCAATAAATTAGGAGGCGCAGAGTGGGCGAAAACGAAGAAAAAAGTAGCCGCTAAAATAGAAGACATTGCCGATGATTTGATTGAGCTATACGCAGCCAGAGAATCAGAAGTAGGGTATGCCTTCTCACCAGATGATGGCTATCAAGTTGAATTTGAAAACGCCTTTCCATACTCAGAAACCGACGATCAACTACGTAGTGCAGCTGAAATCAAACACGATATGGAAAAGAAAAAGCCAATGGATCGCCTGTTAGTTGGAGATGTAGGGTACGGAAAAACCGAAGTCGCTATGCGTGCTATTTTTAAGGCCGTACAAGATGGCAAACAAGCCGCGTTCTTAGTCCCAACAACCATTCTAGCTCAGCAACATTACGAAAGTCTTGTTACCCGATTTGAAGATTTTCCAATTGAGATAGGATTGTTAAGTCGTTTTAGAACGAAAAAACAACAAACGGAAACAATTGCAGGCATTAAAACAGGGAAAGTGGATGTCGTCATCGGCACTCACCGAATCCTTTCAAAAGATATTGATTTTTATGATTTAGGTTTATTAGTAGTTGATGAAGAACAACGATTTGGCGTGAAGCACAAAGAAAAATTAAAACAGTTAAAATCACAAGTGGACGTGCTAACGTTAACAGCAACACCAATTCCAAGAACCTTACACATGTCAATGCTAGGCGTACGTGATTTATCAGTTATCGAAACACCACCAGCAAATCGCTACCCTGTTCAAACCTACGTGATGGAGCAAAATCCAGGAGCTATTCGTGAAGCCATCGAGCGAGAGCTAACACGTGGCGGGCAAGTCTTTTATCTCTACAATCGTGTTGAAACAATTGAGAAAAAGGTAGATGAGCTGCAAATGCTCGTTCCAGATGCTAAAATTGCCTATGCACATGGTCAAATGACAGAAGGACAGTTGGAAAGTATTTTATACCAGTTCGTTGAAGGTGAATATGATGTTCTTGTAACGACGACGATTATCGAAACCGGCGTTGATATCCCAAATGTGAACACCTTATTTGTTGAAAATGCCGATCATATGGGCTTGTCTCAACTCTATCAACTAAGAGGACGAGTGGGCCGAAGCAACAGAGTAGCCTACGCCTATTTCATGTATCAAGCAAACAAGGTACTAAATGAAGTCAGCGAAAAACGACTGCAAGCCATCAAAGACTTTACCGAGTTAGGTTCAGGTTTTAAGATCGCGATGCGCGATTTATCCATCCGTGGGGCAGGAAATTTATTAGGTGCACAACAACATGGCTTTATTGATTCCGTCGGATTTGACTTGTATTCTGAAATGCTAAGTGAAGCCGTGATGCGAAAACGTGGCGAAGAAGTTAAGGAAGAGAAAACACAGGTGGAAATTGATTTGGCAATCAATGCCTATTTACCAGGCACGTATATAGAAGATGAACGTCAAAAAATTGAAATCTATAAACGCATTCGTGAATTAAAAGACTTAGAAGAATATACTATGCTACAAGATGATTTAATTGACCGATTTGGCGAATATCCAGATGAAGTAGCTGATTTACTATCGATTGGACTAATTAAAATGCATAGCGAAAAAGCCTTAATTGAATTTATTAAACGTAACAACAATCAAATTGACGTCACTCTTTCTCAATCAGGCACTGAAAAATTGCCAGCTGAAGAAGTATTCAAAGCACTGGGCGATATTCCATTAAGAGCGAATGTCGCTGTTAAAAAAGAAAAATTAGTCGTAACCTTCCAATTAAACAATGAGCCAACCTATCAATGGTTAGATTATTTGCAAAAATTTGCAGAAAATGTTGCAGCTTACTTCGTAGAAAAAAGTGAAGCATCTGAAAAATAAAGCAGAAACTTCAGCTTTTCTTAAGAAGTTAAACGTATAATTCGATAAAAAGAACGAAAGTCAAAATTTATTTTAAGACTTAACGAATGTAGGTGTATAAATGGGAAATAAACAAATGAAGCATATGATGAATGGCGCAGTGATTTTATCTGTAGCTTCATTAATTGCTAAAATACTAAGCGCCGTTTACCGTGTTCCTTTCCAAAATATGGTAGGAAATACAGGATTCTACGTGTATCAGCAAGTTTACCCACTCTATGGAATCGGCATGACCTTTGCTTTATCAGGCTTTCCAATCTTTTTATCAAAATTAGTAGCAGAAAGAAAGTCACAGAGCAGTCAAAAAGAATTACTCAAACGAACTTTCGTCATTCTAAGCATTTTTTCAATCGTGTTATTTGCTGGAATCTATGGTTTTGCTGGAAAAATTGCAAGTTTAATGGGAGACAGCGGACTAACACCCCTCGTCCAAGCGGTTTCCTGGATGTTTCTATGTATGCCTTTTTTAGTTGTTTGGCGAGGGTACTTTCAAGGAACCTATCGCATGCTGCCTACTGCCGTATCTCAAGTCGTTGAACAGGTTGTGCGTGTTGCGGTCATTTTGATCGCTGCTTTTCTCTATCTGAAATTAGGCTGGACAGACTATCAAATGGGAACCATTGCGATGAGTAGCGCGTGGATTGCAGGAATCGCAGCGTTATTGGTATTAGCCTATTATTATTATGTAAAAAAAGAAGCGAATTTTATAGCGCCAGCTTTTGAAAAACAAGGAAGCGAAGAATTGTATCAACCAACAAGCTATTCAACCTTGCTTTATCGTTTTTTGACAGAAGGAACAGCTATCTGTATTTTAAGTGCGATGTTGATTTTATTGCAGTTAATTGACTCCTTTACATTATACAAAGGGATGACCTTAAGTGGAATTTCCCCTGACGTAGCTAAGAACTTAAAAGGAATTTATGACCGCGGACAACCGCTTGTTCAATTAGGAATGGTTGTAGGAACTGGATTCGCAGCTAGCTTGGTACCGATGCTAAGCAATTATTATGTTTCAAAAAGAGAATTTGAATTCCAGCGCACAGCCGTTTCGCTTCTTAGGATTACGACAGCTTTTGCGATGTCGGCGACCTCTGGAATGTTGGTTTTATTGCCTTATATTAATCACGTTTTATTTGGAGATCGAGCAGGAAATGGTGTTTTAAGCATCTACCTGCTATCAATCATTTTGGCATCGTTAATTGGGGCGTACAATGCTATTTTACAAAGTCGCAACCAACACCGTTTAGCAATGATTGCACTTCTAGTCGGTTTGGTAGTCAAAGTTTTATTTAACGATCTTTTGGTGAGGGCTTTTGGAACACTAGGGGCAAGTCTAGCAACAGTAATGAGTTTAGCGGTTATTTTAAGTTGCCTATGGATTGGTTCTCCTGTTGCACTTAAAGGCAGTATCTTACGTGGCGGATTTTTGGTAAAATTAGTATTATGTTGTTGGGTGATGACATTTGTTGTCTTGCTGACAGTGCTATTTTTAAGTCTATTCCCACTATTTTCCGGACGAAGTGGCGCAATTCTAGTCACTTTCATTGGGATAATTGTCGGAGTCAGTATCTTTGGCTTTAGTATTTTAAAGTGGAAACTGTTTACAATTAGAGAATGGCTCTACATGCCCTTTGGCAAAAAGCTATTAAGAAAGTAGGAAATTATTATGGGAGAAATCCTTGTTGTTGGTTTAGGCCCAGGAGATATAGAGCAGTTGCCTTTTGGCGTCTATCAACTATTAAAAGCAGATTACCCTGTTTATTTACGAACAAAATTACATCCAGTTGTTGCGAATTTAGAAGAAGAAAATCTTCATTTCACCTCCTTTGATGAGATTTATGAAGCAAACGACCAATTTGAAAATGTCTATGAAACCATTGTCGAAAAATTAATTGATAGTGCGCAAAAAACAGAAAAACCAATTGTCTATGCCGTACCAGGTCATCCAATGGTCGCTGAAAAATCAGTTCAATTATTGCTAGCAAACACAAAAGGCATCCAAGTGACAATTAAAGGCGGAAAAAGCTTCTTAGACGATTTCTTTCAAGCAGTGAAGATAGATCCAGTTGAAGGCTTCCAATTATTAGACGCACTAGCTTTAAGACAAGACGAGATTCAAATGAGCCAACACGTTATTATCATGCAAGTCTTTAATGAATTTATCGCAAGTGATGTGAAGCTGACCTTAATGGAAATCTATCCAGACGATCATCAAGTGGCACTCGTTCATTCAGCAGGAAGTAAAGAGGAACAAATTGACTGGTTGCCTTTATACGAAATCGATCGAATGGAAGGCGTCCATAATTTAACGTCCCTTTACGTTCCTCCGTTAGAATTAGACGAACGCGTTGCTGCATTTGCTACCTTGCAAACCTACATGGATGCGATTACCGGTGAAAATGGCGATATCTGGATTCAAGAACAAACCCATGAGACCTTGATTCCTTATTTAAAAGAGGAAACCGCAGAATTAATTCAAGCAATTGAAAATGAAGATACAGAAAACACCATTGAAGAATTAGGAGACGTTTTAATGCAAGTCTTGTATCACACAGGATTTGGCGAAAGAGAAGGCTATTTCACATTAGAAGATGTCCTCACAACACTGAATAAAAAATTGCGCAGAAGACACCCCCATGTTTTTGATGGCGTGGAAATCAATACAATCGAAGAATTAGATAAACTTTGGCAAAAAATAAAAGCAGAAGAAAAGAGGGAACAACCATGAGACTAGATAAATTTTTAAAAGTATCGCGAATTATCAAGCGTCGTACAGTAGCAAAAGAAGTAGCAGATAAAGGTAGAATTCAAGTTAATGGACTTGCGGCAAAATCATCAACAGATGTAAAAATTGGCGATGAATTAAGTATTGCTTTTGGCAATAAAACACTAGTTGTAAAAATTGACCGTATTATCGAAACGACTAAAAAAGATGAAGCGAAAAATATGTACACAATTATTAGCGAAACGTACAAAGTAGATACTCCTGATGGGGCGGACTCTTAATAGACAAAGCTGCGACTTTCTTGTACTATTAAAGAGACGAGTAAAACGAAGCTAACAACTTTATCCAAGTGCAAAAGACTCTTAGTTTTTTCAAATCGAGGAGTGGAAAAATGAAGAAACACAATCACCAACCAAGCAATGTCGAAAACTTGAAAAATGAGTATACCCAAGAAAAAAATCTTCAAAATCATCGTGAAAAGAAGCAAAAACGACATATGCGAAGAAGAATCTTTCTTATTAGTTTAGTTGGAGCGATTATCATCGTGGGGCTTTCGATTACAATTTTAGTCAACCGTCAAGAAGTTGCAAAAATGAATCGAGAAAAAATTCAAGCAGAAAAAAACTTGAAAAAAGTTCAAGCCGAACAACGTTTATTAAACAACCAAATCAATCAATTGAAAGATGATGACTTTGTTACTAAGCTTGCTCGTAGCAAGTATTATCTATCAAAAGACGGTGAGATTATCTTTAGCTTACCAGAAGATAACGCAGCCAAGATATTGGAAGAAACAAAAAAGAAATCAGAAGAAACTGAAAAAAATAAATCTAGTGAAGAAAAAAAGGATAATAAGCAAGAAAACAGCTCTAACTAAGAGTTTTAAGTGTATTATTGATTAAATATTTACAAATTTAACAAAATTTGAGTAAATAGTCTTTTGAAGTAGCCAAGTAGCGTGCTATAATGAGCTTACAAGTTTTAAGGAGGAACATATTTTTTATGTCAATTGAAGTAGGAAGTAAAATTTCAGGAAAAGTATCAGGTATTACAAATTTTGGTGCATTTATTGATTTAGGTGAAGGTAAAACAGGTCTTGTTCACATTAGTGAAGTATCTGATACCTTTATTAAAGACATTAAAGATGTTTTAAAAGTAGGAGATGACGTAACGGTTAAAGTAATGTCTATCGGAGACGACGGCAAAATTGGTCTTTCAATTCGTCGTGCAGTAGACAAACCCGAATCAGCAGCTCCAGCAAGACGTGAGTCAAGCTATCAAGGACGTCGTGAAGGTGGCGGCGGAAGAGACAGCGGTGGCGGACGTAGCAGTGGTGGTTATCAAAACCAAAGAAATGACCGTAACAATCGCAACGCAGTTCCTAAAAAAGAAGATTTTGATTCATTGATGACTTCATTTTTAAAAGATAGTGACGATCGTTTAACTTCATTAAAACGCAATACTGAAGGAAAACGAGGCGGACGAGGCGGACGTCGTAACTAAAATAGATGATAAGGATAAGGAAACTTATCCTTTTTTATGTTTATTCAAAAAAAGAATGATCCTGAAGGGGGCCATGCAGATGCTCGAAAGCAATTTTTTAAGTGAATGTTACAAACAAACCTTTTGGAAAAAAAACGATCGACTTTTGCTGGCTGTGTCAACAGGTGTAGACTCTATGGTATTGCTAGATTTAATTATGAAGTTGCCATTAAAAGTAAAACCGTGGTTTGCAGTAGCCCATGTTAATCATCAGCTACGAAACGAATCTCAAAATGAAGCCGCTTTTCTAGAAGTTTTTTGTTTAGACAACGGGATCCCTTATTTTTCAACAAAATGGGAAAAATCCGAGCAACCAAAAACAGGAACTGAAGCCGCTGCCAGAACTTTTCGTTATGAGTTTTTTAAAAAAATAATGGCTGAAGAAAAAATCAGCCATTTAGTAACAGCTCATCATGGAGACGATCAAGCAGAAACGATTTTAATGCGTTTAGTGAGAGGTGGACATCTTGAAAGCATTGCAGGAATTCAGACAGACCGAGAGTTTTACCATAAACAGCTCGTTCGTCCGTTACTTGCTTTTACAAAAGGTCAACTTCTTGAATATAGCAAAAACCATCAGGTCGTCTACTTTGAGGATAAAACAAACCTTGATGATGGATACACAAGAAATCGATATCGTAACCATATTCTGCCATTGTTGAAGAAGGAAAATCCGCAAGTGATTCAACATTTTAATGATTTTTCAAATGACTTACAAGAAATACTTGAGATTGCTCAACTACAAATAATGACAAGCTATCAAAAAGTGGTTAAACAAGAAAGCAAAGGAACTTGGAAACTAACCATTTCCGATTTTCAACAGTATCCTTCTAGTTTAAGAAAACAAATCTTAAACCATTTTTTACAAGAATTATTGAAGCAAACCACCTTTAGTTATCAACGAAACCATCTAGCAAAAATACTCGAATTAATAGAAAGTCAACAACCAAATGGGGAGCTTCATTTTTCAAATCAATGGTACGGCATTAAAAGCTACGATTCATTTTACGTAACAAACGAAAAAATAATCAGTAAATCCAGTTTTTATTCAACCGAATTGCCATTGAATTCATGGGTTGACCTACCAAACGGTGAGCGCGTTGGTTTTTTTAAAACAACAGATTACAAAGAAAAAGAAACACCCAATCAATTGGTGATCTATCTTAATCCAGCTTCGCTAGAATTACCGCTAACCATCCGAAATCGGTTGCCTGGTGATAAAATGAGCTTAAAAGGAAAAAGCAGAGGTCACAAAAAACTTAAAGATATTTTAATAGATCAAAAAATACCGCTAGAACAGCGTAATCAAGCATATTTGATCGCCGATAATCAAAAAAAAATTATTTGGTTGATAGAATATAAGGAATCCCAATTGTCTATTGCTAAAGAAACTGATAAAATACAATACATACTCGTTTACGATAAAAATGAGGGTATTGAAAAGGAGAAAACGATAAATGCAAAATGATATTGAACGTATCCTCTTCTCAAGAGAAGAATTGGCTACTAAAACCGTAGAACTAGGTAAACAGTTAACAGAGGAATATCAAGGTAAGAATCCGCTTGTAGTAGGTGTTCTTAAAGGCGCAACTTTCTTTATGTCAGATGTTGTCAAAGAAATTGATACCTATTTAGAAATGGACTTCATGGATGTTTCAAGTTATGGAAATGATATTGTTTCCTCAGGAGAAGTAAAAATCATTAAAGACTTAGATACCAATGTAACTGGACGTGACATCTTGATTGTTGAAGATATTATCGACAGCGGCAGAACGTTAGCTTACTTAGTTGACTTATTTAAGTATCGTCAAGCCAAATCAGTTAAAATTGTGACGCTTTTAGACAAACCAGAAGGACGCGTTGTGGATATTACAGCGGACTATGTTGGCTTCTTAGTACCAAATGAATTTGTCGTAGGCTATGGCTTGGACTATGCAGAACGTTATCGTAATCTACCTTATATTGGAATTTTAAAACCTGAGATTTACCAAGAGAAATAAATGGTCAATGAAGGTCAAATATGTTATGATAGTCTAGAATTGAAACAATACTATAAAAAGTAAAATTAACCATACAACATGAGACAGACTCATGTGTAGAAGGAGGGCGAATATGAAGAAGAATGGACTCTTTAAAAGTGGCGTCTTCTATGCAATTGTTTTCTTAGGAATCATTGGAATTGTAACTTGGGCAACTGGTGGATCAACTGGCGAACAAAGTAACAAGCTTTCAGGAAGTGACTTCGTAACTCAATTGAAAGACGGCAAAATAGCAAAATTTAACATCCAACCAAGTGGTGGGGTTTATAACATCACTGGGGAATATCGTGACGAACAAAAAGTGAAAGACAGCTCGTCTGGACTAAAAATCTTTGGTTCAACAGACGCTAAGAGCAAGAACTTTACAACAACAGTCTTACAAAATGACTCGATTGTTAGTGAAATTAACGGTATTGCTCAAGATAAAAAAGTAACGATGACACCATTAGAAGAGGATACTCCAGGAATCTGGTTAACTCTATTAATGACAATGGCGCCAATCATTATTTTGATTTTCTTCTTCTATCTAATGATGGGACAAGGCGGTCAAGGTGGACAAGGCGGCGGACGTGGCGTGATGAGCTTTGGTAAATCAAAAGCTAAAGAAGCTGACAGCAAAGCCAACAAAATTCGTTTTTCAGATGTAGCAGGAGCTGAGGAAGAAAAACAAGAATTAGTTGAAGTAGTTGAATTCCTTAAAGACCCAAGACGTTTTGTTGCTTTAGGAGCTAGAATTCCAGCAGGTGTTCTATTAGAAGGACCTCCCGGAACTGGTAAAACTTTACTAGCAAAAGCCGTAGCAGGTGAAGCTGGCGTTCCTTTCTACTCAATCTCAGGTTCAGATTTCGTTGAGATGTTTGTAGGGGTCGGTGCAAGCCGCGTACGTGATTTATTTGAAACAGCGAAGAAAAATGCTCCAGCAATCATCTTTATCGATGAAATCGATGCAGTTGGTCGTCAACGTGGTGCAGGTATGGGTGGCGGACACGACGAACGTGAACAAACCCTAAACCAATTATTAGTTGAAATGGATGGATTTACAGGAAATGAAGGCATCATCATCATTGCTGCAACCAACCGTTCAGACGTATTAGATCCAGCCTTACTTCGTCCAGGTCGTTTTGACCGTCAAATCTTAGTAGGCCGTCCAGATGTTAAAGGACGTGAAGCAATTCTTAAAGTCCACGCTAAAAACAAACCTTTAGCAGATGACGTAGATTTAAAAGTAGTAGCACAACAAACACCAGGCTTTGCCGGTGCGGATTTAGAAAACCTATTAAATGAGTCTGCATTAGTTGCAGCTCGTCGAAATAAAACTAAAATTGACGCGCTAGATGTCGATGAAGCACAAGACCGCGTAATTGCAGGTCCAGCTAAAAAAGACCGCGTTATCAGTAAAAAAGAACGTGAAATGGTTGCGTACCATGAATCAGGACATACCATCGTTGGTATGGTACTAAGTGACGCACGCGTTGTTCACAAAGTAACCATCGTACCTCGTGGCCGTGCTGGCGGATATGCCATTATGCTTCCAAAAGAAGATCGTTTCTTAATGACTAAAACAGAAATGTTTGAACAAATTGTTGGATTGCTTGGTGGACGTACAGCGGAAGAAATGGTCTTCGGCGTTCAATCGACTGGCGCAAGTAACGACTTTGAACAAGCAACAGGCTTAGCTCGTAGCATGGTAACTGAATACGGAATGAGTGATCGTTTAGGTCCTGTTCAATATGAAGGAAACCACCAAGTCTTTGTTGGTCGTGACTACGGTCAAACAAAAGCTTATTCAGAACAAGTTGCATATGAAATCGATGAAGAAGTACGCAAACTGTTAAATGACGCTCACGTGGAAGCTCGTCGTATCTTAGAAGAACATAAAGCACAACACAAATTGATTGCTGAAAAACTTCTAGAATTAGAAACATTAGACGAACGCACAATCAAGAGTCTATTTGAAACAGGCGAAATGCCACTAGCAAAAGGTCAAGAAAACCCTGAATTTCCAAGTGAAAAAGGTGCAACCTTTGAAGAGGCAAAAAAGGCGTTAGAAGCTAAAGAAGCTGAAAAAATGAAACAAGAAGAAGCTGAACTAGCGGAACGTAAGCAAGAACTTCATGAAGAAGAAGTGGAAGAACATGTTGAAGCCAAAGAAGCTTCTGATGAAGTGAAAGCAGAACAAAAAGAAAAAACAGAGGAAGAAGCTAAGTCTGAATACGACGACAACAACTTCTCAGATCGTTACAAATAAAAATTAAATCGTTCAAAAAGAGGATACAACATTTGTTGTGTCCTTCTTTTATCAAAATATGAGGTGAAACAGAATGTCAGATTATTTATTAAAAAGTGTGTGTTACGAGGGGCAAATTAGAGCTTACGCACTTTGTGCAACAGAAACCGTTAGTGAAGCTCAAAAAAGACATGATACATGGAGCGCATCATCTGCTGCATTAGGAAGAACGATGGTTGGTGCACTGTTGTTAGGTGCAACTTTAAAAGGTGACGACAAAATGACTGTCAAAGTGGATGGAGACGGACCAGTTGGGCACATCGTTGTAGACAGTAATGGCCGAGGTGAAGTAAAAGGCTATATTGCTAATCCAAGTGTGAGTTTACCTCCTAACGCTTCAGGAAAAATCGATGTTCGCGGTGCAGTCGGAACTCAAGGGACGCTAACAGTAACAAAAGACTTAGGTTTAAAAGAAGCCTTTTCTGGACAAGTTCCGCTAGTTAGTGGCGAACTAGGCGAAGATTTCACCTACTACATGGCTAATTCAGAGCAAGTGCCTTCAGCAATTGGATTAAGTGTTTTAGTAGACACAGACGATTCCATTAAAGCCGCAGGGGGCTTTATGATTCAAGTAATGCCAGGAGCAACAGATGAAACGCTTCTTGCAATTGAAAAAAATATTGCTGAAATTCCATTGGTATCAAAATTAATGGATGCAGGAGAGCAACCAGAAGAAATATTAGATCGTCTATTAGGTAAAGAAAATGTGAAAGTTCTTGAAAAAATGCCAGTCAGTTTCAAATGTGATTGTTCAAAAGAACGCTTTTCAACAGCGATTATTGCATTAGGAGAACACGAAATCACTGAAATGATTGAGGAAGATCATGGCGCTGAAGCAAGCTGTCATTTTTGTGGCAATCACTACCATTATTCAGAAACAGATTTGATAGAATTACGAGCAGAAGCCTTAGCTAAATAAAAAAATCCAAGCCGTTTTCTTTTGTAAATAAAAGAAAACGGCTTTTGCATTTCACTTGACAAAAGTAAGTAAGATTTCTAAAATAAAGCTAACGTTCCAAGTTGAACAAATAGAGGAGGAAACAACATGGTAAGAATTGTTTCATCAGTAACAGAATTAATCGGAGAAACCCCAATCGTTAAGCTAAATCAAGTTGTTCCAGCAGAAGCTGCAGATGTTTATGTGAAACTAGAATTTTTTAACGCTGGAAGTAGCGTAAAAGATCGAATTGCATTGAATATGATTGAAGTTGCAGAAGAAGAGGGTGTTTTAAAACCCGGAAACACAATCGTTGAACCTACAAGTGGAAATACGGGTGTAGGTCTAGCGATGGTAGCAGCAGCAAAAGGCTATCCTGCAATTTTAGTTATGCCAGATACTATGAGTATTGAACGTCGCAAATTATTAAGAGCATATGGAGCGACTTTAATATTAACGCCAGGATCAGAAGGAATGAAAGGTGCAATTGCCAAAGCGACTGAATTAGCAGCACAACCCAATTATTTTATGCCAATGCAATTTGACAATTTAGCGAATCCAGCAGTCCATGAAGCGACAACTGGACCTGAAATTTTAGAAGCGTTTGACGGAAAAGGACCAGATGCATTTGTTGCAGGCGTTGGAACTGGTGGAACTCTTACTGGAGTGGGTCATGTTTTAAAACAAGCAAATCCAGCGACCTTGATTTACGCTGTTGAACCAGCTGAATCACCTGTTTTAGCAGGAGGCTCACCAAGTCCCCATAAAATCCAAGGAATTGGAGCAGGTTTTGTGCCTAGTGTCTTAGATACGAAAATTTATGATGGAATTTTAGAAGTAACAAGCGAAGATGCGTTAGGAATGGCAAGAGAAGTTGCCACTAAAGAAGGAATACTTGTTGGAATTTCATCAGGAGCAGCAATTAAAGCAGCAATTGAAGTTGCTAAAAAGTTAGGAAAAGGCAAATCCGTTTTAGCGATAGTACCTGACAACGGCGAACGCTATTTATCAACAGCACTATACCCAGCAGTAGAAGGCGAATAATTCAAAACTTCCAATGAGTATCATTGGAAGTTTTTTTAATTTACAAACAAGACAGTTTTACTTGTTTGTGAATTATGCTATGATACCTCTAGTAAATTTAAACCAACAATCCAATTGTTACCTATATAGAGAAAAGAGGAAATAAACCATGTGGAAAATAGGAGACGTTGAAATACCCAATCGTGTTGTAGTTGCTCCAATGGCTGGAATTAGCAATGCAGCTTTCCGAGTTACTGTAAAAGAATTTGGCGCAGGCTTAGTTGTTTGTGAAATGATCAGTGATAAAGGAATCCAAACTCGCAATAAAAAAACCTTAGAAATGCTGCACATTGAAGAAAATGAGTACCCATTAAGCGTTCAGATTTTTGGTGGCGATAAAGATACACTAGTGGAAGCTGCAAAATTTGTTGAGGCAAATACCCAAGCAGCCATTATCGATATTAATATGGGATGCCCAGTAAATAAAATCATCAAAGCAGAAGCTGGCGCAAAATGGTTGTTGGACCCTAATAAGGTCTATGAAATGGTTGCGGCAGTTGCAGATGCTGTTCAATTACCAGTAACCGTAAAAATGCGAATTGGTTGGGATTTGGATCATGTATTCGCTGTTGAAAATGCATTAGCAGCAGAACGAGCAGGAGCGGGAGCAGTAGCAATGCACGGTCGGACAAGAGTCCAAATGTACGAAGGACAAGCAGACTGGGATGTTTTAAAAGAAGTGAAACAAGCACTAACCATTCCATTCATGGGGAACGGAGATGTAAAAACCCCAATGGACGCTAAACGTATGTTAGATGAGGTTGGTGCAGATGGCGTAATGATTGGACGCGCAGCGCTAGGAAATCCTTGGATGATTTATCAAACCAAACATTACTTGGAAACAGGAATTCTACTACCTGAACCACCAGCAAGAGAAAAAATTGCTACAGCCAAGCTTCACTTAGAACGATTAGTTGATTTAAAAGGCGAAACCATTGCCACTAGAGAATTCCGTCAGCATGCTGCTTACTATTTAAAAGGGATTTCACGTGCAGCAAAAACTAAACTAGCAGTGAATCAAGCAACTCGACAAGAAGAAATGGTAAGTATACTCGATGCATTTGTAGAAGCGACAGAAGAACGAGAATTGAACAAGGTGAAATAAAAACGTAAGGAAATTAAAGATAAAAACTTTAATTCCCTTGCTTTTTTTCAATTATATTGGCATTATAAAGAGTAAAGATGGAAGAAACAAAACGAAACAGAAACGGAGTGCAAAAAATGAGCCACGAAACTAACAATCAAGAAGAATTAAATGACCAATTACAAGTGCGTCGTGAAAAATTGGCCGATTTATACGCAAAAGACATCGATCCATTTGGCAGTCGCTTTGAAAGAACACATCTATCAAGCGAATTACATGAAGCTTATGATGCTGATACTAAAGAAGAATTAGCAGCCAAGGAAGAAACAGCAACTGTTGCTGGAAGAATCATGACTAAGCGTGGAAAAGGTAAGGTTGGCTTTGCTCATTTACAAGACCGTAAAGGCCAAATTCAAATTTATGTTCGAAAAGACACTGTTGGTGAGGAAGACTATGAAATCTTTAAAAACGCAGACTTAGGCGATTTTATCGGTGTAACAGGAATCATCATGAAAACAGATACTGGAGAAGTAACGATTAAGCCTACTTCATTGGTTCAACTATCAAAAGCACTACGTCCGTTACCAGATAAATATCATGGTTTAACAAATGTAGAACAACGCTACCGTCAACGTTACTTAGATTTGATTAGTAACAAAGAAAGCTTTGATCGTTTTACAAAACGTAGCCAAATCATTAAAGAAGTTCGTAATTATTTAAATGAACAAGATTACTTGGAAGTAGAAACACCAACTTTACACAATTTAGCAGGTGGAGCAGCAGCGCGTCCATTTATTACGCATCATAATGCATTAGACATGGAATTGTATTTACGTATTGCCTTAGAGTTGCACTTGAAACGCTTAATTGTTGGAGGAATGGAAAAAGTTTACGAAATCGGTCGAGTATTCCGCAACGAAGGTGTCGATACAACACACAACCCAGAATTTACAATGTTAGAAGTATATACAGCATACACAGACTATCAAGACGTAATGGATTTAACAGAAGGAATCATTCGTACAGCAGCTGAGCGAGTATTAGGAACAGCTAAAATCACTTATGGTGGTGTAGATGTTGATTTAGAAACAACTTGGAAACGTCAACACATGCTAGATGCTATTAAAGAAGTATCTGGAGTTGACTTTTGGCAAGTAATGACAGATGAAGAAGCACGTCAACTAGCAAAAGACAATAACGTAGCAATTACTGAGAACATGCAATATGGTCATGTCGTAAATGAATTCTTTGAAACTTTTGTAGAAGAGAAATTGATTCAACCGACATTTATCTATGGACATCCTGTAGAAATTTCGCCATTAGCGAAGAAAAATCCTAAAGACGGACGCTTCACAGATCGATTCGAACTCTTTATTGTTGGAAATGAATATGCAAATGCATTTACAGAATTAAATGATCCGATTGATCAAAGAGAACGTTTTGAATCACAAATGCAAGAACGAGCAGAAGGAAATGACGAAGCACATCAATTAGATGAAGATTTCTTAGAAGCTCTTGAATATGGAATGCCGCCAACAGGTGGATTAGGAATCGGAATTGACCGCTTAGTAATGTTGTTAACAGATGCTCAAGCGATTCGTGACGTATTGCTATTTCCAACAATGCGTAATAATTAATAGTAAAAAAGAGGGTCTACAAGCCGTAGACTCTCTTTTTTTGTTTATTAAATATTTTATTGGATATTATACATTTAAAACAATGCAGTACAATAGAAGTTTCGTTATCGCTAAAGTTCGTCTATTGCCAAGTGTAAGCGTATGATTTAACTCTTCTGTAAATATTGTTAATAAATATAAAAATAAATAAAAAAAAGCAAAAAAAGAGTTGACCAACCTTGATATACCTGTTATATTTATACATGTCGCTAGGACGTAACAACAACTTAGCGAAAAAGAAAATAAAAAAAGTTGTTGACACAAACTTCTAAACGTGCTAATATATAGAAGTTGTCAAAACAATAACGAAACAACTTAGACCTTTGAAAACTGAACAAAGTAAGACGAATCAAATGTGTAGGGTCTCTTGACTAGGTCAAG
>NZ_JBWKTN010000007.1:0-93856 GCF_059420345.1 Carnobacterium sp. GW821-FHT04C06
ACTTCTATATATTAGCACGTTTAGAAGTTTGTGTCAACAACTTTTTTTATTTTCTTTTTCGCTAAGTTGTTGTTACGTCCTAGCGACATGTATAAATATAACAGGTATATCAAGGTTCGTCAACACTTTTTGTTAAAAAAATAAAAGAATTTCAAAAACATGAACAATTTAATCCATTCTATTTATTAGGTTATGATTTAGTAAGTTAAAACGAACTAAAGGTAAGCATGCTCACGCTATAGTTCGTCTTATCTCTCAGTTACTTTCTTTCTTTATTTATGAATAAAAATTGATTTCTATTTTTAAATATACATTTTAGCTTAAATGGTCTGTATCATCCCATTTGATCAAGGTTGTCGCTGTATTTTTAACTTCTAAAACAGAAATACTTGTATTACTCATTAGACCATTTGATCGGATATCTTTAATTTCTGCTCCTAAAAGGCTTTGGATGATTGCTGTTAATGTTACGCCATGAGCAACAAATAATAAATTTTCATCTGAATGTTCTTTCAATGCAGTATGAATTACATTTAAACTGCGTTCAATTAAGGCTGGATAAGTTTCGCCACCAAAATTAGCTGGGTTGTACTTTTCAGGCTGCTCTCTTAAATGATGGAACTCTTCTGGTTCAGTTTCTAAAGCATATGAAAAATGCTTGCCTTCCCATTCGCCAAAACCAAACTCTCTCAAGTCATTTTCTTCTATTAAAGGGATCGCTTCTTCTCTTTCGGCTAAAATCAATTTGGCTGTATCCTTTGCACGCTTTTGTGGACTTACATAGATTTGTTTAAATTCTATATTTTTTAAGGCTTTTCCTGTTAAAGTCGCGTCTTTTAATGATTCTTCTAAAAGAGCTGAATCTCCGGTTCCTCCTTGGAAACGTCCGTCTAGATTCCATTCTGTTTTTCCATGTCTAACAAAATACAATTTTGTCATTTCATCACACTCCTATTTTCTACTCTATAGTCTATCACAATTTTTCAATATCTTGAAATGAACTATATATAGAAGGAAAAATAAAAAGAAGATAATTAAATTATCTTCTTTACTACTTTATTTCCAGTTTTCCTCAAGAAATGGGCCTCGTCCTGAACCTTGTCGGTAGCCATTATAGTGAGAGGGATTTTTTTTGTAATAGTCTTGATGGTATTCTTCAGCTGGATAGAATGGTTTAGCAGGTTCAATTGTTGTTACTATTGGCGCTTTAAAACGACCACTTTCAGCTAAAGCTTGTTTGGATGCTTCTGCAACCTTTCGTTGTTCTTCATTTAAATAAAATATGACAGGTCGATAGGATGAACCTCTATCTGCAAATTGACCGCTGGCATCTGTCGGATCGGTTTGTCTCCAATAAATTTCAACTAATTGCTGATAGCTAAAAATTGTCGGATCAAAGGTAATTTCAACAGCTTCTGTATGTCCTGTGGTTTCACTACAAACTTCTCGATAAGTCGGTGCAATCGTATGACCTCCTGTATAACCTGCCACCACAGAGATAATACCAGGCTCTGTATCAAAAGGTTTTATCATGCACCAGAAACAGCCTCCAGCAAATATTGCTTTTTCTAATTGTTTTTTACTCATTATACTACCCCTTTCTTCTATATAAATAACAATTTAAGTATAGCATCTTAAGAGTAAGTGACAATTAATTCGCCTTGGTAAAAATAAGTGACCTAAAAAAACTCCCTCTCCTTAAAAGGAAAGAGAGTCTTCGGTAATAATTATTTTGGTTTACGGATTTCTGTAACGCCACCCATATAAGGAACTAATACTTCTGGAATTTTGACTGATCCATCTGCTTGTTGGTAGTTTTCTAAAATTGCTGCAAATGTTCTTCCTACTGCTAAACCTGATCCGTTTAACGTATGAACATAGTCTGTTTTTCCTTCGTCATTGCGGTAACGAATCATCGCACGGCGCGCTTGGAAATCTTCACAGTTTGAACATGAGCTAATTTCACGGAAAGTTTCTTGCGCTGGGATCCAAACCTCTAAATCATACGTTTTAGCAGCTGAAAAACCCATGTCTCCTGTACATAAAGCCAATACTCGGTATGGCAAATTCAACTTTTGTAAAACTGTTTCGGCATCATGAGTCATTTTTTCTAATTCATCATATGACGTTTCAGGCTTACTGAATTTCACCATTTCAACCTTATTAAATTGGTGTAAACGAATCAAACCACGGGTGTCACGTCCTGCGCTACCTGCTTCTGATCTAAATGCTGGGCTTAGGGCTGTGAAATAAACAGGTAATTGTTCTGTTGGGATAAATTCATCACGATAATAGTTTGTTAAAGTGATTTCTGCTGTTGAAATCATCGTTAAATCTTCATTTTCAATTTGGAAAACATCTTCTTTGAACTTTGGAAATTGACCAGTTCCATACATTGATCTGCTATTTGCTAAATAAGGTGTCAGCATTTCTTGGTAGCCATGCTCGCCAGTGTGTAAATCTAGCATAAAATTATACAAGGCACGTTCCAGTCTTGCTCCTAACCCTTTGTAATATACAAAACGGCTTCCTGATACTTTCGCTCCTCGTTCAAAATCTAATATATCTAATTCTTCTGCAATATCCCAGTGAGCTTTTGGTTCAAAATCAAATGTAGCAGGTTCACTCCAACGACGTACTTCTACATTATCCTCTTCATCTTTACCGATTGGTACAGAATCATTAGGTAGATTCGGCAATCCTGCAGCAATTTCATTAATGCTTTCATCAATAGCTGCTAATTCTTCATCTAATCCTTTTATTTTATCGCCAACTTCACGCATTTCTGTAATTTTATCATCTGCATTTTCCTTGTTACGTTTTAACGTTGCAATCGCACCTGATACTTCATTACGGTATTTTTTTAAATTTTCAGTTTCGACAATTAATTCACGACGCTTATTGTCTAATACGACAAAATTTTCTAATAATTCTTTTTTTACACCTCTAGTTGCTAATTTTGCTTCTACGGTTGTAAAGTCACTTCTTAAACGTTTAATATCTAACATTGTTCATCTTCCTTTCTGTTTTTAATAAAAATAAAAAGAGCCCTTCCATCCACATATACTTATGGGACGAAATGGCTCGGAAATTCGCGGTACCACCCAAATTTAGACACACTACAACATGTATCTACACTCAATAACAGTTTGATAACGGACTGATTCCGAAACAATTTGGGCCAAATGGGTTCATTGTTTACTTCGCGTGAGGGATTCAAAAAAACAAACCATCAGTTTTCACCAACCACTGACTCTCTACTTGTATTTATTTGATTTACTATGTCACGCTACTGACGTTCGACTTTATTTACTTGCTGTGTTCTTATCATACCTAAGTAACGAGAAAAATGCAATCTAAAAATCTATTTTCAAAAAATTATCCTACCTAAACTTTTCCAATAAAAAAAAAGCAACCTTTTAACTGGTTGCTCCTTCTAATGGTTAAAATAAATTAGTGAAAAAAGATTTGATCTCACGACCTGTTAAAACAAAGAAATTAGCTTTTTCAACTTCAGATGCAGTCACTACTTTTACTTCTTGTCCTGTCGCACCGTTGATATAGCCCAAAGTATCGTTAGTTGGGGCTACTTGAGCTGTTCCAACTTCCATTCCTTTTTTAATAGGAGCTACTAATTCTTTATCGCTATTTAGTAAGCCTTCTTTTTCAGTATAGGTTACTTTTAAATTTTTAACTTCTGTATCTTTTTGAACGATTGCGTTTACGTTAGTATCCATTACTAATTTCACGCTATCTTCTTTTCCTTTTGCTACGTTAATAGCTTTTAAGGCTTTATTTGTGTCACCTTTTTTGACTAATTCTTTCATTTCAAAATTATCAAAAGCGTAATCCATCATTTTAGCTGTTTCTTCAAAACGAGCACCTTTATTTGTTTCGCCATCGCCTGCATTCATTACGACAGTGATAATTCTCATGCCATTTTCTTCAGCAGTTCCAGTAAAACATGCACCAGCAATATCTGTTGTTCCGGTTTTTAATCCGTCAACATTATCACGAGCGTAAATTAAGCCTGGCAGCATCCAGTTCCAGTTTTCCATATGAATTTCATCTGATGTTCCTTTTCTGAAATCTAATGTTGGAATTTTAGCTGTTTCGATGACTTCTGGGTAATCATTTAATAGATGTTGGGCAACCAGTGCCATATCACGAGCTGTCATCATATTTTCATCTGTTTCAGAACTTCCTGGATAGATATTGCCATTTAAATCCGAGTTTGTTAAACCTGTTGCATTTACTAAATGAATATCTTCAGCTTTTGCTCCCCATGAAATAACTTTTTCACGCATCGCATCCACAAATTGAGGCTCACTTCCCGAAACAGCCTGTGCCAAACTAATTGCTGCTGCGTTAGCTGAGTAAATCGCCATTGCTTCATATAATTCTTTTACGGTATATTGCTCACCTAAACGTAATGGAACATTTGACAATTCAGAATTCTGACTTGTTTTGTAGCTGTAGTCATCAATGGTGATTTTTTGATCCCATTTTAATTTCCCATCTTTAATAGCTTCTAAAACTAAGTATTCTGTAATCATTTTAGTCATTGATGCAATTCCTAATTTTTCATCACCATTTTTGTTCACTAATACTTTTCCTGTCTTCGCTTCAATTGCAAATGCAGCTGCTGCATTAATTTCTGGTGCTTCAGCAGCTGATGCTGTTTGAGCGCCCATCAAGAAAGATGGAAAAATAGTTCCTATCATTAACGCGACAGCAAAAATCACGCCGTATTTATTTAATTTTTTCATGTAATAAATTCTCCTCAATATCGTTTTTATTGACTTCTCTATGTTAGCGAAATTATCACTAAAAAACAAGTTTTTTTCTGAAATTAAAACGGTTCTTTTTTTTCTTTAAAACAAATTAAAAAGCTAAGATTAATCCCTCTGTTCTCAGCTTTTTAAACTAAAATGATTCACGTGAAACATTATTTTGTTTCACTGTTTTGTACTTGCTTTAATGGTAAGTGCAGTACAAAACGTGTTAATTCTTTATCTGATTTCGCATAAATGTATCCCCCATGTAACGCGACGATACTTTGTGCAATCGCTAAGCCTAAGCCTGTTCCACCCGTTTCTTGTGAACGCGATTCTTCTACGCGGTAGAAACGATCGAATAATTGATTTAAAGAAGCTTCTGGAATTTCCGGCCCATCGTTGCTGACTGAAATAATGACTTCTTTCCCTACTTTTTGTGCTTCAATGCTGATTTTTTTACCGCCAACACCATATTTTAAAGCATTGGAAATTAAATTATTAAAGACGCGCACAATTTTTTCTGTGTCTGCCTCCATCATAATTTCAGAATCTGGTTGAATCACTTCAATGACCATGTTCTTTTTCTTAGCATCTAATTCAAAATCAGCTGCTAGTTGCTCTAATAGCTTTACCATATCAAACTGCGTAAGGTTTAACGGTGTTGTATGTTGACGAACTTTTGTGTACTCGAATAGATCTTCAACTAAGATTTTCATTTGTTTGGCTTTAATGTATGCCGTATGTGTGTATTTTAGTAGCTCTTCTTGACTTTGATATTGTTTATCCTCGATTAATCCCAAATAACCAATAATAGAAGTTAGAGGTGTGCGAATATCATGAGAGACATTCGTAATCAGCTCATCTTTCGATTGCTCAATCTTACGCTCTTCTTCCATTGCACTCACGGTACTGTCCACTAATACATGGATACTGTCGATAACTTTATTCATGTCGCCACTTAATTCAAAAGGAATGCGATGATCGTAATGACCTTCTGCAATGTAATGCAACTCGCTAATAACATGACGTAATTGCATTTGTTTGTAACGACGTTTTAAGCGCCAGAATAAAACAATCATTGCCACAATAACTAACAGAGTAACAAAAATCAATTTGTATGAGTGAACTTGGCGTTCTCCAATTGTAAAAGAATTTTTAAAAATCCAAATATTATTGACTAGGTCTGGTGATGTGTACACAAAGCGATCAAAAATGATTAAAACAGCTAAATAGAGTAAGTAAATCAACCCTACTGTAATAAATCCTTCAAATATCAATTCGCTTTTTTCTTTTCTAGTTAACTTCAACTTTTTGTTTCATCTCCTCAATCATAGAACTGGTTGCCAAGTACAAATTTTATCGATCTTCGATTTTATAACCTACGCCCCAAACAGTTTGTACGACTTTTTCGCCATCAGTTGCTTCTTCGATTTTGTCGCGCAAATGGCTCACATGAACCATGACTGTTTTAGCTGATACTAAGCTTTCTTGTTGCCAGACGCGTTCAAAAATTTCATCTGCACTAAAAACGCGATTTGGGTGGCTAGCTAGTAAATGTAGGATTCCAAATTCTAAAGCGGTTAATTGGATTGATTTTCCATGAATCGTTGTGACTTCATGTGAATCTTTTTGAATAATTAACGGACCGATTTCCAGAACATCTGGTTCGTCTTGTGTCACTTGATAATTGCTTCTTCTTAATAATGATTTGATACGTGCCATGACTTCCAGTGGATTAAAAGGTTTTGCTACGTAGTCATCTGCTCCAGTAATCAACCCTTGGATTTTATCCATATCCGTTGTTTTCGCACTTAACATTAAAACAGGCATTTGCGAGTCTTTACGTAATGCTTTAACTACTTCGATTCCATCCATTTTAGGCATCATCACATCCAATACCATTAAATCGATATCTGGTGTAGTCATAATTTTTGTCATTGCTTCTTTGCCGTTATACGCTTTTTCAACTTCATAGCCTTCATTTTTTATATAGATACTTAATAATTCAACAATCTCTTTATCATCATCAACGACTAATATTTTCATAATAGTTCTCCTTGTAGGGCGGTTTATTTTTAATTCTTTCTTCTATCATAACAGAAAGTACTAAAGTTTTTGTTAAATATCTACTGATTATTGGTTAAACTAACGAATCAAACCTTATCGAATAGAAACAACAACCCATTCATTTTTGATATCTTTAATAAATATCCAAGTTTGAGAAATCATTCCTTTTTCATAGCGACGACCTCTAATCAATTTGTCCGTAACTGTATCTACAGTGTAATCAATCAGACTGGCTTCAATTTTAACTGAAAACTTCCGATCTTTTTCAATCATTTTAAAATGATGCATTTTTTTAACTCTTACATTTAATACATAGTTTCGAAGATTCTCTTTTCTCATTTTCACCAACATTCGTTGATGGTCAAGGTATAAATCTTGTGAATAGTAACTCCTCGCTAACTCCAATTTATCTTTAGTCCACGCATTTTGAATCGAACAAAAAGCCTCTTCAATGCGCTTGCTGATTGCATGTTCGATCGTTCCATCATTATTTTTTTGATTAGATTTGAATAAATAGGAAATCCCATATCCTATTATTAAGAGTATGGCTGCGCCTGCAGATAATTCTCCATCTGAAGAATTATCTGAATAATTAGTGTAATTTCCATTATAACTGTTTCCCCCATCATAGTATGTAGCATCTCCTCCACCAGCTACAGCCGAAGCCACTATCGGCATACTGATGAACAGACTTACACAGACAACTAAAAAGCTAAGTATTTTTTTCAAATTTGTTTCCCCCTCCTTATAAAACTTACATTCATTATAAAGTAACGAACGTTTTATTAAAAGTAAAAAAAATCTCTTTTAAATTCAAAGAGATTTTTTTGATTATTATTTATTGCACTGAATAGTTCGGTGCTTCTTTGGTAATTTGTACGTCATGTGGATGTGATTCACGTAAACCAGCACCACTCATACGAATAAATTGAGCTTCGTCTCTTAAATACTTAAGGTCAGCTGCGCCTACATAGCCCATTCCAGCTTTTAATCCGCCCATCATTTGGAAAATAATGTCGCTTGCGCTTCCTTTATAGGCAACGCGACCTTCAATACCTTCTGGAACTAATTTGTTAGCTTCGTTTGTACCGCCTTGGAAATAACGATCGCTTGATCCTTTTTCCATCGCGCCTAAGCTGCCCATTCCACGGTATGTTTTAAAACGACGACCTTGGAATATTTCAAATTCACCTGGTGACTCGTCTGTTCCTGCTAGCATACTTCCTAACATAACAACGTGTCCGCCTGCTGCAAGAGCTTTAACGATATCTCCTGAATATTTGATTCCGCCATCTGCAATAATCGTACGGCCGTATTCACGAGCAACTTCTGCTGCATCATAAATAGCTGTTAATTGAGGTACACCAACACCTGCAACGACACGTGTCGTACAAATTGAACCAGGTCCAATCCCAACTTTTACTACATCGACACCAACATCATATAAGGCACGAGTTGCTTCGCCTGTTGCAACATTCCCGGCAACTAATGTCGCTTCTGGGAACTGTTCACGAATTTCTTTGATCTTACGAATAACCCCTGCACTGTGTCCATGAGCAGTATCTATAATAATTGCGTCTGCACCGGCTTCTAATAACGCTTCTGCACGTTCAAACGTATCACTTGTCACTCCAACAGCTGCAGCTGCTAACAAGCGTCCATGCTCGTCTTTAGCGGCATTAGGGAACTCGATTACTTTTTCAATATCTTTGATGGTAATCAATCCACTTAAACGACCTTTTTCATCAACGATTGGTAATTTTTCAATTTTATGTTGTTGTAAGATTTTTTCAGCATCTTTTAATGAAGTTCCAACTGGAGCTGTCACAAGCTTATCTTTCGTCATGACTTCTTCAATTTTAATGCTGTAATCTGTTACGAAGCGTAAATCACGGTTGGTTAAAATTCCTACTAGAATTCGATCTTGCATATTATTGACAATTGGTACACCACTAATGCGGTAACGTCCCATCAACTCTTCTGCATCAGATACTAAATGAACGGGTGTTAAGAAAAACGGATCGATAATGACGCCACTTTCTGAACGTTTTACTTTGCGAACTTCATCTGCTTGTTCTTGGATACTCATATTTTTATGAATAACTCCCAAACCACCTTGACGCGCCATAGCAATCGCCATTTTTGAATCTGTTACAGTATCCATACTTGCACTCATCAACGGAATATTCAGCTTCAAATTCTTCGCAAGTTGAACACTCATATCCACATCATTTGGTAACACATGGCTTTCTGCTGGAACTAATAGTACATCATCAAATGTATAGCCTTCTTTAGCAAATTTCGTTTCCCAGTTAGACATCTTAAACAACCACTCCTTCGATTTTTTGATTCAATTTGAATTAGATTTTAATTACAAAAATAACAGAGAATTCAGCCTTCGTCAAGCCTTTATGGCTATGAATTCTCTTACAATTGAAAAAAATGTAAAATCACAGGGTTTTATGAAAGAAAGATGAGAAAACACTCCGCTTTTTAGGTTTCTTTCTGTCTTATTTCCAACTGTTTCAAGTTGTTTTTTTACTTAATAAATTCGTTGTACCACGTTTCGAACAATTGGACCTGCAATAAAAACCTGCAAAATAAGAGCTACAACAAAATTACGAACAAGCGTAATAGCCAAAATTTGATACACTTCTATACCAGTAAAACCAAAATGCATAAACGTTGTTAGAGTCGTCATGCAAATACACATACCAAATACCATAAAAAATTGCATTGCAAAAACTTTCTTCATAATATGTGCATCGGGTTTCACCATTTTACTTTGCATTGCTTTAGCAAATTTTCCAATTACGAAGAGATCTAATAAAAACCCAATAATAAAAATAGGGATAAATCCTTTTAAAATAGTTGTAACAGCCGTCCAGTTGAATCCTACTTGTAAAATGATGTTAAATGCACTCATTAAAAACACCATAACTCCACACATTAATCCTGTAAAAATAAGCTTTTCTCTTGTGTTCTGATACATCGTTCGTTAACCTCCAATTTTTTACTTGCCTATCTAGTGTATCAGTTTAAATTTTTCTTCATAAGTTAAGATTTCCTTAAGATTACTAGTAGTTAGCTCCAACAAAAAAACCGCTAAGTAATCCCGTGAGTACGAGATCTTAGCGGTTTTAAAAATAATCTAGCGGTTAAAAGAACCCACCTTGGATATTCCATTTACGTTTAAAGTATAATTTTGCACCAAATGCTGCTGCTGCAACAATAAGATACCCAATTGGTGGCAGACTCATGTTAATTGACGCTGGTAAGAATGCCATTGAAGCTGTCATCAAGAACATCCACGCAAGCATGGCTACCCCAATAATTAAGATATAACGGAAAAATCCGCCTTTTTTCTTCTCTTTCGCATAACGATTAGGTGCATTTTTAGAGATTAGTAAAATGACGATCCCCCCCGCAAGAAAGTTAATCAACAAAGTAATAATGCCCATCTCTGCTCCTTGTTGTGCTTTTCCCCAAAGGCTTGAAACTCCTGTAATTAAGGAAAGCAACGCAACCATCATTAACCCACCATCTAATGCAATCATCCAATCTTTTGATTGACCAACTGGTGCAGTCGCTTTTCTAGGTCCATCTAGTAAAGCTGACGTTTGTTCCGTCACTGTTCCATAAATTTGGCGTGCGGTTTGACCTGTTTTTTGACCTTCTACTAAATGTGGCAGCATTTCGCTGTAAATTTCTGTTTTACGTTCCTCAGACAAGTTAGCTGCGGTTAAGGCTTTGTCTAACCCCATCATATATTGTTCGTTACGCTTTGTTAATTTGGCTTGTAATGCTTCATTTTCTGCTTTTACGTTTACTAATTCTTCATGTTCCACTGTTTCGATAGCCCCTTTCAAGTCTTCCCTCACCTACTAGACGTTAAATAGAAACTCCATAACATCTCCATCTTGTACAATATAGCCTTTTCCTTCTGAACGTAAGCGTCCTGCTTCTTTGATTGCTTGCAGGCTTTCGTATTTGTCTAAATCTTCAAATGAATACGTTTCAGCACGGATAAAGCCTCGTTCAAAATCAGAATGGATAATTCCCGCTGTTTGAGGTGCTGTCATTCCTTGTTTAAAGGTCCAAGCACGAACTTCTTTTTCGCCTGCTGTAAAGTAAGTGGCTAGTCCTAATAAGTGGTAAGCGGTACGAATCAATTGGTCTAAACCAGATTCTGCAATACCCATTTCTTCTAAGAATTCTGCTTTTTCTTCGTCTTCTAACTCAGCGATTTCTTCCTCTGCTCTAGCACAGATAACAATAACATCTGAATTTTCACTTGCAGCAAATTCTTTTACTTGTTTAACGTATTCGTTATTTGATGGATCTGCAACGTCTTCTTCCCCAACGTTCGCTACGTATAAAACAGGTTTCGTTGTTAGTAAGAACAAGCTTTTTACTAGTGGCAATTCATCTTCTGAAAATTCAATGCTTCTTGCTGATTGGCCTGCTTCTAAAACAGGTTTGATTTTTTCTAGCACTGTTAATTCTGCAACAGCGTCCTTATCTTTTGTTCTTGCAACTTTTGCCACACGAGCAATCCGTTTTTCAACAGACTCTAAGTCTGCTAAGACTAATTCTAAGTTAATCGTTTCAATATCTGCTAGTGGGTCTACGCGGCCATCTACGTGAGTGATATTTTCATCATCAAACGAGCGTACAACGTGACAAATCGCGTCTACTTGACGGATATGACTTAAGAATTTATTTCCTAATCCTTCACCTTTACTAGCGCCTTTTACGATTCCTGCGATATCAGTAAATTCAAAAGTCGTTGGAATCGTCTTTTTAGGGGTAATCAATTGTGTAATACGGTCTAGGCGTTTATCTGGTACTTCAACCATGCCCACATTAGGGTCAATTGTCGCGAAGGGATAGTTTGCCGCTTCTGCTCCTGCTTTTGTAATTGCGTTAAATAGTGTTGATTTTCCTACGTTTGGTAAGCCTACAATTCCTGCTGTTAATGCCATTTTTAGTCACACATTCCTTTTCTTTAGTTAATTGTTTCTGCTGAAACGAGTATTTTTTTCATTTTCTTTTCAAATTCTCTTCGTGGCATTAAAACCATATGTCCACATTTTTCACACTTAATCCGAATATCCATGCCCATTCGAATAATTTGCCAGCGATTGGTTCCACATGGATGTGGCTTCTTCATTTCGACAATATCGTTTAATTGATACATTTTCCCCACCCACTCTATCTTAAAAATGATCTATTCGTCTTCAAATTGAATTTCTAAAATATCTAGAATTCTAGTTAAATCGTCAACAGAAAGGTATTCGATTTCGATTTTTCCTTTTTCACCTTTTTCGCTGATTTGAACAGCTGTACCGAATTTATCCATCAAACGTTCTTCACTTTCTCGGATGTAATAAGGTTTTTTTTCAGCTTTTGGCTTGTCTTGAACTTTTTCTTTTGGTTGGTTCAATTGAATCACTAATTGCTCCAACTGGCGAACCGTTAAATTATCTCGAACAACTCGATTGGCAATTTTGCTGATTTGTTTTTTATCCTTTAAACCTAGTAATGTTCTTGCTTGTCCCATTGAGATTTCTTCATTTTGAAGCATTTTTTTGACGCCATCAGGCAAACCTAGTAAACGTAAGTAGTTTGCAATGTAAGGGCGACTCTTGCCTAGTCGTTTTGCCACTTCTTCTTGAGTTAATTTTAACTTTTTCATCAGCATATCATAGGCTTCTGCTTCTTCAAGAGAGGTCAAGTCTTCTCTTTGTAAGTTTTCCAACACCGCTACTTCCATCATTCGCTCTTCATCAAAGACACGAATAATTGCTGGAATGGTTGCCTTTCCTGCTAATTTAGAGGCTCTAAAACGACGCTCACCGGCAATAATTTCATAGCCTTTGACTGTTGATTCTCTTAAAATAATCGGTTGAAATACTCCTGAAGAACGAATGGAATCGGCTAATTCATTCAATGCTTCTTCATCAAATATTTTTCTTGGCTGGTAAGGATTTGGTCTGATTTCTTCTAAGGAAATCTCTTTTACGACTTCACTGTTCACATCAATTTCTTCTAGCTCCGTGTAATCGCCAAAAAGCGCATCTATTCCGCGGCCTAAGCCTTTGCTATTTTTATTCGCCATTTGCTAACACTTCCTTTGCCAATTCTAGGTAAACCTCTGCTCCTCTTGAACGTGGATCGTAATCAATGATCGATAAGCCATGACTTGGTGCTTCTGATAAACGGATATTACGTGGCACAATTGTTTTATACACGCGCTCGCGGAAATATTTTTTCACTTCATCAACGACTTCATAGCCTAGGTTTGTTCTAGCATCCAGCATCGTTAACAACACGCCTTCAATTTTCAAATCAGGGTTAAAATGTTTTTGGACAAGTCGGACTGTGTTTAAAAGCTGGCTTAATCCTTCTAATGCGTAATATTCACATTGAACAGGGATCAGAATTGAATCGCTGGCTGTAAATGCATTAATGGTTAGATGACCAAGTGAAGGTGGACAATCGATTAAAATATAATCATATTGATCCTTAACTTTTTGAATCGCTTGTTTCAATCGTGATTCTCTTGCCATTTGAGTCGTCAGTTCGATTTCTGCTCCTGCTAATTGAATGGTTGCCGGCACGATCCATAGATTTTCTCTTGATGTCGGCATCACAACGTCTTCGATGGGCGTCTCGTTGACTAAGATGTCATAGATATCTTTTTCAACATCAGCTTTTCGGACTCCTAAGCCACTGGTAGCATTTCCTTGTGCATCTATATCAATCAATAAGATTTTTTTACCGTTATAAGCTAAACATGCACCTAAATTTACAGTAGTCGTCGTTTTGCCAACGCCACCTTTTTGATTTGCAACTGATATAATTCGTGCCATTGTTGTTCCTCCGTTTTTAGGCTCTCGTTAAATAGGAGACCCGATTTTTGTCCATTAAAAATAGGAGAATAAAAGCAAAGATGCCTTTATTCTCCTGCGCATCTTTTCAAAATGAAATGGTTCATTTATCGCTCTTTATTTATCTTTCTTTTTTGGAATTTCAATTGTGATTCGATAGACATCTTCTAAATCTTCTTCTTCTGTCTTCATTTTAATTCCTGTGTCATTCACCATAGTAATTGATTTTTTAATTGTATTTAACGCAAGGCGAATGTCTTTTGAAATGCCTTTTTTACGTTTTTTTGGCTTCGCGGGTGTTTTTTCTTCTTTGTCAGCTTTTATACTTTTAACTAAGGCTTCAGTTTCTTTTACCGTTAATTTTTCTGAAATTATTGTAGCAACAACTTCTTTTTGCTCTTCTTCGTTTAAAGCAAGTAAGCTACGGCCATGTCGTTCTGAAATTTCTTTTGTTAAAAGTGCTTGTTGAACAGGTGTTGAGAGCTTTAGCAAGCGTAGCTTATTAGCAACAAATGACTGACTTTTTCCAATCCGTTGGGCTAAAGCTTCTTGAGTGATTTCATTTAATTCAATCAAACCTTGGTAGGCTTTTGCTTCTTCAATTGATGTCAACTCTTCACGTTGCAGATTTTCAATCAAAGCAACTGATGCTGTTTCTGGATCGGTCATTTCTTGGATAATCGCAGGAACTTCTTCCCACTCTAAAATTTGCATCGCTCTAAAACGTCGTTCCCCAGCAATAATCTCGTATTCTCCCGGTGCATACTCTCGTACAACGATGGGTTGAATTAAGCCATGAATATGAATCGTTCTGGACAATTCTTGCAGCTTTTCTTCATTAAAAATCTTTCTTGGTTGAAAACGATTTGGAACAATACGTGCAACGGGTAGTTTTTGAACAAGTTGTTGCTGCGCCTCTTCGCTTTCAATAGTTTCTAGGGCTACTTCCGGCACAACTTCATCACGTTTTTCAGTTTTCTTTTTTGCTTTTCCTGAACCAAATAAATCCGACAATGCCATTTTATTCTCTCCTTGTAGTTCCTTTGATACTATTGTAACAAAAAGTAGTTTAGTCTTGCAAAATTTTATAATGAAACCGATTCTCTTTTATTACGTTAAAGAGGTTTTCGGTTAGGTGTTCCTGGTTTTCTTGGATACGCCTTTGGTGTTTCTTTCTTTTTATCAATCAAAATAATGTGGCGTTCGCCAGCATCTCTTGGCAATTCACAAATAATATCTTCTCGAACTTTTCCGCCTAATAATGACAGTGCTCGTTCGCCTTCTTGCATTTCTGCGTGGCTGTTACTAGCTTTCAAAGCGATAAACAAACCGCCTTTTTTAACTAATGGCAAGCATAATTCAGACAAGACACTCATTCTTGCAACGGCTCTAGCCGTTACAAAATCAAAGGATTCACGGAACTGTTTATTTTGACCAAAGGTTTCTGCTCGATCATGATAGAAATGCACATCTTCTAATTCTAATTCAGTTGCTAATGTATTTAAAAATTGAATACGTTTATTTAATGAATCAACAATTGTCACCGATAATTTTGGGAAGACAATTTTTAGGGGGATGCTTGGAAACCCAGCACCAGCACCTACATCACATAAGCTTTGGACCCCGTTATTAAAATCCACATACACGCCAGCTAGAATCGAATCATAGAAATGCTTTAAGTACACTTCTTCTTCTTCAGTAATCGCTGTTAAATTGATCTTCTCATTCCATTCTTGGAGAAGGACCAGATATTGTTTAAATTGGTTCATTTGTTTTTCAGTTAGTGGAATTCCCTTTTCTTGTAAGGCTTCCTTAAATTCTTCTGGATTCATGAATTCACGCTCCTTTTTGATAACGTGAAACACAACTTTGTTTCACAACTCTATCTGTTTAACTTTAATACAAATGCCCAAGAAGTGCAATGATTATTTGCTGTTTTTTTTGATTTTTAATGTTTTGTTCGGTGGTATTTTTTTATTTATAAATGAAACGAGAATTCCAAGGCTTAAAACATCAGCTCTATTTTCTTGAAAAATCGTTAATCGGACTTTTTTCGTATGATTTAAACCCAATTATAAAATTGTTACCGTTTTATTTACGAACTATATTGTAGATAAATCTATTTAATGTTAAAATTATACATGTTGGACCATAATAATTAAGGGGTTGGATTTGGAAATGAAAAAAGCAAGTCTTCTTTTTAGTAAGGTTGCATTGTTAGGTTTAGTTGTAACAAGTTTGGGGAGTTTTTCAGCAATTGTTTCTGCTGATGAAATAGGAGGAACCGACACGGGCGCAGTAACACAAGCCCCCACTGCCACTCTTCCAATTCAATTATTAGGCATTAATGATTTTCACGGTGCGTTAAGTACGACAGGAACAGCCTATATTAATGGAACACCATTTAGAAATGCAGGAAAAGCTGCTTTGCTTGCGACTTATTTAGACCAAGCAGAAGAGACCTTTAAAGAAACAAATGCAACAGGATCGACGATTCGAGTACAAGCCGGTGATATGGTTGGAGCTAGCCCGGCAAATTCAGGATTATTACAAGATGAGCCTACCATCAAAGTCTTAAACCGCATGAATTTTCAAGTTGGAACATTAGGAAATCATGAATTTGATGAAGGTTTGGCTGAATACAATCGAATTTTAACTGGAACGGCTCCATTACCGGGTCAATTCAATCAGATTACACAAAATTATCAACGTGAAGCTTCAAAAACAGATATTGTTATTGCAAATATGACGGATAAAGAAACTGGCGCCATTCCTTTTGATTGGAAACCTTATACAACGAAGCTAATTTCTAAAAATGGACAGTCCGTTGAAGTTGGCTTTATCGGAATCGTTACTACAGAAATCCCTAATTTAGTGTTGAAGAAGCACTATGAACAATATAATTTTTTAGATGAAGCTGAAACCGTTGCAAAATATTCAAAAGAGCTAAGAGATAAAGGTGTTAACGCAATTGTTGTGTTAGCTCATGTACCCGCAACGAGTGACAAGGATATCGCTATTGGAGACGCTGCAACACTAATTAATAACGTCAATACGATTGATCCTGAAAACAGTGTGGATGCTCTTTTCGCAGGACACAATCACCAATTTACAAACGGATTGGCGAACAACACACGCATTGTCCAAAGTACCTCACAAGGAAAAGCCTTCGTTAATATGACTGGCGAACTAGATCCTGTGACGAAAGATTTTGTTAAAACTCCTGACGCTGTTGTGACTCCTGTCTTGGCAAATGACGTAAACGGTACTCCGGTAGTTCCCGATTCTGCTGTCAGCCAAATTATTGAAGAAGCGGATAACTTGGTTACTCAAGTTACAAATGAAAAAGTTGGGACTGCGACTGAAGCTGGCACAATATCTCGTGAAGTCAACGCTGCAAATGAATCGCCAGTAGGCAATTTGGTCACTGATGCACAACGCATTGTGGCAAATTTAGATGGCAATCATGTTGATTTCGCCATGACAAATAACGGTGGAATTCGAGCAGATTTACTAGTCCAAGATGACAAAACCATTACTTGGGGCGCCGCACAAAATGTTCAACCCTTTGGCAATATTTTGCAAATCGTGGAAATGACCGGTGCTCAAATTGAAAGTGTATTAAATGAACAATACGATGAAGATGGAAAGTATTTCTTACAGTTATCAGGCTTACGTTATACCTATACGGAAACGGATGATCCTACTGTCCCTTACAAAGTGCATCAAATAGTTAAAGAAAATGGCGAACCTCTTGATCCTAATGGAACGTATCGTGTCGTAATTAACGATTTCTTATTTGGTGGCGGGGATGGCTTTAAAACTTTTACTGGAGCTAAATTAATCGGTGCAATTGATTCTGATACAGATACCTTTATTAACTATTTCAAAGCGCAAGAAGCTGCTGGAAAAACTATTTCAGCTGCCGTTGATGGACGTAAAACGTATCGTTCTCAAGCGGACATTGCTGCTGAAAATGAAAAAAATGCCCTTGCAGCAATTCATGCAGCGACTGTTTTAACCGATATTAAAGAAAAAGATACGCAACATACAGGTAAGACTCTTCCAAATGCAACGATAAGCGTTCAAGTAAAAGAGACGGTTCAAACACGTAGTTTAAATCCCGCAACAGCAATTGCCGATGCAAATGGTGATTTCACCGTTGATATCTCTTCGTTAGATGTGAAAAAAGATCAAGTTTTAGTAGTAACGGTAACCGATCAAAATGGATACAGCGTTCCCTTTGAAAAGACCGTTTTAGCAATGGATGTCGTGACACCAAAGCCTGATGAAAATGGAGGAACGCCTCCTGTAACTCCAGAAAAACCTGGAAAGACAGATGAGGATAAACCTGTGACAACCGATAAGACTTCCTCTAAAAAAGATGGAAAGGACTTCCCTCAAACAGGAGAGAACGTCCAATTGATTGGCGCTATTGTTGGTGCTAGTTTGCTTGGCGGAGGAATTGTGTTGGTTTTAAGGAAGAAAAAAATCGTATAGGATAAAAAGAGAACCTCGTATGATACGAGGTTCTCTTTTTATCCTATACGTTACGCTTCTACTTTCGCAATCTTCCCTTGTTCAATATAAACCATCAAAATCGAAATATCGGCTGGATTTACTCCGCTGATTCGACTTGCTTGGGCAATGGTTTCTGGTTGGATTTTGATTAGTTTTTGTTTGGCTTCTGTTGCTAAACCGTTAATGGCTTCATAATCGATACGTTCTGGAATGCGTTTTGATTCCATTCGTTTCATTTTCGCCACTTTTTCAAAGGCTTTTTGAATGTAACCTTCGTATTTCACTTGAATTTCAACTTGCTCTGCAACCTCTTTCGCTACGGCGATTTCTGCTGGGGCAAATTGAACAACTTCTTGATAACTGATTTCTGGACGACGTAAGAAGTCTGCTGCTAAAATTCCGTCTTTTAATGGCGAAGAACCTTTTTCAACTAAAAATGCTTGAAGTTCAGCATGCGGTTTTAAACGAACCGAATTTAAACGTTTGATTTCAGCTTCGACAGCTGCTTTTTTAACCAAATAGTCTTGGTAACGTTCTTCATCTGCTAAACCTAATTCGTGTCCGATTTCTGTTAAACGGAAATCCGCATTGTCGTGACGTAAAAGTAAGCGATATTCCGCGCGAGACGTCAATAAACGGTAAGGTTCATTGGTTCCTTTTGTTACCAGATCATCAATCATAACGCCAATATAACCGTCGCTACGCTTCATAATAAAGGGTTCTTTTCCTTGAATTTTCAAGGCTGCATTAATCCCAGCCATCAAACCTTGACCCGCTGCTTCTTCATAGCCTGAAGTTCCATTCATTTGACCTGCAGTAAAGAGGTTCTCAACGGTTTTCGTTTCTAAAGAGGGGCGCAGTTGATGAGGAACGACCACATCATACTCAATCGCATAACCTGTTCGCATCATTTCTGCATTTTCTAATCCTTCGATTGAACGGATCATTTCTAATTGAACATCCTCTGGTAAAGAGGTAGATAAACCTTGAACATAGACTTCCTCTGTATTACGACCTTCTGGTTCTAAAAATAGTTGATGTCTTGGTTTGTCACTAAAACGGACGATTTTATCTTCAATGGATGGACAATATCTTGCTCCTACGCCTTCTACGATTCCTGTAAACATTGGCGCACGGTGTAGATTCGCTTGAATAATTTCGTGAGTTTTTTCATTACTATACGTTAACCAGCAAGACAATTGATCTTTTAAATACAGACTGTCGGGTGTTTTATAGCTGAAATGGTTTGGTTTTTCATCTCCCGGTTGTTCTTCCGTCACACTGTAATCAATGGTTGAACCTTTTACCCGCGGCGGTGTTCCTGTTTTAAAACGGGCCAATTCAAAGCCATTTCTTAATAGGCTTTCAGATAACTTAATAGACGGTTGTGAATTGTTTGGACCAGAAGAATATTTTAACTCTCCAATAATAATTTGTCCTCTTGAAGAAGTTCCAGCAGTTAATACCACAGCTTTACTACGGTAAATAGCGCCTGTATTTGTAACGATTCCTTCACAAATTCCATTTTCAATAATTAGATCTTCGGCAATTCCTTGACGTAAAATCAAGTTATCCGTCTTTTCAATTGTATATTTCATTTCATTAGCGTAAAGAAATTTATCGGCTTGTGCCCGCAAAGCTCTCACGGCAGGACCTTTTCCTGTATTTAACATTCTCATTTGAATGTACGTTTTATCAATGTTGCGTCCCATTTCGCCACCTAAAGCATCGATTTCACGAACTACAACGCCTTTTGCTGGACCTCCAACGGATGGATTACATGGCATAAATGCCACCATATCTAAATTGATGGTTAAAAGTAGTGTGCTTGCACCCATTCGTGCGCTTGCTAGCGCCGCTTCTGATCCTGCATGTCCTGCTCCAACTACGATAACATCAAATGTACCTGCTTCATATCGTTCCATTTTCTCATTCCCTTCCTATTTACCTAAACAGAATTGACTAAAGAGCTGCGTTAATAATTCATCTTGAACGCTGTCTCCTGTAATTTCACCTAATAAATCCCAACAACGAGTCATATCAATTTGAACTAAATCTACTGGCATGCCAGATTCAATTCCGTTGATAACTTCGTCCAATGCTGCTTCTGCGTCATGAAGTAAGGCAATATGACGAACATTTGATACATACGTAGCATCTCGTTCCCCAGTTTCTCCTGCAAAGAACAACGCAGCAATTTTATTTTCTAAGCTTTCAATACCAGATTTGGTTAAAATAGATGTTTTGACAATATTTTCTGGATCCACTAATGATTCCAATTCAGCTAAATCCAATTGGTTTGGCAAATCCATTTTATTTAAAATGACGATGCGATGATTGTCATTTGTCGCTTCAATCAACAATCGATCTTCATTTGTTAAAGGTTCATTTTGATTGAAAACCAGTAAGACTAAGTCCGCTTCGCTTAAAGCTTGACGGCTACGCTCCACACCGATACGCTCCACAATGTCTTCTGTTTCACGAATTCCGGCAGTATCGACTAGTTTTAATGGCACGCCTCGAACATTCACATATTCTTCGATAATATCTCGCGTTGTCCCAGCAATTTCAGTCACAATTGCCTTGTCTTCTTGTAAAAGGAAATTCAATAAGCTTGATTTCCCAACATTTGGACGACCAATAATCGCCGTTGCTAATCCCTCTCGAAGGATTTTCCCTTCGCTTGCTGTTTGTAAAAGTTGATTGATGCTCGCCTTTACTTGATAGGCTTTTTCAACTAAGAGTTTTGAAGTCAGAGTCTCTACGTCATCATATTCAGGATAATCAATATTCACTTCTACTTGCGCTAATGTGTCTAAAATTTCTGAACGAAGGTTGCGAATTAATTGCGAAAGATTGCCGTCTAACTGTTGCAAAGCTAAATACATCGCTTTATCCGTTTTGGCACGTATCAAATCCATCACGGCCTCTGCCTGTGACAAATCGATTCGACCATTTAGAAAAGCACGTTTCGTAAATTCGCCTGGTTCTGCCAAACGAGCGCCATTTTGCAAGACAAGTTGCAACACTTGATTGACTGACGTAATGCCTCCGTGACAATTAATCTCAACCACATCTTCTCTAGTAAAAGTTTTTGGCTCACGCATAACAGAAACCATCACTTCATCAATGACACCACTATTTTTCGGATCAATAATATGCCCATAATGAATCGTATGACTTGGCACTTCCGCTAATTGTTTTTTTCCAGCTTGATAAACTTTATCTGCAACTGCTAATGCTTCGTCGCCTGATAGGCGAACAATTCCAATCGCACCTTCACCTGGTGGCGTTGAAACAGCTGCAATTGTATCAAATTCTAATGACAACAGACTCACTCCTTCTTATTTTTTTGCACCAAAAAAGTGCCCACTCCACCCCTTGGCTATAAATAGCTAGGAATGGATAAAGCACTTTGACTACTTTTATCGCTAATAAATATTTCAATAAATGATTAAATTATAAGGTTAAAAACATCTTTTTTTAGATGTCAGTTGTTATGAATATAACGTTAAATCCATCATTTGTCAATCCTAAAACCGCAATTTTTCAATCACTTTTTTTGATTTTACGTGGTCGAATCCAATGATTGACCCCTAATGCAATACCAGTGCCAATAAAAGTATCCAAAACACGTTCCATCGCATATCCAAAGGACTCATTCTCAGGAATCATAAAGATGATCGTTAAAAAAGTTCCGCAAGCTCCTACTACACCTTCACGATGTCCAGTAGCTGAACAGCACGTAATCATCACCATCATCAAAAGTGGGATACAAACAAGCTGAACGATGACAACATTTCCAATCACTTCATATAATAAAATAACAATTACCGCAAAAATTGCTCCAAATGTATTTCCAACAATCCGGTGACGACCGAATTTCCTTGTATTTTCCATATCTTCTCTAAGTGCAAAAACAGCCGTTAATGTGGCAACTATTGGTGTTCCTCGATCAAAAATGGTGAAAATCAGCATACATAAAAAAACACTGATTCCTGTTTTAATTGTTCTCAAACCCATTTTAAACTTACTTAATTCAAACAGTTTCGTTCCCCATCCTTTATTAAATACTTCACATACCTACTTGCTAAAATATACCCCTATTCATTTTCTTTGTCAAACCGCCTTTCAACAATAAAAAATACTACTTTCATTCTCTCTTTTCGTCGCCATGTGCTAAAATAGAAATGTAGAAATAACTAAACAAATACAATTGAAACTATCTAAGAATGCGAGGATTAACTATGAATAAATTTTACGAAATTTATTTAGACTTAGAAAAAGCCATCCTAAATCAAACGTACCACGCAGGTACCCTGCTTCCAAGCGAAAATGATTTAGCAAAAGTCTATCATGTTTCACGAGAAACCATTCGAAAAGCCCTAGTACTGTTACTGGAAAATGGCTACATTCAAAAAAAACAAGGCAAAGGCTCTATTGTTTTAAACGTCAACCGCTTTGATTTTCCGGTTTCTGGTTTAACAAGCTTTAAAGAGCTCCATGATTCACAAAATTTAAAAAGTGAAACTATTGTGACTAAAAACGGTATCGAAAAAATCTCAAAAAAGTTAGCGAATCACTTAAAAATCTCTCAAGATACAGAAATTATTTATGTCGAGCGTCAACGCAAGTTTAATCAAGAAGTGGTGATTTTGGATAAAGATTATTTGCTTACTTCAATTATCCCAGAATTGCCAGCAGAAGCTGCTCAAAATTCTATTTACGATTATATTGAACATACCTTAGGATTAACAATCAGCTTTGCTCAAAAAGAAATCACCGTTGATCCAGCAACAAAAAAAGACCACGAATTAATGGACTTAAATGGAGATACTCATGTTGTCGTCGTTCGTAGCGATGTTTATTTAGAAGACACAACGCTATTCCAGCATACAGAGTCTCGACATCGACTGGATCGTTTTCGTTTTGTTGAATTTGCGAGACGAAGAAGCCCAATGTAATTTCTTCTTATCAAGCAAAAAAGAGAAACTATTTCCTGGGAAATAGTTTCTCTTTTTTTATTTCTCTATATAAAACGCAATCGTTTCATAAGGTTCCAAACGAATCTTACTTGTTAACTTCCGTTTCTTCCCATTTCCAATCAAGTAACGACTCTCTTGATCGATAAATTCCATTGGGATATCTACCGAAGTTGACTCGCCATAAAAATTATTCAATACAAGAACTTGTTCAGAATCCAATTCTCGGACATAGCCATAAACACTTGGATGCTCCATTAACAAACTTCGGTAAGCTCCTTCTGAAATAACCTTCATCTCTTTACGCAATTGAATCAAGCTTTGATAATAATTGAAAATTTGGCCTTCTTCGCGTTCTTTTTTCACATTAATCAGTGAATAATTATCTGCTACTTTTAACCAAGGTTCTCCAGTACTAAATCCTGCATTTTCAGTGGAGTCCCATTGCATTGGCGTACGGCTCGTATCTCTAGATTTCTCTTGGATAATAGCCATAATTTCTGCCTCAGATAAGCCTTTTCCCTGTAATTCTTTGTATGCATTATGGGTTTCAATATCAACATAGTCCTTAATATCTGCAAAATCGGGATTCAACATTCCGATTTCTTCCCCTTGGTAAATATAAGGAGTTCCACGCAATAAGTGAATGGTTTGAGCTAACATTGTAGCTGTTTCAAAACGATAATGAATAGGATCACCAAAACGACTCAAGGCTCTTGGTTGATCGTGATTGTTCCAAAACAATGCATTCCAGCCATTCCCCTCTGACATTCCTTCTTGCCAATCATTCAAAATGGTTTTCAATTCCATAAAATCAAAAGGCATTAATGACCACTTTTCACCATCTAGATAATCTACTTTTAAATGGTGAAAGCTAAATGCCATCGACAATTCATTTCTATCTGGATTTGAGTACATCACACAATTGTCAATCGTTGTCGAAGACATTTCACCAACAGTTACGCTATCCTCTTCTTTACCAAAGCTGGCCTTATTTAGCTCCATTAAATACTCGTGAACAATTGGCTGATCTGTATAAAGTGATTTGCCATTTCCTGTCAAATCATCAACTAGTTCTAACGGTTTGCCAATCACATTCATTACGTCAAAACGGAAACCTTTCACGCCTTTTTCAAGCCAAAAATTCACTACAGCAAACAGTTCTTCACGAACTGCCGGATTGTGCCAATTTAAATCAGCCTGTGTTCGATCGTATAAATTCAAGAAGTACTTTCCTGTCTCACCAAAAGGAGTCCAGCTCGGTCCGCCAAATTTTGACTCCCAATTGGTTGGCAAGCTTCCATCAGCTTTAGGTTCACGAATATAATAGTAATCCTGATACTTTTTATCTCCCGCTAACGCCTTCTGGAACCACTCGTGTTCAACCGAGGTATGGTTTAAAACCATGTCTAGCATAATTTCAATCCCTAATTTTTGCGTTTCTCTAACGAGTTCTTCAAAATCAGCCATTGTTCCAAATAAAGGATCAATCGCCAGATAGTTTGAAATATCATAGCCATTGTCATTTTGCGGTGAACAAAAGAATGGATTTAACCAGATCATATCCACTCCTAAATCAGATAAATAAGGAATTTTTTCAATCACTCCTCTTAGATCTCCGACGCCATCTCCATTTGAATCTTTAAACGATTTTGGATAAATTTGATAAATTACTTTTTCATGAAAATTACTCATACTAAACTCCATTTCTAAAACAGTTTATTTCTACGCTACAATTTTACCCGTTTTTTCATCGATTGGATCTAATTTGTTAAAAACCCCATACTTACGAAAAGCAACGGTCAATCCAAATGGTACTACGATTGCAATCAACATACAAATGGCAAAAATTAGATAATACGGCGGTTGAATAGATAAGATACCCGGTAAACCACCAACGCCGATTGACAACGCCGTTACATTAAACAATGTCGAAATCAATCCGGCCACACCTGAACCAATCATTGCTGCGATAAACGGATACACGTATTTTAAATTGATCCCAAAAATAGCGGGTTCTGTTACACCTAGATAACATGAAATTGCTGCTGGAATCGAGATTTGCTCTTCTTCTTTATTGCCACGGTGTAAGAAAATAATTGCCAGTACAGCAGAACCTTGTGCAATATTTGAAAGTGCAATCATTGGCCAAAGGTTTGTTCCGCCAAAGTCAGCTACCAACTGTAAATCAATCGCATTCGTCATATGATGTAAGCCTGTAATAACAAGTGGGGCATACAAGAAACCAAATAATGCACCGAACAACCAGTTAAAACTACTTGCTAAACCAGTGTTTACAATCATTGAAACAAAGCTACCAATTTTCCAACCGATTGGACCTAGTACAAGATGAGCCATTAGTACCGTTGGAACAAGTGAAAAGAATGGAACAAAAATCATCGAAACTGCTTGTGGAATAAATTTACGTAACCATATTTCAAGATACGCTAACATAAAACCAGCTAGCATTGCTGGAATAACTTGTGCTTGATAGCCAATCATATTCACTTGAGCAAAACCGAAGTCCCAGAATGGAATATCTTTAGCAGCCGTTTCTGCAACTGCATACGCATTTAATAGCTGTGGTGAAACCAATGTAATCCCTAATACAATCCCAAGAATTTGAGTGGTTCCCATCTTTTTAGCAATGCTCCACGTAATTCCTACTGGTAGGAAATGGAAAATCGCTTCGCCAATCAACCATAGAAAACTATTCACACCATTCCAAAAGACCGAAGTCTCCACAATTGTTTTTCCATCTAAGAAGCCCATCGGTACTTCACCAATCACATTACGAAAACCTAAAATCAAACCACCTACAATAATTGCTGGAATGATTGGTGAAAATACCTCAGCTAATACCGCCATTGCTCGTTGGATAAGGTTCATATTTTGCTTAGCTGCACTTTTAACTTGATCTTTTGAAACGCCTTCATTTCCGGATAATTTAACAAATTCATTATAAAATGTTGGAACATCATTCCCAATTATTACTTGGAATTGACCAGCTTGAGTAAAGGTTCCTTTAACGGTTGCGATTTTTTCAATTTTCTCTTTATCTGCAAGTGCGGGGTCTACTAATACAAAACGCATTCTAGTTGCACAATGAGTGACTGCTGAAATATTTTCTTTTCCGCCAATATCTTCTAACAACAACTGGGCATCTTTTTTGTAATCTGCCATCTTTTCTCCTCCTTAAAATCTTCCTAACTTGTATATACAAGTTATTTTTATAGTTGAATTGTAACCCTTTTCTTTTTATTATGCAAGCGTTTTTCTTTCTTTTTTTGAATACTTTTAAATTTTGCTAAATTTGACTACCTTCTGGATGCAGTTTTTTCTCGAAAGCGTTATAATGAAGTTAACTATTACAAGGGACGGGGGATTCCATGCACGATTCGTTAATTACCAAAAAAGTAATTGCACATTCATTGAAAGAATTGATGGAAACCATACCTTTTCAAAAAATTTCAATTCGGGATATTATGACTCATTGTGATATTAGACGCCAGACTTTCTATTATCATTTTCAAGATAAGTATGAATTGCTTGCTTGGATTTACAATCAAGAAGCTAGTGAAAACATTGAGGATTATTTAGATTATGAGCATTGGACAAAGGTCATTACGAGACTTTTTGAATACTTAGCTGAAAATAAAACCTTTTACAATAATGCCTTAGCCATTACCGAACAAAACTCTTTCGACCGGTATTTTTTTGACCATACACAAAACTTACTACTTAAGATCATTACCGATATGATGACACAACAAAACATTGAGTTGCCTGAAGAGACGTTAGCTTTTTTTAATGCGTTTTACAGTCATGCCTTTGTAGGAACTGCTAAAGATTGGTTAATGCACGGTTGCACTATTCCGCCGCTAGAACTTTCTGAAAACATTCAACTAATTGTGGAGGATTCTTTTCTATCAACATTAAAACGGTATAGTAAGCAAAAAAATAAATAATCACTAAACAGAAAGAAGGAATAGATATGATTGGATGCAGCAGCTTTACACTTAAAACATTAAATGGTACACAATTGCTCTCTCGTACGATGGATTTTGCAACTTATGTTGATAGTGGCGTTGTCGTTGTACCAAAAGGCTTCAAACTAAACTATAATCAAAACGAACAACAAGTGGTTCAACACCGCTTTCTAGGTATGGCTAATTTAACCACGTCTTCTCCTGCCTTTTATGATGGCGTAAATGAACACGGCTTAGCTGGAGCCACCTTGTATTATCCTGGATTTGCTACCTATCAAAAACAATCAACAAAAACGAGTATTAATCCTCTTCAGTTTATCTCCTACATGCTAGGGCAGGCAAAAAATATTGAAGAAGTTGAGATGATTCTTCCTTCAATTGATTTAATCAATGAAATCAACGACATTCTTCCTATCGTCCCACCGTTACATTTTATTTTTACAGATAAAAGTGGCAAAACATTAATTATTGAGCCTGATCAAAATCAATTGACTCTCCATAAAGATTCCATAGGGGTCATGACAAACAGTCCAAATTATCAGTGGCATGAAACCAACCTTAGAAACTACATTGGCATCAATCCGAATCAATTAAAATCAGTTGAATTGAATGGTAAAACATTCAAACCATTTGGTCAAGGAAGTGGTACAGTTGGTATGCCAGGCGATTATACTCCACCTGCTCGTTTTGTTCGGGTAGCCTATCTAAAAGAATATGCAAAGAAAGCTACTACTGAACTTGAAGGTGTTACAACAAGCTTTCATATCTTAGCTTCAGTTGATATTCCAAAAGGAATCGTCTTAAACGAGCAAGGTAATAGTGACTACACGGTCTACACAAGCTCAATGTCTACCGATTCTTCTAATTATTATTTTGCTTCTTATGATAATCGTCGTATTAATAAGGTCAACTTATTCAATGAAGATTTAACTGATGGCAAATTAAAAAAATACCCACTTCCAATGGAGCAAGACATTCATCACCTAAATTAAAAAACAGGTAAAAAACTCTAAAATCGAGTTTTTTTACCTGTTTTTTTGTTTACCATCCATAAACCTCAACGGGTTCATTCAACCAATCTAACCAATGCTCTTCCTCTATCTTCAAAAAGGTTAACGACAACCCTTTCATGTCATAAGAGGTCATATAATTTCCAACTTTTTTGAAAACAACCTTAATTCCTTCTAATTCCAATAGACGTCGGACATCATTCGTAAAAATATAGAGCTCCATTAAAGGCGTTCCGCCTAATCCATTAACCATCAACGCAAACTGATCTCCTTTTGCTAATTGGTAATGATTTTTTAATTTATTTACCAGTTCAATGGCTAAGCGTTCAGAGGAATGTAGTTTTTCAATACGATATCCCGGCTCTCCGTGGATTCCAACGCCAAAGGACAATTCATCTTCTGCCAAATGAAATTGAGCTTGATGTTCTTCTGATACCACAGCTGGTGATAAAGCTAGCCCTAATGTATTACTAGCTCGAACCACCTTTTTCCCTAATTCTGCTAATTCATCTAGAGTGCTACCGTTTTCTGCTGCTGCAGCTAAAATTTTATGCACGAATATTGTTCCAGCAACCCCACGGCGTCTTTTTTGAAAACTATTTTCTTCTAATGAACAATCATCATTCACAATGACATAGGCAACTTGATGTCCCTTATCTAGGGCTAAACGGCGTCCTTCCAAAAAACTTTCAACGTCTTTTTCAAAGTTTTTTATCACTAGTAAAACACCAAAACCTTGATCCGAAATGGCAATTCCTTGAAAAACTTCTTCCGGTGTTGGTGGAACAAAAATCGGACCACAAATAGCCGCTGCAAGCATACCTTTTCCAACAAATCCTGTATGAGCGGGTTCATGACCACTTCCTCCACCGCTTACAACCGCAACTTTACCTTTAGAGATAGCTTTACGATAAATTACACCTGTCCCTTTTATCCGTTCAAGCTTTTCATCATGAGCGTAAACGATTCCATTTAACATTTGTGTAACCATTTTTTCTGGTCGATTAACAATTTTTTTCATTTTAATCCTCTATTCTCGCTGTAACTTTTATTTTGAACGAGTAAACTATTCTAGACCATCTTATCACAAATCGTACTTTTTATAGAAGGCTTTTTCTGTATTTTTTAGGATTAAAAAGTTCATTTTCTATTTACAAAAATAAATTTGTTGGCGGTTGCGTACTTGCAACTACCAGCAAATTTATTTTATTCTATTTCAATTTGTTTTTAGTGATTTTTTTTGTAGTCACTCCCAATTTTATCTGCTGCAATAATTGCTGATGCGACATCATTGACAGTGATTGGGAATGGCATAGAATGGATAGACTCTTCAGGAATACAAGCTTTTTCAGCAACTGAAATAGCTTCTTCCATTGTAATGGATTCAACTCCGATATCTGCTAGGCAGACAGGCAAGCCAATTGACAATGAGAAATCTAACACTTCATGTAGTTCTTCAATTGGTGCATTTTCTAATACTAATTGCGCAATTGCGCTAAAGGCCACTTTTTCACCATGGAAATAATGATGCGTTCCTTCTAAGGCAGTCAATCCGTCATGAATGGCATGAATCGCTGCTAAACCAGCACTTTCAAAGCCTAAGCCTGATAATAAAATGTTTGTTTCAACAATATTTTCTAAAGCAGGTGTTACAAGGTTATTGTCACAAGCAATTTTTGCATTGTAGCCATTTTCAAGTAGCATTTCATAACATAATTTTGCCATCATTAAAGCTGCATTTGTTCCTTTAGCTGGTGGGCATTCTCCTGTTCGTGCGCCACATGGCAAGCCTGCATTTACATTTGAGAAGGAGTTTGACGTTGCACGTGCTTCAAAATAAGTAGAAAGTGCGTCTCCCATTCCGGCTACTAAAAAGCGTGTTGGGGCATTGGCAATAATTTTCGTATCTACCATGACTACGCTTGGGCTTTGTTTGAAGTATGCGTAATCGTCGAATTCGCCTTCTGGAGTATACAATACTGCGGAATGACTCGTTGGTGCATCTGTTGCCGCAATTGTTGGAACAATAATCAACGCTTCACCTTCCGCAACACATTTTGCAGTGTCAATTGCTTTACCGCCACCTAAACCAATCACACAGTCACAGTTGTGTTCTTTAGCAAATTCTTGTAAGCGAGCTACTTCTTGTCTTGAACATTCGCCGTTAAAATGACTTGGAATGATTTCAATGTTAAATTTTTCAGTTGTTTGGTCTAATTGTGCTTGTACACGGTTGATATCGTCTTGATGGGCAATTAATAGTGCTGATTTTCCGAAAGTAGAAACGAAATAGCCTAAATTAAGAATTTCGTCCTCTCCTTGTACATACTTTGTTGGTGAAATAAATGCTTTTCTCATTGTTCTTACCTCCATAGTTTTCATTTATTTAGGATGCGCCTCAATTGAGACGCAGTGTCTACAGTATTTATTTAATTTTCATCGGATCAATTTGTTCTTTAATCATCTCTAAGGATGCATCGGCTTGAATCAAGGCTGCCGCCGTGTAGCTACTTTCTAGAAAAGCTGTATCAAATAGATGGACTTCTTTGTCTGTCATTTCCATTACCATTTCTAAATTCATTTTGGCACTACCTAAATCATAGAAAGCTAATAAAATTTCAGCTTCATTAGCGTCAAAAGCTGTTTGGATTTTTTCAAAGCTCGTTCCAACTTCATTCTCATCCGTTCCGCCAGCAGAGGTAATCGATACATCCTTTGCCACTTCTCGCATTAAGCGAACGACTCCTTCTGCAATTTGAGGAACATGTGAAACGACTACAACACCTAGTTTACTCATTGAGAAACACCTGCTTTCAACATTGCTTCAAATAAATATCCACTTGACATTGCTCCTGGATCAATATGTCCAATTGAACGATCGCCAAGATACGATGCGCGACCTTTTGTAGCTTTAATTTCTTTTGTCCCTTCAACAGCATCTTGAATAACTTTAGAAGTTAGTTCGTTTTTTTGTACTGCTTCAACAACAGGTTGCCAAACGTCTACCATTGTTTTTTCGCCAACTTCAGCCTTGCCACGTTTTTGAATTCCAGCTAAACCAGCAGCCAAGAGCTCCCCTAAATCGTCTGTTTCTCCAGCAGCTTTTGCCATACTGATGAACGCTGAACCATATAACGGACCTGATGCGCCACCCACTTTACTAACTAATGTCATACCCGTTAATTTGAAAATATCTACCAACGTTGTTGGATTTTTTTCAGCAATAACCTCTTTTACGGCCGTTGTACCACGAGCCATATTCATACCGTGGTCTCCGTCGCCAATTGGGGTGTCCAATTCACTTAAATACTCTTTGTTTTGATTAACCTCATCTGTAAATAAGTCTAACCAGGTTTTTACAGTTTCTACATTCATTTTTATTTCCTCCTACCAAGCAATTGTATTTGTTTTATAAGTTAAATTTTCTAGCCATTTAGAATCTTCTAATTTTACTAATGTTAACGATAAACCAGCCATATCGATTGCAGTCATGAAATCGCCCACTTTTTTAAATTCAACCACTATTCCTTCTTCATCTAGTAATTGGCGAACATCATTTGTAAAAATATATTGTTCCATTAAAGGTGTGCTGCCTAAGCCGTTAACTAACAGTGCGAAATGATCGCCTTTTTTCCAATCGAAGGCTGCTTTTAACTTCATTACTAATTCTTTTGCTAACTCTTTTGAAGGAGCGATTTTTTCTCTGCGGTAACCAGGTTCACCGTGGATACCCACACCAAATTCAATTTCATCATCTGCTAAAACAAAGCCTGGCTTACCTACCTCAGGAACAGTTGCACCTGTTAAGGCTACTCCAATGGTTTTGATTTGTGGAACCAATTTATCAGCCATTGCTTTAATTTCTGATAAACTTGCACCTTGATCAGCTGCAGCGCCTAAAATTTTATGAACTAAAACAGTCCCTGCAACTCCACGTTTTCCTGCCGTATAGGTACTATCTTCCACTGCAATGTCGTCATCTACAATAATAAAATCAACTTCAATATCTTCCATCTCAGCTAACTCTTTTGCCATATCGAAATTCATCACGTCACCAGAATAATTTTTAATGATTAAAAAGACGCCGGCTCCTTGATCAGCTGCTTTGATTCCTTCTAAAATTTGATCAGGAGTTGGGGATGTAAAAACTGCCCCACAAACTGCTGCTGATAACATTCCTTGACCGACAAAACCTGCATGTGCTGGTTCATGTCCGCTTCCGCCTCCACTAATTAACCCAACATGTCCCTTTGTTTGATTTTTCGCTACTATGATTCCGCTTTCATTGATACGTTCAACTAAATCTCCATGTGCATAAGTCAACCCGTCCAACATTTCGTCTACTACTGCTGTCGCGTCATTTATTATCTTTTTCATTATTTATCCGCACCCTTCGTTTGTTTTCTACATGCTTACTATATCGCGAAAACGTTTTCTTTTAAACGGACAAAATTTCTAATGTGTCCGTTTGTTCAGTTTATAACATTTTTAAACCTTCACAAAATAGACTTTTTTTATAGTATTATCTTTATTTGCTCACAATTTATCTTGCTTATTTAAAAGGATTCGACTATGATAATTGAGAACGATTATCAATTACATTCAAATGGAGTGACCTTATGGAACGAGATGAACTACATTCAATTAGTCAACTAATTCAAAGTAGAAGGACGATTCGAAAGATTTTACCCGATTCTATCCCTCGAGAACTAATTTATACTATTTTAGAAATAGCTTCTTTTGCACCTTTCCATTCAAAAAAAGAACCTTGGGAAGTTTTACTTATTTCAACAGAATCAGAACGCCAACTATTTTCAACAGCAATCCTTGAAAGTTACACACGTTTAGGGGTGTGGGATTCTTACAATCAATCAGACTTAGATAAAACAAAAAGCAAAGTCTATGACTATTTTGCTGAAGTGCCCGTCAGCATCGTTGTTTCTGTTCCATTAGAAGCTGATCAAAAGACTTCATTGGAAGCCATTTCTGCTACCGCTGCATTTATTCAAAATATCCAACTTGTCGCTTGGGATAAATCAATCGGCGTAACTTGGCGAACCACACCTAATATTTTTGACTCAAAATTCGCTGAAGAATTACGAATTGATTCCACCCGGCAAATTGTTGCAACTCTTCATTTAACTAAAATAAAAACAGCATCAACAAAAATAAAAGCAAAACGTACTCCTCTTAGCGAATGGGTGACTACTTTAGAAAGTGTGAGAAATAATGAAGCATAAAAACTATCTATTGATTCTGATTGCCTTGGTTGTAGCTATTTTTCTTTCTATTATCTACTCTACATCAATCGGTCAAGTTGACATTCCTTTCGACCAATCTTGGAACATCTTTATCTCTAAAATCTCAAATGGTTCCGTTGGATCATTAGATCATTTAGACAATCAATCTTACATTACAATTATTTGGCAATTGCGATTGCCTCGAGCATTATTTGCTTTATTAGTTGGAATGGGCTTAGCCGTTAGCGGAACGATTATGCAGGCTATTGTTCAAAATCCATTAGCAGACCCTTATATTTTAGGGATTTCGTCTGGTGCTTCTTTAGGAGCAACGTTTGTGATTCTTTTAGGAGTCGGAAGTGGCGCATTATTTGCACAGATTGGTGTTGCCTTTGGCGCCTTTATTGGAGCAATTGTTGCCTCTTTTGGTGTTTTATTATTAGCTAGTTTTGGCGGACGCATCACATCAATCAAATTACTATTGTCAGGCATGGTCATTAGTTCGTTATTAAGTGCTTTTTCCAGTTTAATCGTTTATTTTGCAAACAACGCTGAAGGCATTAAGACCATCACCTTTTGGTCAATGGGCAGTCTTGCTTCTGCTAGTTGGGATAAATTACCCATTCTTTCTGTACCAGTACTGTTAAGCTGTCTCTTCTTCCTCTTCCAACATCGAATTTTAAATACTATGTTGCTTGGAGACGAGGCTGCCATTACACTTGGAATCGAGCTTGGAAAATATCGAAAAATCTATCTAGCTTTAGCTTCTCTTCTAACAGGGACGGTTGTCGCCTATTCTGGAATGATTGGCTTTGTAGGACTCATTATACCTCATTTAGCCAGAGGACTCTTTGGAGCAAATCATAAACGTCTTTTGCCGATGGTTTTACTGATTGGAGCATTATTTATGATTTGGGCCGATATTCTTTCTAGAATTCTAATTAAAAATGTGGAAATTCCAATCGGAATCATTACTTCAGTCATTGGCGCACCTCTTTTCATCTATATTATTATCAAAAAAAATTATCAATTTGGAGGTTAAATACAATGACACAATTGGTCGCTCAGGACATATCCATTCAGATTGGTAAAAAAGACATCGTCAAAGACGTTACTCTTCAAGTAGAGCATCAACAATTTGTCGGCGTGATTGGGGCAAATGGTTGCGGTAAGTCAACTCTATTAAAAAGTCTCTATAAAAGCCTCAAACCTATAAAAGGAGGCATCTTTTTAGATGAATTAGACGTTTTAACAGCTTCTAATAAAACTGTCGCAAAGCAATTGGCTGTAGTGAGTCAATTTAACGAAATGAGTTTTGATTTAAGTGTTGAACAAATCGTCCTTTTAGGACGTACTCCCCACAAAAAATTATTAGAGTCTGATACAAAAGCTGATTATCAAATCGTAGAAGAAGCTTTGTCGCAAACCAATCTGTTAAATTATCGAGAGCGTAGTTTTTTATCCTTATCTGGTGGCGAAAAACAGCGCGTCATTCTAGCCAGAGCAATTGCTCAGCAACCGCATTTTATTATTTTAGACGAGCCCACTAATCATTTAGATATTCGCTATCAAATAGAAATATTGAACAGCGTAAAAAAAATGAAAATTGGCGTTCTTGCAGCACTTCATGACTTAGAAATGGCTGCTGCTTACTGTGATTATCTATATGCCATGAAGGATGGCGAAGTCATCGCCAAAGGAACACCCGAAAAGCTCCTAACAGCTGAGCTGATTGAAGAGCTTTATCAAGTCAAATGCCAAACGTTTATCAATCCAATTACTAAAAAAATAGGATTTTCCTATTACAGCATATAAAACAGGAGGAAAAATAATGAAAAAAACCTTTTTAATCGGTTCAATTTTTGCACTAAGTTTATTCGTTTCAGCTTGTGGTGCTAAAGAAAATAATGCCCAAAGTGGAACACAATCAAATGGGAGCTACCCTGTTAAAATCAACAATTACACCAAAGCAGAAGGCTCGACAAAATGGGAGCCAAAAGAAGAAACCTTTCAAGAAGCACCTCACAAAATCATGGCCAATACGAAACCTGCTGCTGAACTTTTATTGCATCTAGGTTTAGAAGATAAAATTGTCGGTGTTGGGGCTGATTTTGGAGAACCTGATAAAGCTGTCGAAAAAGCTTATAGTAAGCTACCCATCTTATCAAAAGATTATGTAGGAAAAGAAGTAACCTTAGGAACCAATCCAGACTTTGTTTATGGACGTGCAGGTCTATTTGATAACAACGAATGGGGCGTTGGAACGGTAGATTCTTTAAATGATAGCGGTATTCGAACGTACCTTTTAGAATCCTCTGTAACGGGTGGTACATTTGATTCTATTTATCAAGATATTGACAACCTTGGAAAAATTTTCAATGTTGAAGACAAAGCAAAAAGTTTTGCTGCTGAAATAAAAGCGAAAGAAACAACGCTCACAACGTCATTGAAAAAAATCAATCAAAATCAAACATTTGCTTATATTCATACAATGGACCCAACTGAAATTGCCGTTTATCCCGCTCACGACGAAAGTTTCTTTAATGACATTTTTAAATTGATTAAATTAGACAATGTTTACAAAAATGAAAAGGGCGATGTTAGTATTGAAACCTTGCTTGAAACTGATCCTGATATTCTTATTTTCCCAATTTGGGAAGATGGCGCTGATATTGCTAAAATTAAAGCAGGTTTTTATGCAAATCCTAAACTTACAAACATGAAAGCCATCAAAAATAAACAAGTTTACGGTGTTGATTACAATTATCTATTTGGCTACGGCTATCAAAGTTTAGATGGTATTGAAAAATTAGCAACTGAAATTTATCCTGATTTATTCAACTAAATTAAAAAGCCACGACAACCAAGAAATTCTTGGTTGTCGCGGCTTTTTTAATTAAAATCGTTTCTTAACAGGTTCAACAACTAAATAGCGATGAGGTTCATTGCCTTCTGAATGCGTAGTAACTTGACCATCTTTGCTTAAATAAAAATGAATTTGCTTACGTTCAAAAGCTGGCATCGGTTCAAGAAAAACAGGTTGGTTCGTACGTAATACTTTTTCAGCCGTGCGTTCTGCTAGTTGTTTTAAAATCGTTTCACGGCGCTCACGGTAATCGCCAACGTTCACGATTGCGGTTAACTTACTCTTAGCATGTCGATGCACGAGAACTTGTGTCAACGCCTGTAGCGCATTTAAAACTTTACCATGTTTCCCAATGACTAAGCCCGGCTTTTCTGTTTTCACGTGGAAGATAATTTTATCGTCAACACGTTCTTCTTCGACTGTTGCATCTGCACCAATTTGTGTCAAAATATCGACTAGATATTTTTTAGAAATATCAATCGCAACATCGTCATTTCGTTCATTTAATAGAACTTCTTTCAGAGAATTTTCTTCATTAAATACTTTTTCTTCTAAAAGAATTTCTTGCTCGACTTGATTCTTTGATTCAAGTGTTGATGTAATTTCAACAATAGCGGCTTTTTTCCCAAAACCAAAAATACCTTTTTTGCCTTCTGAAATAATAGTAATGCTCGCATCATTCCGAGTAATCCCTAACTTATTCAATCCCGTTTCAATTGCTTTTTCTACGGTTTCTCCACTAGCCGTATACTGTTCCATCTGTTTTCCCTCCATTTCTTTTGTCGATTCCCTATTAAACAAACTAATTATCTTTTCTTATTTTTTTTCTTTTTCGGTTTTATTGCTTTTTCTAAGGCTTTTTGACGATCTCGTTCTGCTTGTACTTTTTCATCACGTTCTTTTTTAATTTTAAATGGATTATTCAATAGTAAGGTTTGACCTACTGAAAAAGCATTTCCGACTACCCAGTAAAGAGATAGCGCACTTGGTAGTGTAACCCCCATAAATAAAATCAACGCTGGCATCGTGTACAACATTGCGCTTGTCATTGAGTTTGATTCGGCTTGACTCATGGTTGAAAGCTTTGTTGTAGCAAATGTTAACACAGCTGCTAAGACCGGTAAAATAAAATACGGGTCACGTTCTCCTAAGTTCATCCATAAGAAATGACCGGCTTTTAAAACTTCAGTACGACTGATAGCTTGATACAATGCCATCAAAACAGGCATTTGAACCAACATTGGCAAACAACCCATCGCTGGATTTACGCCTGCTTCAGAGTACAATTTTTGTGTTTCTTCTCTTAATTTATTTTGTGTTTCAGTGTCTTTTGACGCGTATTGTTTTTGCAACGCTTTTAATCGCGGTTGCATATCACTCATTTTACGTGTACTTTTCATTTGGTGATGCATTAATGGTAATAAAATAATTCGAATCAGAATGGTAAATGAAATAATTCCTAAACCATAGCTTCCAAAGAATATAGTTGATAATCCCGTAATTGCTCTTGAGAAATTCCAAACAATGTAATGGTCCCAAAATCCTGTACTATTTGCATCAATCGAACCTGTTTTCCCACACCCAGTTAAGACAGCCATTAAAAGCACTGAACTAACCAATATAAGTAATCGCTTACGTTTACTCACATCAATTCCCTCACTTCTATAGTAGATAGTTATTTTTTTAGTTTAACATTTTAGCTAGTTTTAGCACATGTGTTAAGCTCTTTTTGACTTCTTTTGTTGTCATTTTTGCAGCAGGAATCCGAGCAATTACAATAAAGTCTTTGTCTTGTTTTAAATTTGGCTTTAATTCTGTAATACTTTGTCTGATTTTACGCTTAACTGCATTTCTAGTCACTGCATTTCCAACTTTTTTTCCAACAGACAGCCCCACTCTAAAATGAGCTTGCTCTTTTTTTTCTAACACATAAATCACAAATTGGCGATTTGCTGTAGAAACGCCTTTATGAAAAACTTTTTGGAAATCAGCTTCCTTTTTGACACGATAGGTCTTTCTCATAAAACAACCTCTCATCTCTTGCATTTTTCTGAAAAAAAAAGATTTTTAGGTCTTTTTTTTAGATTTTTTATAAAATTTACTAAAGAAAAAAGACCACTGAGACGTTCAGTGATCTATGCAGACAATACGTTTCTTCCTTTACGGCGTCTACTTTGTAATACTCTACGTCCGTTTTTTGTACTCATACGTTTACGGAAACCGTGTACTTTTTGACGTTTACGTTTTTTAGGTTGGTAAGTTCTTTTCATTCGTGATACACCTCCTGTAAAAACTATCTCTTAGTTGCTTCTAAATTTTATATCATCACAAGACAGTCTTGAATATTATAACGAAGATAAAATAGCCTTGTCAAGTACAACATGCCTATTTTTATTAACTCACTCAAATATAATAGCATAAATAGGCGTAATAAGAAACCTATTTTTAGAATATTTGTTGTAAAGTTGTTCATTTTTTGTATTTCTCGATTCTTGGAGGATGATATTTTATTTAAAAAAGGCTTTTTTTATCTCTGAAATAAAATTTTACTCTCGAAAAAAGAATCCACAATTACGTTTTTTTTATCCACAGTCATATAGAACAACTTGTTTTAAGTTTAAGTTACCTAAAAGATAGATTTAAGTTATCCACAATTCAACAACATGTGTATAGTCTTTTTAAACTTCCTTGTTACATTTGTGGATAACCCGTGAAACAATTGGTATGTCTACACTAACAAACACTTTTTTATCCACAATTAAAATAAAATCGGAAATTAAAATAAGTTATCCACTGTCTACTTTCGACTTGTGGATAACTTTTAAACACCTTATGAATAAACTTTCAACAGATTTTAACTACTTGTGGAAAACTTTCCAATAAAATGCTAAAATAAAAAAGACACATTTATAAAGGAGGTTCATTTTGTGGATGACTTACAGAACCTATGGAGCTACTTAAAGGAAAAGTTTAAAGAATCACTTTCCAAAGTCAGTTATGATACATGGATTGAAAGTGCACATCCTATTCGTATCACTGACCAAAACATTATTATTGAAGTTCCTTCATCCTTACACAAAGAATATTGGGAAAATAATTTAGCCACTCGAATCGTTGAAAATATTTATGAATATTCGAGCCGTGAGATTTCACCATTATTTATCATTAAGAATGAACAAGATCCAAATGAAACAACTGTGCTTAGAAAAAGTGACTCTTTTGCTAAAAATTCGCCCGTGCGAAAAGATGCTCAATTAAATGATAAGTATACATTTGATACTTTCGTTATTGGAAAAGGCAATCAAATGGCCCACGCAGCTGCCCTTGTTGTCGCTGAAGAACCAGGTACTATTTATAATCCTTTATTTTTCTATGGTGGCGTCGGTTTAGGCAAAACCCATTTGATGCATGCGATTGGTCACCAAATGTTATTAATCAATCCAGATGCAAAAGTAAAGTATGTAAGTAGCGAGACCTTTGCCAACGATTTTATCAATTCCATCCAAACTAAATCACAAGAGAAGTTCAGAAATGAATACCGCAGTGTTGATTTATTATTAGTGGATGATATCCAGTTTTTTGCAGATAAAGAAGGAACACAAGAAGAATTTTTCCATACGTTTAATGCACTTTATGATGAACGTAAACAGATCGTTCTAACAAGTGATCGTTTGCCAAACGAAATTCCTAAATTACAAGAACGTCTTGTATCACGCTTTGCCTGGGGATTGTCAGTTGACATTACGCCACCTGATTTAGAAACACGAATCGCGATTTTACGCAAAAAAGCTAATGCAGAACGTTTAGAAATACCAGGAGATACATTAAGTTATATAGCTGGTCAAATCGATTCGAATATTCGCGAGCTTGAGGGAGCTTTAGTCCGCGTTCAAGCCTATGCGGCAATTGAAAGTCGCGATATTTCAACTAGTTTAGCTGCAGACGCGTTAAAGAGCATTATTCCTTCAGGTAAACCTGCAACTTTATCGATTTTAGAAATTCAAAGCACAGTTTGCAAATACTATCAAATTCCTTTAAGCGATTTAAAAGGGAAGAAACGAGTTAAGTCAATCGTTGTCCCTAGACAAATTGCAATGTATCTTTCAAGAGAACTCACTTCCAATTCACTTCCAAAAATTGGAGCCGAATTTGGTGGCAAGGATCACACAACCGTGATTCATGCTTATGAAAAAATTGAGCATGCATTAACGAAGGATGAAGAATTACGCCGCGATATTGAAGAAATCAAGAATAAGTTAAAATCCTAATTTTTATAAATGGTATAAAAAATTTTGAAATAACTAATTTTCTATAGTTGATATATCATTTTTTTTAGTAATTTTCACTCATTCGGTAAAAAAGACTTTGGGGATAACTTCTGAAGTTGTCTCTCTTTTTTCCACAACTTATACACATGTGGAAAACTTAGTGTCTCTAAGGCTCATTATTCTTTTCCACAGTATTAACAGGCCCTACTACTATTACTATCTTATTTATTAAATAAATTAAACTAATTTTGGAGGTACAATTAAAATGAAATTTTCAATTAAACGAAGTGAATTTTTAAAAAGTTTAGCTGATGTACAAAGAGCTATCTCATCAAGAACAACCATTCCAATTTTGACTGGGATTAAAATTCAAGCTTCTGAAGAAGGATTAACATTAACCGGAAGTGATTCAGACATTTCCATTGAAGCCTTTATTCCTGTCGAGGATGAAAAAAATAATTTAACCATCGATCAAGCAGGTAGCATTGTGTTGCAAGCTCGCTTCTTTAGTGAAATTGTAAAAAAACTTCCTGACGAAATGATGCAAATTGAAGTTCTTGACCATTTCCAAACGTTAATTACTTCTGCCAATGCTTCTTTTACTGTTAATGGATTAGATGCAAACAACTATCCTCATTTGCCAGTCATCGATACACAAGAAACATTTTCGTTGCCAATTAATTTATTTAAACAAATTATTGGACAAACGGTTATTGCTATTTCAACTCATGAAAGTCGCCCTATTTTAACGGGAGTTAATATGGTCATTGAAAATGGAAAATTGCTAGCAGTTGCTACCGACAGTCATCGTTTAAGTCAACGAATTATTCCACTTGAAGTAAGCTCAGCATTAGCAGATCAAAAATACAACATTATCATTCCAGGGAAAAGTTTGATTGAATTATCAAGAACTTTAGATGAACGTCATGAAAATATTGAAATGATGATTACAGAAAATCAAGTTTTATTTAAAACTGAAAATATGTATTTCTATTCTCGTTTATTAGAAGGGTATTACCCAGATACAGCTCGTTTGATTCCTGAATCAGCTGCAACAGAAATTGTTTTTAACGCAAGTTCATTATTAGGTTCGATTGAACGCGCGTCATTGCTATCTCACGAAGGTAAAAATAACGTTGTTAAAATTTCAATTTCACCTGAATTAGTTGAGATTTCTGGAAATTCGCCAGATGTTGGGAATGTAAAAGAAGAATTAGCTTATATTTCAGTTGAAGGTGAGTCGATTGATTTATCGTTCAATCCAGATTATATGAAAGATGCTTTAAGAACTTTTGGTCAAACGGATATCCGAATTAAATTTACATCACCTGTTCGTCCCTTTATTTTGGTTCCAAGTGAAGACAATCAGAACTTTATCCAATTGATTACTCCAGTTCGTACATTTTAAAAATAATTAAAAATCTTCATTTTCTGAATTTTTATTTGGAAAATGGGGATTTTTTACATATCATCAATTAAAATACCCCTTATTTTTCGTTTTAAGCTTTTTTTGATGGTTTAAGGTCTTTTTGAGTTTTTCGAACAAAATGCGAATAACCTATGAAAATTCCCTAATTTATTTGTAAAGTCGTTAAAAAAAGAGTATAATGTTCTTATACAGATTAGAAAATTGCGTGGATTGGCAGACCATCCACGCTTATTTTATTGAAAAGCAGGTGAATCAAGTGAAACAAGCCGTTTTAATTGATAGTGAATTCATTACACTGGGCAAACTTTTAAAGCATATCGATGTAATTAGCAGTGGTGGGATGGCAAAGTGGTATTTAGCTGAGCACACTGTTTTATTGGATAATGAAATTGAAAATCGTCGAGGAAAGAAAATTTACCCAGGATCAGTAGTTGAAATTCCAGAAGTCGGCAGCTTTTTTGTACAATCAGAAAAAGAGACGACCGAGGAAGAACTGTAATGCATTTAGAAGAAATTAAATTAGCTAATTATCGCAATTATGAAACAGCTGATGTGTCCTTTTCAGAAGGAATCAATGTTTTTCTTGGAGAAAATGCCCAGGGAAAAACGAATTTGATGGAGGCCATCTATGTTTTAGCAATGACAAGAAGTCATCGGACTTCAAATGATAAAGAGTTAATTCATTGGCAAGAAGACTTTGCTCGTTTAACAGGGCGCATTCAAAAGAAAAATACTTCTTTTCCGTTAGAAATTACGATTTCAAGCAAAGGAAAAAAAGCCAAATTTAACCATTTAGAGCAAAAAAAACTCAGTGATTATATTGGGAAGTTAAACGTTATTTTATTTGCTCCAGAGGATTTGTCACTGGTAAAGGGATCGCCTTCTGTTCGTAGAAAATTTTTAGACATGGAAATGGGACAAATGAGCCCAATCTATTTACATCATTTGGTGAATTATCAGCATATCTTAAAACAACGAAACAATTACCTAAAACAATTGATGCTAAAAAAAGCGAAGGATTTAACCTTTCTTGAAGTGCTAACTGAGCAACTGGCTACTCATGGTGCAGCTATTTTGCAAGAACGCTTTTTGTTTGTTCAAAAATTAGAAAGCTGGGCAAAACCAATCCATGCTGAAATATCCAGACAAAAAGAAGAGCTACAAATTGAGTATCAATGTACTATCACGGCCACCGATAAGGCGGATAAAGATCAGCTTTATTTGGATTTATTAGCGGCCTTTGAAAAAGTAAAAAAACGCGAATTAGATCAAGGCAGCACATTAGTTGGGCCTCACCGCGATGATTTGAAATTTATAGTCAATCAACAAAACGTGCAGACGTATGGTTCCCAAGGTCAGCAACGGACAACAGCCTTAAGCGTTAAGCTGGCAGAAATTGATTTGATGAAAGAAATGACAGATGAGTATCCCTTGCTTTTATTAGACGATGTATTGTCAGAATTAGATGACGAACGTCAAACACACTTACTAAAAGCAATTGAAAATAAAGTTCAAACTTTTTTAACCACTACTAGTTTGGATGGAATCAAGAAAAATATGTTAGAAGCACCTCGTGTTTTTCACGTAACAGATGGTCATGTAGAAATGGAGAGTGAATAAACGTGTCTGAAGAAATTAAAGATATGAAGGCATTAGCACAAGAATATGATGCTAGCCAAATTCAAGTTTTAGAAGGTTTAGAAGCGGTTAGAAAACGTCCTGGGATGTATATTGGTTCAACTAGTGGACAAGGTCTGCACCATTTAGTTTGGGAAATCGTTGATAACTCAATTGATGAGGCATTAGCTGGTTTTGCAACTGAAATCAAAGTCATTATTGAAGAAGATGACAGTATCACCGTTATCGATGATGGACGCGGAATTCCAATCGGGATTCAAGCAAAAACAGGTCGTCCAGCCGTTGAAACAGTTTTTACAGTCTTACATGCAGGTGGTAAGTTTGGCGGAGGCGGATACAAGGTTTCTGGCGGACTTCACGGGGTAGGTTCTTCTGTTGTAAATGCGTTATCAAGTGTTCTTGACGTTAAAGTTTACAAAGACGGTCAAATCCATTACCAAGAATTCCATCAAGGAAAAGTGGTCGATGATTTAAAAGTAATTGGTGAAACAGAGCGCCATGGAACAACTGTCCATTTTATTCCAGATCCAACGATCTTTACTGAAACAACTACCTTTGAATTTGAAAAATTATCTACTCGTGTTCGTGAATTAGCATTCTTAAACAAGGGCTTGAGAATTTCTATCGAAGATAAACGTGTTGAGCATGAAACTTTACGTGAATTCCATTATGAAGGTGGAATCAAGAGTTATGTTGAACACTTAAACCACAATAAAAATGTATTATTTGATGAACCTATTTACATTGAAGGCGAACAACAAGGAATTGTTGTGGAAGCTGCAATGCAATATACAGACGGCTACCATACAAGTTTATTGAGTTTTGCTAACAACATTCACACCTACGAAGGCGGTACACACGAGTCTGGATTTAAAACAGCTTTAACTCGTGTCATTAATGATTATGCACGTAAAAATAAATTGATGAAAGAAAACGAAGAAAATTTAACGGGTGAAGATGTTCGTGAAGGATTGACAGCTGTTGTCTCAATCAAACATCCAGATCCACAATTTGAAGGTCAAACGAAAACTAAGTTAGGAAATTCAGAAGCGCGTACTATTACGGATCGTCTATTTTCTGCTCATTTCGATAAGTTCTTGATGGAAAACCCACAAGTAGCTCGTCGCGTTGTTGAAAAAGGGATTTTAGCTTCAAAAGCTCGTTTAGCTGCTAAAAGAGCCCGTGAAGTAACCCGTAAAAAGAGTGGCTTAGAAATCAGTAATTTACCAGGTAAATTAGCCGATTGTTCAAGCAAAGATCCTAAAATCAGCGAAATCTTTATTGTCGAAGGAGATTCAGCCGGCGGTTCTGCTAAACAAGGTCGTTCGCGCTTATTCCAAGCGATTTTACCGATTCGTGGGAAAATCTTAAACGTAGAAAAAGCTTCCCTAGACAAAATTTTAGCAAACGAAGAAATTCGTTCGTTATTTACGGCAATGGGGACAGGATTTGGTGGCGATTTTGATATTTCCAAAGCACGTTACCACAAGCTTGTCATCATGACCGATGCCGATGTCGATGGCGCGCATATCAGAACCTTGTTATTAACTTTGTTCTATCGCTATATGCGTCCAGTCGTGGAAGCAGGTTATGTTTACATTGCACAACCACCTTTGTATCAAGTTCGACAAGGGAAAAAAGTGGTCTATTTAGATTCTGACTTAGAGTTGGAAAATTACCTAAAAGAAATTCCAGCACAACCAAAGCCTGTAATTCAACGTTATAAAGGTCTTGGAGAAATGGATGCGGAACAACTTTGGGAAACGACAATGGATCCAGAAAGCAGATCGATGCTACAAGTAACTGTCGATGATGCAATTGAAGCAGATGAAGTTTTTGAAATGTTAATGGGTGACCGTGTTGAACCAAGACGTAAATTTATTGAAGACAATGCAGTTTACGTTCAAAACCTAGATATCTAGGGATAGAAAAAGATATTGGCTGTTAGTTAGCAGCCAATTTTTCTCACAAGGAGGATTTTAACGAATGGCTGAGGAATTTAAAGAGAAGATTGCACAAAAAAATTTGACAGAAGAAATGCGTACCTCGTTTTTAGATTATGCAATGAGTGTAATCGTAGCGCGTGCGTTGCCAGATGTTAGAGATGGGATGAAACCCGTTCATCGTCGTATTTTATATGGGATGAACGAACTTGGAGTAACACCTGATAAGGCCTATAAAAAATCAGCTCGTATTGTCGGAGACGTTATGGGGAAATATCACCCACATGGCGATAGTGCGATTTATGAATCAATGGTACGGATGGCTCAACCCTTTAGTTATCGTAGTACCTTAGTTGACGGACACGGAAACTTTGGTTCTGTCGATGGTGATGGTGCCGCTGCGATGCGTTATACCGAAGCAAGAATGTCTAAAATTGCTGTTGAAATGTTACGTGATATCAATAAAAATACAGTTGATTATCAAGATAACTATGATGGCTCGGAACGTGAACCAGAAGTGCTACCAGCACGTTTTCCTAACCTTTTAGTCAATGGTGCAACAGGGATTGCGGTTGGCATGGCAACGAATATTCCGCCACATAATTTATCAGAAGTTATTTCTGCGTTGCATATTTTGATGAACGACCCAGATGCAACAACAGCCGATTTGATGGAAGTGTTACCTGGACCTGATTTCCCAACTGGTGGATTGGTCATGGGTAAATCTGGCATTAGACGCGCATATGAGACCGGTAGAGGCTCGATTATGATTCGTGCTAAGGTTGATGTCGAAATACGTAAAAATGGCAAGGAACGCATTATAGTGAACGAATTGCCTTATATGGTTAACAAAGCTAAATTAGTTGAACGTATTGCTGAATTGGCTCGTGAAAAACGAATTGAAGGTATTACCGATTTAACCGATGAGTCCGATCGTGATGGTATGCGTGTGGTTATCGACGTTAGACGTGATGTTAGTGCAAGTGTTGTCTTAAATAATCTATACAAATTGACACCAATGCAAACTTCTTTTGGTTTTAATATGCTAGCGATTGTTAACGGTGTCCCAAAAGTATTGAGTTTAAAATCCATTTTAACCCACTACTTAGAGCATCAAGAAATCGTTATTCGTCGTCGTACTCAATTTGATAAACAAAAAGCTGAAGCAAGAGCTCATATTCTCGAAGGTTTACGAATTGCGTTAGATCACATTGATGAAATCATTAAAATTATTCGCGGTTCAAAAACGGGTGATGTGGCTAAAACAGAATTAATCGAGCGTTTCGGTTTATCTGATAAACAAGCACAAGCAATTTTAGATATGCGAATGGTTCGTTTAACTGGTTTGGAACGTGAAAAAATTGAAGCTGAATACAATGACTTAATTGAATTAATTACAGATTTGGCAGATATTTTAGGAAGCAGTCAACGAATTCATACAATTATTGAAACAGAACTACTAGAAATTCAAGAAAAATATGGCGATCCTCGTCGTACGGAATTGCTTGTAGGAGAAGTTCTTAGTCTAGAAGATGAAGATCTGATTGAAGAAGAAGATATCGTGATCACTTTGACTCATAATGGCTACATCAAACGTTTGCCAAACAATGAATTTAGAGCGCAACGTCGTGGTGGGCGTGGTGTTCAAGGAATGGGGATGCACGATGATGATTTCATCGAAAATCTTGTTTCTTGTTCAACACATGATACGTTATTATTCTTTACCAATAACGGAAAAGTATATCGTGCCAAAGGCTATGAAATTCCTGAATACGGCCGTACAGCGAAAGGAATTCCAGCAATCAACTTACTAGGAATTGATTCTGGCGAAAAAATCCAAGCGATTATCAACGTTAAAGGAAAATCAGAAGAGGACACCTATCTATTCTTTACAACTCTTAAAGGTGTTGTAAAACGTACATCTGTAAGTGCCTTTTCTAATATTCGCAGCAATGGACTAAAAGCGATTGTCTTACGTGAAGACGATGAATTGATGAATGTTTGTGTAACCAATGGCGAACAAAATGTGATTATCGGAACTCATTTAGGCTATGCGGTTAGTTTCGATGAAAACACAGTTCGTGATATGGGACGAAGCGCAAGTGGTGTTCGTGGAATTCGTTTACGTGAAGATGATTATGTTGTTGGAATGGACGTTTTAAAAGCTGACTCAGAAGTATTAGTAATTACTGAAAATGGTTACGGAAAACGTACTAAAGCTAGCGAATATCCAATTAAAGGTCGTGGAGGTAAAGGAATCAAGACAGCTAACATTACCGAGAAAAACGGTAAATTAGCAGGCTTGACAACTGTTAATGGAGACGAAGACATCATGTTGATAACAAACACAGGTGTCATTATCCGTTTCGAAGTAGACTCAGTGTCACAAACAGGTCGTGCAACATTAGGTGTTCGTTTGATTCGTGTTGGGGAAGACGCAATCGTGTCAACAATGGCAAAAGTGGAAGCAGAACCAATTGAAGAGGAAACCGCAACAGAAGAAAAACCTGTTCAAAATGATGAAGCTTAACCAAACGATTTATAAATAAATTATTTTTTAATCAGGCTAGTTGTTTTCTGTGTTTTACAGGAGATAATTAGCCTGATTTTTATTAAGTTTTTATGAAATGAATAAAGAACAAAAAAATAACCCTCAGAAGGAGGGCATTTACATCGTCCTCATTATTTTGAAATGAAACTATTTTTAATCATTTTGTAAATCATATTCCATCATTATTCCTTCATTGGAGGTTACAAATCCATTTTTTTTATAAAAATTTGATGCCTGTTCTCCTCCAGTAATCAAAAAAATTCTATTAATCTTTTCATCCTTCATTACGTTAGCAATAAAAATTAACAAATTTTTACCAATGCCCGCTCCTTGTAAAGCAGGAGTAACATTAAATTCATCAATACAAAATTGACTCCAATTGTTGTAGTAGTAATCAATTCTACCTAAACACATTGCAATAATTTCATTATTTTTCTCCACTACATAACCTCTAGAGTTAAAGCCACTCATTGTAGCTTCAATTCTAAGAAGAGCATCTTTTTTCGTCCATGTATTATTCCAAGGCGCACCATTATACGCAGCCATTAAAATAGTTGCACATACAGAAAAATCTTCATTTTTTATCTTTCTAAAACTTATGGTCATAACTAGTTCTCCTTAATAGTTAATTTTTATAGATTATCATAACACATAAATTTGTCGATCAAAGTGTTAATTAGTTGTTTAATCCGTCACCTGATCTTCCTAATTCAAATAGCTAATTTTAATTCTAGCTACATCTAAATTGGTCATTTCTAAAGTATCGTCTTTTTTAGGCTAATCTAAAAAAGAGTAAAAGAATAGAAAAAACAAATTAAAAAACTTCTGGTATTTAATCCAGTTTAATGGATAAAAAACATTGACACATATCCTTGGAAATGGTACACTTATTGGACGTGAGTAATCTATTTATAGAATGCTCTCCTTGCTCTTTTTACTTAAAAAAGAGCCAAAGTCCACAAGGAGGTGACAGTCAGATGAGTCAAACAGCAAAATACGAAATTATGTACATTATCCGTCCGAACATTGAAGAGGCAGCTAAAGCAGCTGTTGTTGAACGCTTCGATACTATCTTAAAAGATAATGGCGCTGAAGTGATCGAATCTAAAGACTGGGCGAAACGCCGTTTAGCTTACGAAATTAAAGATTTCCGCGAGGGAATTTATCATATCGTGAAGTTAACTGCAACTGATGCAGCGGCTATCAATGAATTTGATCGTCTAGCTAAGATTAGCGATGACATTATTCGTCATATGGTAATTAGAGAAGAAGTTTAAACTTAGAATTGTTTCACATGAAACATTTTAAGAAAGAAAGGAGCTTAAAAAGATGATTAATAGAGTTGTTTTAGTTGGAAGATTAACTAAAGATGCTGATTTGCGATATACTTCAAATGGCGCAGCGGTTGCCTCATTTACAGTTGCGGTGAATAGACAATTTACGAACCAAAGCGGTGAAAGAGAAGCTGATTTTATCAACTGTGTTGCTTGGAGAAAAACTGCTGAAACTCTAGCTAATTTTACCCGAAAAGGTTCTTTAGTTGGTGTGGAAGGCCGTATTCAAACGCGTTCTTATGATAATCAACAAGGGCAACGTGTATACGTTACTGAAGTTGTTGTTGATACGTTTTCATTATTAGAGTCAAAATCTGTTAGTGAACAACGTCAAAGTCATGATGGAAATAGTAGCGCTCCTACAACTAATCAAAATACTAGTTATTCTGGTGGAAGTAGTAGCAACAACCAATACCAAAGTGGTGGTTATCAACAAAATTCAGCTAATAATAGCACGAATAATCAATCAACAGCTCCTAAACAACAATATCAAAATTTCGAGAGAAATGATGATCCATTTGCAACAAGTGGACAACAAATTGATATCTCAGATGATGATTTACCATTCTAATATAAAATTAGTTTGGAAAATGAAAAGGAGGATTTAAATAATGGCTCAACAACGCAGAGGCGGACGTAAGCGCCGTAAAGTTTGTTATTTTACAGCAAACCACATTGACCATATCGATTACAAAGATACTGAACTATTAAAACGTTTTATCTCTGAAAGAGGAAAAATTTTACCTCGTCGTGTTACTGGTACTTGTGCTAAACACCAACGTAAATTAACAATTGCTATCAAACGTTCTCGTATTATGGGATTATTACCATTCGTAACAGCTGAATAGTATATAAATAAAAAAAGCCGTGATTTCGATCACGGCTTTTTTTTTATAAAATTATTATGTTTCACGTGAAACATAATAAGAGGTTAGCTAGAATAAATCCCTAGATTATGGTAAAATAAGAGAGTATCCCCTATTGAATACACTTGCTAAAAGAAGGAGTATGATATGGAAAAAAAGTTGCCTCATGAAAAACTCCCGAGTTTTTTAAAAGATGAAAAGCTGAGAATTGCAACATTTGTTCTAAGTGGATTATTGGTTTTAATTGTTATTTTAGCATTTTTTGCTAAGTTTTATATTGGTTTAGCATTATCTGTTTTATTTATTATTGTTCTTTTATTGCTTTATTATTCAATGAAAAAAATCACAGTAGAAACAAATAAATATATTGCTGATTTATCTTATCGAATAAAAAGAGGAGAACAAGAGGCTTTAATTAAAATGCCTATCGGTATTTTGCTGTATAATGAAAAGTATGAAGTTCAATGGACAAATCCTTATTTACAGCTTTATCTTGGAAAAAAAGAAGTATTAGGCAAGAAAATTGATGAGATCGATTTGGAATTGGCCAACGTTATTAAAAATAATAAAACAAAAGGTTTAAGCAATGTAAAATGGGGAGATAAAGAATTTCAAATTATTGTTCAGGATGATATTAAAGTTATTTATTTAATGGATATTACGCAATATTATAAGATAAAAGAACAGTATGAAGAAGAACAATTGGTTATTGGAAATATCTTTATCGATAACTACGATGAAATTGTTCAATCAATGAATGATCGTAGTACTTCCAATTTAAATAACTTTGTAACAACACAATTATCTAATTGGGCAAAAGAGCATCACATTTATTTAAAACGAGTTTCTGAAGATCGATTTATTGTGTTGATGTATTTGAAGTCCTTGCAAAAAATTGAAGAAGAAAAATTTAGTATCATCGATCGTGTTCGTGAACGTACATCTAAACAAAACTTCCCACTAACCCTCAGCATAGGTCTTGCATATGGAGATAAAGATTTAAGCAATTTAGCAAATCTAGCTCAAAGCAATTTAGATTTGGCATTGGGTCGTGGTGGAGATCAAGTTGTTGTAAAATCAAGTGAGGAAGATGCTCGCTTTTATGGTGGAAAAACGAACCCAATGGAAAAACGAACACGTGTTCGTTCTCGGATGATTAGCCAAGCATTACAAGAATTAATGAAACAGTCAGATCAAATTTTTGTAATGGGGCATAAATATCCAGATATGGATGCAATCGGTTCTTGTTTAGGCATTCGCCGTATTGCAGAAATGAACCATAAAGAAGCGTGGATTGTTGTAAACCCAGATGAATTTAGTAACGATATCTCAAGATTAATGGATGAGGTAAAAAAAGATGCAAATATTAGTAAGTACATCATTACTCCAAAAGAAGCTGCTGAAAAAATGACAGCAACAAGTTTATTGGTGATGGTTGATATGCATCGTCCATCTATTTCAATTGCACCTGAATTGTTAACCCTAACAAACCAAATTGTTGTAATTGATCACCATCGTCGTGGCGAAGAATTTCCAGAAAATCCAGTATTGGTTTATATTGAACCATATGCATCGTCAGCTGCTGAATTGATTACTGAATTGTTTGAATATCAATCAAACGAATCAGATCCAATCAATAAAATTGAAGCAACTGCTATGCTCGCTGGAATTATTGTAGACACGAGAAGTTTTTCTCTTCGAACAGGTTCAAGAACCTTTGACGCTGCGAGTTATTTACGTTCTTGTGGAGCAGATTCGGTTATGATTCAACGATTACTGAAAGAAAACGTAGATACCTATTTATTGAGAAGTCATTTGATTCAATCAATTGAATTTGTGAAATCCAATTTGGCAATTGCAACTGGTGAAGAGGATGAAACCTACGACACTGTAGTCGCTGCTCAAGCTGCAGATACCATGCTTTCGATGGCAGATGTAGATGCATCCTTTGTGATTACGAAGCGAGCAGATGGACGTGTTGGAATCAGTGCGAGAAGTCTTGGGGAAATCAACGTTCAAATTATTATGGAAGCACTTGGTGGAGGCGGGCACTTATCAAATGCTGCCACGCAACTTAGCGATGTTACGATAGCTGAAGCTAAAGAACAATTAGAACAAGTTATTAATGGACAAAATAAGGAGGAATAATAAATGAAAGTCATTTTTTTAGAAGATGTTAAAGGTAAAGGCAAAAAAGGCGAAACAAAAAACGTAGCAGATGGGTATGCACAAAACTACCTAATCAAAAATGGATTAGCAAAAGAAGCCAATTCATCAACATTAAGTGAACTAGCAGGACAAAAGAAAGCTGAAGACAAACACAACGCAGAAATTTTAGCAGAAGCGAACCAATTAAAAGGTTTATTAGAAGATGATAAACATGTAATTGAGATGAAAGCAAAAGCTGGAGAAGATAGTCGTTTATTTGGTTCAATTACCTCAAAACAAATTGCAGATGCAGTAAAAAAACAATATGATATTAAATTAGACAAACGTAAAATTGATTTAACAACTCCTATTCGCAATCTAGGCGTAACAAAAATAGATGTTAAAATACATCCAGAAGTTGTGGCAACACTGACAGTGAATGTTTCACAAGAAGCGTAGACTAAATAATTTAAAGGCCAAAGCAGTTTTACAAGACTGTTTTGGCCTTTTTTCTATTCATTGTATTAAGTTGATTTTTGCGGTAAAATAATAAGACTGAAACAAATTAAGAAGCCGCTCCAAGTAGAAGAAATTTACTTATGAAAGGAAGATAAAAATTGGTGAATGAAGCTTTTCAAGACCGATTGCCGCCACAAAGTATTGAGGCAGAGCAAGCCGTTTTAGGTGCTATTTTTCTTGACCCCGAAACAGTCGTAGGCGCATTGGAATTTTTAGAGGCACAAGATTTTTATCGTCGTGGCCATCAAATTATTTTTCAAACAATGTTAGAATTAAATGACCGCAATGAGGCTATTGATGTTGTTACGGTTATGAATAGTTTAGAATCAAAAAATCAGCTGGAAGATGTTGGTGGAATGCCTTATCTAGCTGAACTTGCGATTGCTGTGCCAACAGCTGCGAATATGGAACATTATGCAAAAATTATTGAGCAAAAGTCAATTTTAAGAAAACTAATTCATACAGCAACAGATATTGTAACTCAAGGATATGAAGAAGGAGAAGAGCTAGGAGCCATTTTAGATCAGGCTGAACGTAGTATTCTCGAAGTATCTGAAAGACGAAATAGCAACGGTTTTTTAGCGATTTCAGACGTGTTAAATAGTTCAATCGCAGAAATTGATCGGTTGTATCAAAATGATGAAGAAATTACAGGTCTTCCAACAGGTTATCAAGCTTTGGATCAGATGACTGCCGGCCTGCAATCAGAAGAATTAATTATTTTGGCAGCACGTCCCGCTGTAGGGAAAACAGCCTTTGCGTTAAATATCGCACAAAACATTGGAACAAAGACAGATGAGACGGTTGCCATTTTTAGTCTAGAAATGGGAGCGGAATCTTTAGTCAATCGGATGCTATGCGCCGAGGGCAGTATTGATGCCAGTCATTTACGAACAGGGAATCTTTCAGAAGAGGAATGGCAAAGTCTAATTGTAGCGATGGGGAGCCTATCGAAGGCGAGTATTTATATTGATGATACACCAGGAATTCGAATTGCTGAAATTAGAGCGAAATGCCGTCGTTTAGCTCAAGAAAAAGGCGGACTAGGATTGATTTTAATCGATTACTTGCAATTGATTGAAGGTAGTGGGAAAGAAAGCCGCCAACAAGAGGTTTCTGAAATTTCACGTCAGTTAAAAAAATTAGCGAAAGAATTAAAAGTACCAGTTATTGCATTGTCGCAACTGTCTCGTGGCGTTGAGCAAAGACAAGACAAGCGGCCTGTTTTAAGTGATATTCGTGAATCGGGATCTATCGAGCAAGATGCAGATATTGTTGCCTTTTTATACCGTGATGATTATTATGATCGTGAAGGTGGAGATGACGACGATGATGGCGATCGCGATGCAGCTGGAGAAGATAATATTATTGAAGTCATTATTGAAAAAAACCGGAGTGGCGCTCGTGGTACGGTGAAACTATTATTTGTTAAGGAATACAATAAATTTTCCTCCTTATCCTATATGCCAGAACCGCCTATGTAACATGAAGAGTGATCTTAACGGATCATTTTTTTATTTTTTAAATTCGTTCGTATTTTTGCTGATATTTTAGTTTAAATTAATAAATCGTTCGTTTTTATGCCTTTTTATTTTATTATTTAAATCAAATATTCGTTTTTACCTTGAATCCTTTATGCAAAACTGATAGAATTAGATGTATTTGGTTTTTATAAATAAAATTAATGAGGTGTTCATATGTCTTCAGTAGTAGTTGTGGGAACACAATGGGGCGATGAAGGAAAAGGTAAGATTACAGATTTTTTAAGTGAAAATGCGGAAGTGATTGCACGTTACCAAGGTGGCGATAATGCAGGACACACAATCAAATTTGACGGTGTGACGTACAAATTACACTTAATTCCTTCAGGTATTTTCTATAAGGAGAAAATTAGCGTTATAGGAAATGGCGTTGTGGTAAACCCAAAATCACTTGTAACTGAATTGGCTTACCTAAAAGATAAAAATATTGATACGGATAATTTACGTATCTCAGATCGCGCACATGTTATTTTACCTTATCATATCCACTTGGATCAATTGCAAGAAGATTCAAAAGGAGATCAAAAAATTGGAACAACCATTAAAGGGATTGGTCCAGCGTATATGGATAAAGCAGCACGTGTTGGGATTCGAGTTGCTGATTTATTAGACAAAGAAATTTTTGCTGAACGCCTACGTATTAACTTAGAAGAAAAAAATCGTCAATTCGTTAAAATGTTTGAGTCAACACCTATTGAATTTGATGATGTTTTTGAAGAGTATTATGAATATGGTCAACAAATAAAAAAATATGTATGTGATACATCCGTTATTTTAAATGATGCATTAGATGCTGGCAAACGTGTTCTTTTTGAAGGCGCACAAGGCGTAATGCTAGATATCGATCAAGGAACGTATCCATTTGTTACGTCTTCAAACCCTGTTGCCGGTGGTGTGACAATCGGGAGTGGCGTTGGTCCATCTAAAATTGATAAAGTTGTAGGGGTATGTAAAGCTTATACAAGTCGCGTTGGTGATGGTCCTTTCCCAACTGAATTATTCGATGAAGTGGGTCAACAAATTCGTGAAGTAGGGAAAGAATACGGTACTACAACAGGACGCCCTCGTCGTGTGGGTTGGTTTGATACGGTTGTAATGCGTCATGCAAAACGTGTTTCTGGAATTACAAACTTATCTCTTAATTCAATTGATGTTTTAAGTGGGTTAGAAACAGTTAAAATTTGTACCTCTTACGAACGTAACGGTGAAACAATTTTCCATTATCCAGCTAGCTTAAAAGAATTAGCTGAATGTACACCGATTTATGAAGAGTTGCCAGGTTGGAGTGAAGATATTACGGGCTGTCGTACTCTTGAAGAATTACCGGCTAATGCACGTAACTATGTGCACCGTGTTTCTGAATTAGTAGGCGTTCGCATTTCAACATTCTCAGTAGGCCCAGATCGTAACCAAACGAATGTCTTAGAAAGTGTTTGGGCACAAATTTAGGTCACTTAACTTTAAAAGAAAAGGCTAGTATTTCCAATATGGAGATACTAGTCTTTTTTGACTAGAGAGAGGTTGTTGTAGAAATTGGATTTAAAAGTTATACTTTAATTGTCCAGTCTGCCACCCAGTAAAGGAGTAGTATAATGAAAAGAATTCAAACAATTTATGAGGTGCTAAAAAAACAAGGAAATAAGGGCTTAACAACAAAAGAAGTCTCTAGTTTAACGTCATTTAGTCGTAATAACGTAAGTTCTGATTTAAATGAACTCGTGAGAATGGGCAAAGCACGTAAAGAGTCGGGAAAACCAGTATATTATTTTCCAAAGGAAGAAAAGAAAACGCTATCTAAAGAGAGAGGATTCGACTTATTTTTAATTGAAAATCCCTCATTGTCCAAAGCAATTGAGCAAGCTAAAGCAGCTGTCTTATATCCCCCCAATGGCATGAATACCTTACTATTAGGCGAAACTGGAACAGGGAAGTCAATGTTTGCTGAAATGTTATTTTCATTTGGAAAAGAAATGAAGCGCTTTACTAAAAATGAGCAGCTAATTAGTTTTAATTGTGCTGACTATAGCCACAACCCACAGATGCTTTTAGCGCAATTATTTGGTGTGAAAAAAAATGCCTTTACTGGGGCCAATGATGATCGCAAAGGCTTGATTGAATTGGCAAATCAGGGAGTGCTATTTTTAGATGAAGTTCATCGATTGCCACCAGAAGGTCAAGAGATGTTGTTTACTTTTATGGACAAAGGGACATTTAGAAGGCTAGGAGAAACAGAAAATGAACGTAGCTCACAGGTGATGATTATAGCAGCGACAACTGAAAATCCAGCAACTACATTATTAGAAACCTTCGTTAGAAGAATGCCCATGGTAATTAAATTGCCAAATCTTAAAAGTCGACAGTTAGAAGAACGATTTGCACTCATTAAGTATTTTATCAATCAAGAATCAGCAAAATTAAAAGAGCCAATTACCGTTTCTATAAATTCATTAAGAGCTTTTTTAAGTTATGAATGCAGACATAATATCGGAGAGTTAAAATCAGATGTTCAATTAGCCTGTGCTAAAGCGTATGCGGAATACTTATCCAATCATGCAGAAAAGATTCAAATTTCAGCATTGGATTTATCTGAAAAAGTAAATGCAGGATTATTGTTGGAAGTTCAACATCGTAAACTTTGGAATAAAATTATTGGCATTAATCAGCGATATTTTGAATTTTCAGGAGAGGCAACACACTATTTAGAAGAACCGATTGATCAACAAGATATTTATGAATTGATTGATCATAAAAAAGTTGAATTAACTCACTTAGGGATTAGCGGAAAAGAATTAGAAGAGAATTTAAATAAGGAGATTCATTTGCATTTTGAAGAGTATATGAATCAAGTAAAGAAGGATTCGAATCAACGCTATATTGAAAATTTAGTAGATCAACGTATTATTTCGAGTGTAGAACGAATGATTCAATATGCGGAAAGTCAGTTGGAGACGGTATTTGGCAATCGCGTTTTTTATGGATTGGCACTACATCTTGAAAAGGCAGTGTCGCGTGTTAAAAAGAATCATTATTATGAAAATCAGTTGTTTGAAAATACAGAAGAAAGTCATCCGCGAGAATACCAAGTTTCTTATGACTGTATTCGGTTATTCAATCAAGAATTTGAAATTGAATTGCCAATCAGTGAAGCCAATTATCTAACGCTATTTTTTGTGTACGGCAACCATACAAAAAAGCAAGTTCAAGAAGTAGTACGCGTTTTTGTAGTTACTCACGGAGAGTCGACAGCAACATCCATTGTGAATACAGTCAATCAATTATTAGGTGAAGAATACGGGATTGGATTTGACGTACCTCTATCTGAAAAACCACAAGACTCGCTTCTTCGAATTAAAGCGTATATTCAAACGCATCAAATCAAGGCGCCTATTTTATTTATGGTGGATATGGGATCGTTAAATACTTTTGGAAATGAGATTAGTAAGACCTTTGGGATAGACACTCAAACGATTCAATTGGTGTCCACTTTACATGTTTTAGAAGCAGTCCGAAAAGCCATGTTGGGCTATCCCTTGCAAGCTGTCTATAAGGAAACCCTAGCCGTTAATCTTTTGATTGAAGAGGAACTTCAAGAGCATAGTAAAAAAAATTCAATCAAATTTGCTATCGTAACGATTTGTACAACGGGTGAAGGAACGGCAAAAGTCTTAAAAAATATACTAACAACAGAATTGAATTTTGATGAAGAGGTACTTGAGATTATTGCAATCAATTTAATTGATAAGGAAGATATTTATTCAAGACTAGCCAGTTTGTCCAAAACTTATGAAATTATCTGTATAGTGAGTCCTTTTCATTTAGCTTTTCAATACCCTCATTTTGATTTAGTAGAGGTGATTGAAAAATCTAAAATCCAGGAGATTCAGCAATTAGTTGATTTGGCAGAAACCTATGGGAAATTAGGAAAGACACTAGCTGGACAGTTGAAGTATGTTGATTCAGAGGAAGTTGTGGTGGATGTAAAGAAATTGATTACAGCTCTAACAATTCAATTTTCGATCGAATCAAATTTAAATGTGTTGATTGGATTGGCTTTTCATTTAGCGTGTATGATTGATCGAGAGTTTGGTGGCGAAAAAGGGACAGAATTTTTAGATAAAGAATTTTTCATGAGGAAACATGCAGATGAAATTCAACTAATTCAAGAAGCATTAAGAAGTATTGAATACAAATATCAGATCAAAATCAGTGAAGATGAAGTGTGTTACATGGTTTCATTTTTTATCAATACACATTAAGACACATCCAAAAGCACATGGCTAATAACAGAGCTGTGTGCTTTTTAATGTGTCTTGGCACGTTTTTTGCAATAGTAGTTAGTATCAACCAAAAAAGGGGAGAATAAAGATGGAAATCAAAATAACGCTCGTATGTGCAGGTGGAATGTCTACAAGTATTTTAGTTCAAAAAATGCAAAAAGCGGCTACCCAATTTTATCCTAATGATACGATTCGTATCGTGGCTTCAGCAGAAAGCAAGTTTAAAAAATTAGCAGATGAAACGGATATTTTATTACTAGGCCCGCAAGTAATGTATATGAAGAAGAAAATCGAAGAACAGTACGCAGATAAAGGTTTTCCAATCGTTGTTATTAATAGTGTCGATTACGGCATGATAAATGGCGAAAAAATATTAAACGAAGCAATTCATTTAGTCAGAAAATAAAAAGGAGAGATACGATGAATTTAGAGCAGGCAGTGATGCAGATTATTGTAGGGGCAGGAAATGCAAGAAGTTTAGCGATGGAAGCAATTGACATAGCTCAATCAGGTGAAATTCAAGAAGCAAAAGCAAAATTAGAAGAAGCCAATGAAAAATTAAATGAGGCCCATAACGGTCAGACAGCGTTACTTACAAAAGAAGCTAGTGGCGAAAGGGTCGAAGTGACATTGCTTTTGATTCACGGGCAAGACCATTTAATGAACGCCATGACGGTTCGTGATTTAGCAGATAAATTTGTTGGGTTATATGACAAGATGAGGGGGAATTAAAAAATGAAATGGGCTAAAATACAAGAAAACATGCAAGTAGTGATGGGGAAATTCACCAGTAATCGGTACATTCAAGCCCTGTCTGATGGTTTGATGACATTATTTCCATTAATGATTGTTGGCGCGATGTCTTCGTTGTTATATGCACTGCCGATAAAAGGCTATCAAAGCTTCATTACGTCAACGGGGATTGCAAAGGCGATTAATATTCCATATGGAATTACAACGGGTCTGATTGCGATTTATGCGGCTTATATGATAGGGTATAAATTAGCAGATTCATTTGATAAAGATGGTGCAATGGGAGGGATTTTGAGTTTAATGGCCTTCTTTGTTGTAACACCGATTACGATATTTGATGAGAAAATTCAAACATTAAACATGCAGTATCTAGGTTCACAAGGATTATTTGTTGCCATTATTGTAAGTTTAATTGCAAGTCGTATTTACGTATTAATTTTAGACCAGAAATGGGAAATCAAGCTTCCTGAAAGCGTTCCTCCAACAGTTAGCAATTCTTTTAATAGTTTGATTCCAGGTATTGTCATTGCAGTTATTTTTGTAGTGATCAGTCAATTAGTGGCACTGACTGCCTATGGAAATGCCCATGACTTGATTATTCAATTGATTCAAGGTCCATTGCAAAAACTAGGCGCGAATTTACCAGCAGCATTGGTTTTAGTTTTCTTAATGCAATTTTTATGGTTTTTGGGAATTCACGGTTCAATGGCGACAATGGCTATTTTATATGCGGTTTATTATCCATTAGATTTAGCCAATTTAAACGCATTTAATGCAGGCTCACCGTTACCGTATATTGTGACAATGTCTTTTATCATGCAACAAAAAGGCGCACACAATTTAGCCTTTGCCATTTTATTAGCCTTTAAAACCAAAAGTACCCAGTTAAAAACAGTCGGACGTTTAGGGTTATTGCCAGCTGTTTTTGGAATTAGTGAGCCACTGAAATTTGGTGTTCCAATGATTTTAAACCCGTATATCTTAGTTCCGATGATTGGTGCTCCGATGGTGAATATCGTGATTTCTTATTTTGCTATTGCAGCGGGCTGGGTGCCTCGTTTAAACGGCGTTATGGTGCCAACAGGTATGCCTGAGATTGTCAAAGGAATCTTTATGGGTGGTTGGCAGTTAGTTGTGCTAAATGTCATTTTATTGGTGGTATCCATTCTTATTTATCTACCATTTGTCGGTATGCTAGATACAAATAAAGTAAAAGCAGAGGCAGTTTTTGAAAAAGAGTTATAGGAAGTTAGGAGGGATTTTTTGAACTATCCAAAATTAATTGTAAAACGCGAAAATAAAATTTTAACGATTGATTGGTCGAGCTTTAGCAGCGATATTTATCAGTTATGGATTGGTACAGAGCCTAATAATGAAACGAAAGTGTTACAAATAGCTGAAAAACAAGATTTTATTAAAATCAAAGCAGAATTTCCAATTTATTTTTTCCGAGTATTATTGAAAAATGGAACAGAATTTTTTACTCGGGAAGATTTAGTTGATTTAGAAGGAACTGTTAATTTTCGAGATTACGGAGGTTGGCAGGGATCTGATGGGAAAAATGTTGTTTTTGGTAAATTGTATCGGTCAGATGTCTTGTCTCAACTAACTTCGCAAGATCTTGAGTACATTCAAAACCAATTAGGTATTAAAACCGTGATTGATTACCGTAATGAAGCAGAACGAGAGGCTAATCCTGATAGGGAATGGTCAGAAGCTACGTTTTATCACTTAGATCCCAATGCGGATATGGCTGCAATTGCCTCAAATACTTCTGAAAAAAGTGTTGCAATGCATCAAAAGCATTCGTTTAAAGAAATGTTAGAAACAGTTGAAGGCCGAGCAAAAATCAAGAAACTAAAAGCTAATATGATTGAACAATATCGTCAATTTGTTTTATCCCCACAATCTTTAACCGTTTATCGTAAAGTGATTCAGCTTCACTTGAAAGAAGAAAATACACCTATTTTACAACATTGTAAAGGTGGAAAAGACCGAACTGGATTTGGTGTTGCTGTCATTTTATTATTATTGGGTGTTTCTGAAAAAGATGTAGCAACAGATTTCTTTTTAACAGACGAGTATCGTAAAGAACATATCGCCAGTCGGATGGAACTTTATAGAAAATATACTGAAGATAAAGAGGTATTAGATAATTTACGGGCATTAACGTCTTCAGAACCTGAATATTTGGCGGCTACATTTGAAGCAATTAAAGAAATTTATGGAAGTTTTGATCAGTTTGTTCAAGAAGGATTAAAGATTTCGCAAGAGGAAATTAAGTCATTAAGGTCTTTGTATTTAGTCTAAAAAGAACCAAGTAGAAAATAAACTGCTAGAGTATCTAAAAACTCAGTAGTTTATTTTTGTTATTTTAAATAAAATTACACATATAGTATAAAAAAAAATTCCCAATGATTTGGTTATTTTATGAAATTAATTTCAAGTATGCGTTTACATTTGTGCGAAGGGGTGCTATATTATTAAATAGAAAACGTTATCTTTAAGAGTTTATCAGCTGATAGAAAAAATACAAAAAGTAGAAAGAAGGATGCTTGATGTTAGATTTTCTAAAAAATGTTCCTGTTCCAAAAAGTACATTAACCATTTCAGAACAGCGGAAACGTTGGTTTAAAGAATTTATGAAACCGTTTTTTGTAGTGGTGATGATTTATATCACTATGTATTTGATTCGGAATAATTTTAAAGCAGCGCAGCCATTATTAAAAAGCCAGTTAGGGTTTACTACTACTGATTTAGGCTATATTGGTTTCACTTTTTCAATCGTTTATGGTTTTGGTAAGTTTATTTTAGGATACATCGTTGATGGAAAGAATACGAAGAAAATTTTATCTGTGCTTTTATTTTTATCTTCTCTAACTGTTTTATGTATGGGTTTTCTATTTACGATGAATCATGTACCACTTGGCTGGATTGTTGTACTTTGGTCATTGAATGGTCTCTTTCAATGTGTTGGTGGACCTAGTTGTGCTTCTGTTATTACGCAATGGACGACTAAGAAAAATCGAGGACGATATATTGGTTTATGGAATGCATCGCATAATATTGGCGGCGGCTTAGCTGGAATTTTTGCTATCTGGTGTGCGCAAACATTCTTTAAAGGAAATGTAGCAGGGATGTTTATTTTGCCCGCTGTTGTTGCGGGTGTAATTGCTGTGATTACTTTTTTTATTGGAAAAAACCGTCCAGAGGATTTAGGTTGGGCATCTAGCGAAGAAATCTTTGAAGAGCCTGTTGAAGAAGCAAATCAAGAAGCAGAAGATATGACAAAATGGCAAATTTTCAAAAAATACCTTTTAACAAATCCTTGGATTTGGTTATTGTGTGTGTCGAACGTCTTTGTATACATCGTGAGAATTGGAATTGATAATTGGGCACCATTATATGTCACGGAACACTTGAACTTTAGCAATGAAGCAGCAGCGAATACGATTTTTTACTTTGAAATGGGTGCGCTAGTAGGCTGCTTAGCTTGGGGATATATTTCTGATTTCTTAAAGGGACGTCCAGCATTAGTTGCAACGATCAGTAGTTTTCTATTACCGATTGGGATTATTGGTTATCAATTTGGGACGACTGAATTGATTATTAATGGATCATTGTTTATGTTGGGGATGATGATTTTTGGTCCACAATTATTGATCAATATCTCAATGCTTGGTTTTGTCCCTAAAAAAGCAACGGTTGTCGCAGGTGGATTGCTAGGAGCATTTGCGTATTTGTTTGGTGATTCAATGGCAAAAATTTTACTAGCAAAAATTTCAGATCCAACTCAAGAAGGTGTGAAGTTATTTAATATAGTTCTTCATGGATGGGGTGATACATTTATTATTTTCTATATCGCTGTTGTGATTATTATTGTATTATTAGGAACGGTTGCATTTGCAGAAGAAAAACGAATTCGACAATCTAAAATAGAAGTATAAGAAAGGGTGAAGCAGGATGGAAGCTACAAATTTTAGAGATTTAGGTGGATTAAAAACAGAAGATGGAAAAACAATCAAACATCGTAAACTTTTGCGTTCAGGTGATTTATCAAATTTAAGCAGTCAAACAGTCAATGAGCTGATAAATGATTATAAGCTGGCAACAATTGTTGATTTTAGAAGAGAATTTGAAATTCAGCAGTCTCCAGATACAAAAATTCCAAAAGCAGCTTACATTAATCTTGATATTTTAGGGAAAATGGGTGCTAAAAATTCATCCCTAGAAGATTTTGCTCGATTAAAATCAATTGATGCAGTAGATAATCATATGAAAGAAGTTTATACAGATTTGATTTTAAACCCAGGGGCGCAAGAGGGATTTAAAGAATTTATGGAAATTATTGTTGCGAACAAAACAGGTTCTACCGTATTTCATTGTTTTGCAGGAAAAGATCGTACTGGTTACGCAGCAGCTTTAATTTTAGCTTTGCTAGGAGTTCCAGAAGAGGAGATTATGAACGATTTTTTACTAACAAATACAGAAAGAAAACAAGCCAACGATCAGTTATTGGATACCTTTAGAGATAAGGGAATGGATGAGGAAGAAATAGCTGCTTTGTCAACAGCTTTGTATGTAAAACCAGCATATTTAGATTATGCTTTTTCCTTAATTAAAGATCAGTATGAAACGGTTCTAAATTATGCTGAACAAGCTTTAGACTTCGATAAAGAAAAAGTGAGTCAATTAAGATCACTTTATTTAGAAGCTTAGAAGAAGAATAAAGAAAAGTAACGTTATCAAGCGTTGCTTTTTTTTATGAGTGGCTGTCGTGATTAAAAAGATTGAAATTTCTTTTTTGATTTGTTTTATCAGTCTTTTTTTGCGATAATTATAAGATAATAAGAAAATAGAAAGTGGGATTTGAGTCGTGGAAAAAGAAAAACAACAGCTGAGCATTGAAGTTGCAAGACTTTACTATCAATCTGATTTTAGCCAACAAGAAATTGCAACCAAACTAAAAATTTCTAGACCGACAGTATCCAGACTGCTCACGTATGCAAAAGAAAAAGGCTTTGTGCAAATCAAAGTAACCGATCCTTTTGCTGATCTTGAAACATTAGGAAATAAAATCAAAGAGAAGTACAATTTATTAGAGGCTCATGTTGTTTTTTCACCAACAGCAAAGTACCAAATCATCACAGAATACATTAGTAAGTTCGCTGCTGAATACCTAGAATCCCATGTTAAAAATGGTGATATTTTAGGTGTAAGTTGGGGAACAACAATGTACGAAATTGCTAGGAAAATAACACCACAGCAAGTAAAAGGTGTGGAAGTTGTACAATTAAAAGGCAGCATTAGTCATTCAGACGTGAACAATTATGCAAATGAAACGTTGGCGCTATTTGCTGAAGGATTTCAAACGACAGCACGTAATTTGCCATTACCAGTGGTATTGGATAATGTTGTGGCTAAAGAACTAGTGGAGCAAGATCGCCATATCCATCAAATCATTGAAATGGGTAAAAAAGCGACGATTGCCATGTTTACGGTAGGAACAGTTCGTGATGAAGCATTGTTATTTCGACTAGGTTACTTTAACAATCAAGAAGTTCATTTTCTAAAAGAGAATGCTGTTGGCGATATTTGTTCACGCTTTTTTGATAAAGAAGGCAATATTAGTGATAAAGAGATTAACCAACGAACAATTGGGATAGAATTAGCAGACTTGCGTAAGAAAGAGCAGTCTATTTTAGTTGCGGGTGGCGAGCGAAAAGTCGAAGCAATTAATGGTGCTTTAGTTGGAAATTATGCGAATGTATTAATTATTGATCAATTTACGGCTGCAGAATTATTAGCCTATTAAAAAACTTAGTTCATCTATTTTTAGTATATGCAAAAAAGAGCCACTTACTTTTTAAGCGATCTATAAAAATAAATTGACTGGTAAAGATTGAGATACTGATCTCTAAACTTACTAGCCAATTTATTTTTTTTTATGAAAAAACATAAGCAATGAGCTTGTTTTCCTAGATAGGCTGTAGATACTTGTAACACGAAAGAACGAAAAAGTCATTAATTTAGTAATATTGGCTTTAAATTTTTCTGTGTTAGTATTAGCTAAAAAGAAATTGAACATAATTTCATATTATGTTTTACATATGTTCAAAGAAAGGTTATAATAAAAATATAAATCGAACTAGGAGTGATACAAATGAACGTAGCAAAAATGATTGATCACACACTTTTAAAACCAGAAGCAACAAAAGAAGCGGTTTTAAAAATAATTGAAGAAGCAAAAGAATACAAATTTGCATCCGTATGTTTAAATCCATATTGGGTAGCACTTGCAAGTAAAGAATTAGCGGGCACAGGTGTTGACATTTGTACCGTTATCGGTTTTCCATTAGGCGCAAATACTTCTGCAACAAAAGCGTTCGAAACAGAAGATGCAATTAAAAATGGCGCAACTGAAGTTGATATGGTAATTAACGTAGGAGCTTTAAAATCAGGGGACGAAGCAACCGTATTAAATGATATTAAAGCCGTTGTTAATGCAGCTAACGGAAAAGCTTTAGTGAAAGTTATTCTTGAAACATGTTTGTTAACAGACGAAGAAAAAATCCGTGCTTCTGAATTATCTGTTGAAGCAGGAGCCGATTTTGTTAAAACATCGACTGGTTTCTCAACTGGTGGCGCGACAGCAGCAGATATCGCTTTGATGCGTAAAACCGTTGGACCAACTATTGGAGTGAAGGCATCAGGCGGAATCCGTACAACAGAAGATGTAGATGCAATGATTAAAGCAGGAGCTTCAAGAATTGGTGCAAGTGCAAGTGTTGCAATCGTAACAAATGACAAACAAGCTAAAACAGACGACTACTAAAAATAAAATGATGAAAAGATAGGGAGTATTAAGCTACCTATCTTTCCATCAACAATAAAAAGTAACCGTATTCAACATGCAGTACAAATAACTTTAGTCCTCTAATTAGGACAATAAAAGAAGAATGGAATGGTGAAGAACATGAGAATGGTAGATGTTATTGAGAAAAAAAGAGATGGCAAAGAATTAACAACTGAAGAAATTCAATTTTTTATTAATGGATATACAGACGGTTCGATTCCTGATTATCAAGCAAGTGCATTAGCAATGGCGATTTATTTCCAAGATATGACAGATCGTGAACGCGCTGATTTAACAATGGCAATGGTAAATTCTGGCGAAACCATTGATTTATCTGCAATCGAAGGAATTAAAGTAGACAAACATTCAACAGGTGGCGTGGGTGACACGACAACCCTTGTTTTAGCTCCTTTAGTGGCGGCTTTAGATATTCCAGTAGCTAAGATGTCGGGGCGTGGTTTAGGGCATACAGGCGGAACGATTGATAAATTAGAAGCAGTCGAAGGCTTCCATGTAGAAATTACAAAGGATCAATTTATTGATTTAGTCAACCGTGATAAAGTAGCGGTGATTGGTCAAACGGGGAATTTAACACCAGCAGATAAAAAAATCTACGCATTACGTGATGTAACAGGAACGGTTAACTCCATTCCACTAATAGCAAGTTCAATTATGAGTAAAAAAATTGCAGCTGGCGCGGATGCGATCGTTTTAGATGTAAAAACTGGAGCAGGCGCCTTCATGAAAACACAAGAAGATGCTGAAAACCTAGCCCATGCAATGGTACGTATTGGAAATAATGTTAACCGCCAAACAATGGCTGTTATTTCAGATATGTCACAACCACTAGGATTGGCTATCGGAAATTCACTAGAAGTAAAAGAAGCGATTGATACCTTAAAAGGTGAAGGTCCAGAAGATTTAACTGAATTAGTATTAATTTTAGGCAGCCAAATGGTTGTTTTAGCTAAAAAAGCTAAAGATCTTGAAGAAGCACGCAAAATGCTGATTGAAGTGATGGAAAATGGCAAAGCCTTAGAAAAATTCAAAGAATTCCTAAACAATCAAGGTGGCGATGGATCGGTTGTAGACAATCCAGAAAAATTACCACAAGCAAAATATTTAATTGAAGTGCCAGCAAAAGAATCTGGCGTTGTATCGAATATGGTAGCCGATGAAATCGGTATTGCAGCGATGTTACTAGGTGCAGGGCGTGCAACGAAAGAAGATGAGATTGATTTAGCAGTAGGGTTAATGCTACGTAAAAAAGTAGGAGATGCTGTTGAAAAAGGGGAATCATTAGTAACCATTTATGCAAACCGTGAAGACGTTGAAAATGTAAAAGAAAAAATCTATGAAAATATTACGATTTCAGAGCATGCAACTGAACCAAAACTAGTTCACAGTGTGATTGTAGACTAACTATTAAAAGCTAAGATTCATTCTAAACAGAATGGACCTTAGCTTTTTTTAATTAGTAGGTTTCAATTTTTTGTTTTTCAAAATTTTGAAGAGTTTCAATTAAATTAGTCCAATCATTTTCTAGCGGCAAACTATTCCAGTAAAAAGTCGGTGTTGATTGATTATTAAGATAGAAATCAGATAAAATCAAATCAACATTTTCTTCAGTTTGTTCCGTTAGTAGTAATTGAAAAGGAAGGTTATTGAGCTTTTGGAGTAAAGAACGTTTTTGTAAGTTATCTAGCTTTGTAACCACTAGAATTTTAATTTGCGGTTGATAATTTTCGGTAGCTAATTGTGTTTCTATTAATTTCGTGACACTATCCTGAAAATAGTAAGAATTATTTCTAGAACATTTATTTTTAGTAAAAAGATGTGTTAATTCAGCCTCATAACGATAAGTAAAAGTAGATGAATGCGTTGGCTTTTCTAAAAAGTGAATATATGAATCTCCTAAGTGATCGGCTGAATACATCAAGTAAAGAAGTTCTTCTTTAAAAATTGATGACAGGTGAATTTTCGGGAAAATGACTTTGATATTTTCTAAAAATTGAGTTGTTTTTTTAACTATTGGCTCATCCTGGATGTGTAAAAGAGAATCAGTTGGGATTTTTAAGATATTTTGGATAATAAAAAATAAAAAATAGCTCTCATTTGTTTCATTAGGAATAGTAAATTTGTTTAGAAAATTATCGATTAAAGGCTGGAGAACTGAAAAAAGAGGATGATGTTCTGCAACCTTTTGATAGAGCGTTTCTCGATAATCAATGTAATCCTCTAAGATATACCTTGTTTCACAAATAGCCAGCCAATAGCGAAGTTTCTCTTTTTGAATTAATGACAGCTTTTGAAAAGTTAGTTGTTCTAACTGCCCAATGAGTGGCTCATACTTTTGAGCAGAAACGAGATGAAATGGCCAAGCAATACCATTACAAGTATGAAAATAATACAAAAATGCAAAAAAACGAATTCGTACTTCTGAACCATTTAATTTTAAAGGAGAAAGGTTGTAAGATATTTTGAAAGGTTTCAACAATTGATTCATTAAGCGAATGTGACGATATAGGTAGCTGTAACTCACAAATTGTTTTTTTGCATAAGAATCGATTGTTTCATTTTGGTAATGAAAATTGTACGAAAAAAAGGAATAAAATAGTGTTTCTTTTTCAATGTCATAATAAAGAGTGTTCATCGAAAAAGAATTTTTTTTCGATAAATAATAGCCCTCTTTCGTTTTAATAAGTCGAATGTGTTGTCTATAGTTAGCTAAATAAGGTTCTAAGTCGGATAAATAATTTAGTAAGGTTTTTCCGCTAATATTCAGTTTTGTACTTAAAACACTCGCGGAGCAAGGAAGATTTTGAGCGGCTAATAATTTTAAAATTTCAATTTTTCGATAAGCAATTTTATCTAAGTTAGCGAGATTAGGTAACATTTATATTTTTATCCTTTCGTGATTCAAGAGTTTTCTTATTTCTAGAAATACCTTCTTTTTTTAAATGATTGTAAATAGTCGCATTCGAAACATTGCAGATTTTAGCAATTTTAGCGACAGATAAATCAGAAGTGTGGTAAAGGTGTAATGCTTTTTCAAGTTCCTTGGTCCGAGGTGGACGACCTAATTGTTTTCCATTTAATTTAGCAGCATCTAAGCCAGCCAATACCCGTTCTCGAATCAAATCAGCTTCCATCTCTGCAAAGGCACTCATAATGGTAAAGAAAAAACGACCCATTGGAGTGGAAGTATCAATATTATTTTGAATGCTGATAAAATTAATATTATTTTTTTCGAATTCTTCTAATAAGTTTAGTAACTGTTTTGTTCCTCTTGCAAGGCGATCTAATTTGAAGATGACGAAAGTATCGCCTGGTTTTAACGAGGCTAATGCTTTATTCAATTCAGCACGCGCAATTTTTCGGCCGCTTTCATATTCTTTGTATATTTTATCGACACCGTATAATTCAAGCGCTTTTTGCTGAGAATCAAACTTTTGTTGATGTGTGCTTACTCGCATATAGCCAATTATTGCCATCTGTGTGGCTCCTTTCATAATAAACCTAAATTCTGTGTATAAAGATTATTTTGTTTTTGCTATGAAACTAGATTGTTGAAAGATGATTAAAAAAATGATGTGAAATATGTTCGTTTTCTGTTATTAAATAAAGCGCGCTTTTTTACTATTGACTTTGATATATATCTATAATAAACTTATGATTTTTTGACCAATAAAATAACTAGATATATAAATTTTTTTATTTTTTTAAAATGCCTATACTAAAGGATTTCTTATTTTTTTGGAAATCTTTTTTTTCGTTTTACTTGATTTTCTAATTATCATATGTTTTTTAGACTAGTATTTACCTATCAAATATGCAGTTAACACAAAATGGAATAACGAATGAAATAAAATGAAGGGATAGTGAGTAAAAAATGAATGAAGATTACTGGTCAGATGTCACGGTCTATAATGTTTGTTTTCGAACAGAAGATAATCGTTTAATTAACAAAATGTTGATTTTTCCAACGTCATATAATGAATCAACCGTTAAAGAATCAATTGAAAAGTCCTTTTTTAAATTGAAAAAAATTGAACTTATTGAGGAATTTCAAGAGGCGTTGCTGATTTCTTTGTAAAGCATAGGAACAAGAGTGATTGAAGGGGGGTGAGATGAGACTAGTCTGATTGCTGAAAATAAGTAAAAAAGATTGAGGCTAGTAATTCATTAAGAAAATCAAAAAGAAAGGAGAAAACAAATGAAAAGACTTATAAACCTATTTGTTGTTACTCTCTTACTTTCTTTTAGTTTTATATTAACGGATGAAGTAAAGGCGGAAAGCTCAACGGAATCAGAGGTAGGAATTACCTTTGAAGGAGAAGAATACGAGCCACCCAATTTTCCTCAACCTAATGATGATTCAGACATTAACATTCCATTAATAGACCCACCTATCCAAGGGAAGTTGCCACAAACAAGTGAGTCTGTTAATCGTGGTTCTCTGTTAGCAGGGTTATTTTTAATGTTGATTGCTTATTATATAGCAATCAAAAAAAGAGATGAGAATGAATCAAAATCAAGAATGTAAAACTATATCCGATTTATATAGAAAGGTGGAAGGAAATGAAAGTAGTTATCAAAAAAAGTTTGTTGGGAATTGTAGCATTATTAGGTTTGAGTGTGTTAGTGCCACATGCATTAGCCGCTGAAACAAATAGTCAAGTTGACTCAAATGTAGATCTTTCGTACATCAAAAATGATGAAATGACAAAACCAATCGATCCGTCAGAACCAAAGGATGAGATTGAGGATAAGCCAGGTACAGGAGAAAAAGGACCGTTAAGCATTGATTATGCATCCTCCATTTCATTTGCGAAACAAAAAGTCTCAGGAGCAGAAAGAATCTATTACGCTCTTCCAGATTTTGTAACCGTTAAAGAAACGGGAATTAAAAAAGAAGTACCAAACTATATTCAAGTAACCGATAATCGCGGAACAGCTTCAGGTTGGACGCTTCAAGTGAAACAACAAAGTGCTTTAAGATCTGCATCAGGTTCAGAATTAAAGGGTGCGTTTCTTACACTAAACAATGCAACTGCAAGTTCTAAAAATGGTCAAGTAGATGCTGCAGCGAAACCAAGCACGCGTTCAAACGTTGACCTTGTTGTAACAAACACAGGTGAAGGTGAATTCTCAACACTTATGTCTGCTAAAGGGGAAAATGAAAATCAAGTTGGTCAAGGAATTGGCACATGGACGACTGGATTTTTAAAGAATGCAGATAATACTGAAGGGGTTCAAGTAACCGTTCCTGCAAATCTTAAAATCAATCAAGAAAGTTATACAACAACACTTGTCTGGCTATTGAGTGATACGCCAGGTAACTAAAAAAGTTAGAATTATTCAAACTTAGGGGGAAAGAAAATGAAATTAACAAAAATTAGTTTAATGGGGTTAGTTGTTTCATCCAGTTTTGCGCTAGCGGTTCCTGCATTTGCAGAATCAACACTTAAACCTAATGAAGCTGCAACAGACCAATCACAAGCAGATATCTTCTTTAAACAAAAACCAGTTGATCCAGAAAACCCAAATAACAGTGGACCACTTATGATTAAACGAATTTCTGCCATTGATTTTGGTGAACAACTAATCTCCGGGAATGACACCACATATTATGCAAATTATCGTGATTTAGATAAAGAATATGATGTTGATGGAAATGTTATTGGAGAAAATATGCCTGCTTATGTGCAAGTAGAAGATAATCGTGGAACCAATAAAGGTTGGCAACTTTTCATTAAAAATGATGGATTTAAAACAAATGACGCTGCTCAAACTGAGTTGAAAGCAGCTGATTTAACATTCAATGTTACTTCTGTTCAAGGGGCAACTGTTTCAAATAATCAACCAAGTACATTACCCGATCAATTTCTTAAAGAAAATGGCGTGACGTTAACAAATGAGTATCAATCATTAGTAACGGCAACAGATGGTAAAGGAATGGGAACTGTTGATGTATTGATGGGTGAAAAAAATACAAATGGAACAGTGACAAACAAAGCTATTTCATTATTTGTACCAGGTTCATCAACTAAAGCGAAAGATGCCAAATATACAACATCTATCACATGGTTATTAATGAACGATCCAATAACAGCACCAACAAAATAAACTACTAAGTCAGAGTACTTAAGTAAGAAAGAAGTGGAAAAATGAACTTAAAAAAATTAGTATTGGTTGGCATTTTAAGCTCTAGTATTTTAGGAAGCTCCGTTGCATTAGCAGATGAAGCTAATCGCGAGGGAAATATTCCGTCAAAAGATACCTCAGAATTAACGGAAAAAGAAGCAGCTAAAGCAAAATCAGAAGGTGAAATTCGCTTTAAATTGGAAGACACAGATCCAGATAATCCAAACAACAGTGGTCCATTAAGTATTAATCGCATTTCGCATATTGATTTTGGTGAGCAAGTTATCTCTGGGGATGATAAAGTTTATCATGCACTGTATCGTGCACAAGACGTTTCTTATGATAAAGAAGGCGTCGTAGAAGCTGGAAAACACTTACCCTCTTACATCCAAATTAAGGACAATCGCGCAACCAATGCAGGCTGGGGTTTGTTTGTTAAAAGCAATGGGTTCCATGAAGTAGATGGAAAAACCAATTCAGCAGGAACATCGGAATTAACAGGGGCTATTTTAAGCTTAACTGCAACGAAATCAGTCGCAAAATCAGTTGGAAATATTGTTCCTACAGGATTGAATAAAAAGGTTGAGTTGGGGCTAGATGAAAATTACCATCCGCTAGTAAATGCTGCTAAGGGCGAAGGAATGGGACTAACAGACAATTTATTAGGTGACGAATTATCCGCAGCACCAGCAGGAGAAAAAAATACAGCGATTACCCTATCTGTACCAGGGAACACTGCTAAAGTAAAAGATGGTAAATATACGACTGAATTGACTTGGTTGCTAATGAGTGAACCCTCAGCAGACGAAACGGAAAGGTAGGAACCGAATATGAAAAAAACAATGTTAAGTTTAATCGGAACACTACTTTTCTCAACCGTTTTTTTAGGAACTTCTGCATTGGCAGTAGAAGAAGTAGGCCAACCAGCTAAGTCTAATGGATATGTAAATTTTGATTACGATGATGAAGATGCAACTTTAGGAACATTACGAATTAATAAAGTTTCTAAAATTAACTTCGGAACAACTCCAACCAAAGGAGATACAGTAACAATTAATTCAGTTTATTCAGCAGAAGATGAAAAGAATGGAAAATACTTGCCATTAAATGTTCAAACGATTGATAACCGTGGAAATGGAGCGGGCTGGCAGTTACAAGTTCAACAAACACGTCAATTCACTCAATTAGATGAAGCAAATGTCCCTCTTACAGATGCCAATAAACTGAATGGTAGCTTATTAGAAGGAGCAGAATTAGCACTGACAGCAACGCAAGCAACCGATTTATCAATCGAGCAAGAAGTTAACAGAGTAGCTCCATCAATCTTTAAGAAGGTAACATTATCAACAGCAGAAGATGCTGGTTTTGTGACAGTTACTTCTGCAAAAGAAAATGAAGGCATTGGAAGTTGGAATACGCTTTTTGGAGAAATGTCAGATGCAACAGCAACTGAGAACAACGCAGTTACCTTGAAAATTCCAGGGGAAATTAAAAAAAATAAAGATGTCAGCTATGAAGCTGAATTAACATGGACAATTGTAGCAACACCAGAAATTTAAAACACTAAAAAAGAAAAGAATAGGGGAAATAAATCATGAAATTAACAAAATTAGCAGTAGTAGGATTAATGGCAACAACGGTGTTAGGGTCAACAGTTCCAGCATTAGCTGCAGAAGTAGGAACACCAGCAACTTCAAAAGGAGCAGTAAACTTCCAAGAAGGTGGCGGTGAAACAACTCCAACAGATCCAGGTGATAATGGTAGTGGCGAAGACGGCGGAACAGTGGTAAAACCAGATCCAGCAAATCCAGGTGGAGCAGGATTTTTACGTATTGACCAAGCGCCAAATTTAGACTTTGGAAAAATGTCAATTGCAGGTAAAACTGTTATCAACCCAGTTAAAGACGTAAAAGTTAACTTTAAAAACGACTCAACAGGTGAATTTACGGATGGGAAATACTACCCAGCGTATGTACAAATCACAGATGAACGTAGTGGAGATTACAAAGGCTGGACGTTAACAGCTAAATCAACTGAATTTAAAGCTTTCACACAAACCGGTGAAGCAGCGCCAGAAGGAACAGAAGGATTAGTAGGAGCGCAATTAATTTTTAGTACAGCATTTGTTCAAACAAACTCTGGAGTTAAAGATGACTTAAAACCAGTTTCTAAAGCTGTAACATTTGAAGCTAAAGATGATGATAAAGATCACCCAATCCTAGCTGCAAGTGCTGGTAAAGGTGGCGGTCAATGGTCAGCATTCTTCACAAAAGACGGCATGGAAGCTCCAAAACCAACAGATACACAAGGAACCAATGAAGGCATCCAATTATCTGTTCCAGCATCAGCTAAAAAGAACAAAGACTATAACTATGTTGCTGACTTAACTTGGACAATTGCAGCAACTCCAGACGCTTAATACGAATAATTAACAATTAAAAAAGAGATAAAAATAAAAAAGAAATTTTGGGGGAACCATCATGAAATTAACTAAATTAGCAGTAGTAGGAATCACAACCGCAACATTATTAAGCGTAGCAGCACCAGCATTAGCAGCAGATACAACTGTAGGAACACCTGCTGCACCAAAAGCAAGTGTAAAATATATTCCAAGTGAAGGAGATAATAACGTAACGATTCCAGATACAAAACCACCTTTAGTAGTAGTACCGGATCCAGAAACAAATGAACCTGGTGGAAAAGGACAAGTGATGATCGTAAGCGCACCTAAATTTAATTTTGGAAATCAAGAATTAACAACTAAAACAAAAGACTATTCTGCAAAAGTGACGAAATTTGAAAAAGTTGCACCAGAAAAAGGAACGGTTTTAAAGGCACCACTAGTTCAAATTTCAGATACATCAGGTCGTTCAAATGCAGATGCCAAATGGGCATTAAAGGTATCAATGTCTAATTTTATCGGAGCAGATAAATCAGAATTGACGGGGGCAACAATCAAAATTGGTGGGGGAAAAGTTTATAACAGCGTAGTCGCAGCAGATTCTGCAACAGATGGTTCTGGACTTGTAACTTTACCGAGTGTTGATGGTTTAAATTGGAAAAAAGAAGTTATCTTATCTTCAACAGCACAAGAGCTTTTATCTGCTAAAAATGGAACAGGTAATGCACTGACTTCTTATGTAATGGACAGTGCTTACACAGGTGATAAAGTATACGCTGAAACAGATACCTTTGATAACGTTCAATTAAATGTACCAGGATCAACTGTTAAAGCTGTTCAAACTTATGAAGCAACTGTGACATGGGCTTTGAGCTTAACACCAGAAGCATAAACACTTGTTAAAATAAAAAGAAGAATGGACAGCATTATTTTGTCCATTCTTTATACGTATTCAGACGGAAATCTTGTGTTATATAATAAGTGGCCCGTTTCATAAAAGTATCAATACAAGACAAGGAGACAAGACAGTGAAAAATAAAATATCAATTGTAATAATCGCTTTAGCGATAATCAGTTCAAGTTTTAGCATACAACCTAAACGGGCAGTTGCCGATGGGGAATCGGGTTCAAGTCAATCCGAACCTACGAGTATTTCTATCTCAGCCAATTTACCAGATAACCAAATCAATAAAGATCAATCGTATTTTGATTTACTAATGAAGCCAGGTCAAGAACAAGAATTAGAAGTCGTATTACGAAATTCGACGGATAAAGATTTGACAATGATTGCCTCAGCCAATTCTGCTGTTAAAAATGACAATGGAGTGGTTGATTATAGCTTTAGTAAACCAAAAACCGACTCAACTTTAAAAGTACCGCTATCACAAATTGCTGTTATTGAAAAGGAAACTGTTGTACCAGCTAAATCAGATAAAATTGTCAAAGTTCATGTGAAAATGCCAAATGAACCCATCCAAGGAGTCATTGCTGGCGGAATTTACTTACAGCAAAAAGAAGACCCTAATCAGAAAAATTCAGGTGATGGTGGCGTTCAAATAAAAAACAAATACGTTTATGTAATGGGGATTCAGTTAAGAGAAAAAGAAGACATTAGCGAATTAGTAGCGGACATGAAATTAGACAAAACAAAAATTAAACCTAAGCAAGTCAACTACCGTAATGTACTAGGAATTAATCTTCAAAATACTGAGCCTGTTTATATTCGTAATTTAACAGTTGATGCAAAAATTTATAAAAAAGGCAGTCAAGAAGTTTTACATGAATCAAAGCAAGAAAGCTTAAAGATGGCGCCAAATTCAAACTTCAATTATGGAGTGAGTTGGGAAAATCAAGAATTTAAAGCAGGAAAATACCGTGCAAAAGTAACTGCCCATTCAGAAGATTACAATAAAGACTGGTCTTGGGATGAAGAGTTTACGATTACTAAAAAAGAAGCAGAGGTCTTAAACAAAGAAGCTGTTGAATTAGAAGTAACTCCAACTCCTTGGTGGGTATATGTCTTAATTGGTTTAGGAATCGCATTCCTATTACTCTTGATTTTATACTTGATTAAACGTTATATCGATAAGAAAAAAGAAGCAAAACGAAGAGAAGAAGCACGAGCACGCAAAAGAAGACGCGCGCAACAACAAAAAGCAGCAGCATCTAGTAAAAAAAGAAAATCTAAAAAAGTAGATGAGTAAGATATAGCAGTAGCAGTAGGGGGAAGTAAAATGAAGTTAAAAAGAATGGTAGGATTAATCGCAATTGGTATGATATTAACTCCTGAAATGGCTGTCATAGCAGCACCAGTAACAGATAGTAAAGTACGTTTTTCAGAAGGTGAAGTTACGGGAGATATCGTTCGACCAGATGATGCAGATGGTGAGTTAATTGTCCCTCAACCAGAAGGAGAAAAACCAACGGGTTCACTTGCGATTACTTATGCACCATCTTTTGATTTTTGGGAAAAAAAAATCTCAACAAAAAAAGAAACTTATTTTGCAAAAAGTATGTTGTTTTACGATAAAAAAGATATTGAGAAAAAAAATCCAAAATATATGCCTAGCTTTTTAGCAGTGGAAGATGCTCGCGGTTCAAAAGCAGGATGGACAGTAAGTGTATCAGCTAGTCCATTTGTAGGAAATACCCCTGAAACGAATCAAAAGATTTTAAAAAATGCAACGATTACTTTTGAAATGGGCAAGCAGGTTTATAATACTGCTGAATCAGATTCAGGTCTACTAGTAATTGATGGACTCTATGATACTCATGAAGCAGATGGAGATATTGTGATTGGGACTACGGGAACGGGAGCAAATCCAGCACCATCTAAAGATATTATCACAGCACTCGAAGGTCATGGAGCAGCAGGCACAAGAATGGTTTTTAATCAGTTTTATAGTGGAACGTTAAGTAGTGACACGCCAGTAGTATGGACGAAAGATACTTTAAATACCAATGTCATCTTAACGGTTCCTCCATCTGCAGGGGCAGAAAAAAATGTTCAGTATACATCTGACTTAACATGGGAGTTAACAGCAGCACCAAAATAAAGACTAACTTAATCAAGAAAACCATTATTAGGGGGAAATAGAGTGAACAAAAGCATTAAAAATTGGATTCAGATACTCGTGATTTTACTTGCTTTATGTAGCGTTCCATTAATAGGAGACGCACAAGAACAAGGATTAGGGTTCTCAATTCGGCCCATCCATCCAGAAAATCAACTAGATAAAAATCAAACCTATTTTGATTTGAAAATGGAACCTAGCCAAATTCAAGAGCTTGAAGTAATGATTCGCAACAATACAGACCAAGAAATCATCGTTGAAGCCAGTGTTAATGCAGCTATAACTAATGAAAATGGAATTCTTGATTACAGCTGGAATTTAGAAAAAGCAAAAGCAGCAGCAAAGAGCTACAATAAACACGCATCAGAAAAAAAAATAGATGTAAACCAAATTCGATACGATTCTTCCTTAAAAATGCCTTTACCAAGTTTGATTATGAGTGAAAAAGAAATTAAGATTCCAGCACAATCAGAGCTGCCTTATAAAATGCAGGTGACAATGCCAGAGAAGCAATTTCAAGGCATTGTTTTAGGTGGCGTTCGTTTTACAGAACAAGAAACAACAAAAAAAGAAACCACTTCAGATAAAGGTGTGCAAATTAAAAATAAATTTGCTTATTCTCTTGGTATTCAATTACGTGAAACCGATGATGTAGTGATTCCAGAGATTAAAATGGATCAAACAAAAATTAAAGCTGCTTCTATTAATGGACATACGGGAGTGACGATCAATTTACAAAATCCTACTATGACATTGATGCGAGATATTGAAATAGAAACAACGATTTATCGAAAAGGAAGCCAGAAAAGTTTAATTAACTTAACTAAAAAAGGCCTTAAAATGGCCCCTAATTCTAATTTTGATTACGGCATTGATTGGAAAAACCAACCATTGCGGGCAGGAAATTATACAATCAAGGCATCCATAAAAAATCATGGGATTGATGGGGAACCCAAAGAATTGACCAAAAAGTGGGAATTCGAAAAAGAGTTTACAATTACTAGAAAAGAAGCAAAAGAAATCAATCGTCAAGCGATAGATCTAACTGAAAATCCAATCAGTTGGTGGCTATATGTCGTAATAGGTTTGTTAGGAATACTGATTGTATTGATGGCGATAATCATTGCTAAAATTCAAATAGATAAGAAAAAAAAGATTAAAAAAAGGCAGGAACTGAAACGAAAAAAACGAAAAAAAGCAGCATCTGCTAATTCAAAAATGACATCAAACATTAAGAGAAAGGAGTGATTATGTTTCATGAATTCACTAGCAGTTATCTACTTTATCTTTGGTTTACTTTTTAGCTTTTTATTTAGTGGTTTTTATCTTTTTATCAAAGCTAAAAAGATTTTCTCTCATTCATTAGTAACAGTCGGTGTTTTGATGATTGGCTTTCTTTTCACAGTATTGATTATTGGAATGAGTAGCCAATTAAATGAGGTACATGCACTCTTTTTACTTATGATGGCAATTTTCTTTTTGATGATGTGTCAATTGATGGTGTTGGTTATTATATTATTCAAATCTAAAAAGCGTAGAAAAAAACGTAAAAAGGAGGTTAAAAAATGAAAAAACGTGTTCTTTTTCCAGTTGCATTAGTGGCGTTGCTACTGCTAGGTCAACAAGTTATGGAGTTACCAGTCAAGTCGATTCTAGCTCAATCTCAAGCACCTGTTGTGACGATTGCAATGAAGAATCAAAATGAGGAAGTAAAAGAAGTGCTAATCGAGGAGCCTTTTAATGCAACAATTAGTCACCTAGATGTTGGGAAATATGTAATTGAGCTTCCAAAAGAGCTTGACTGGGTTACACCTGAAAAAGAAATAACTGGGATTACTTATTCTGAAAAGACAAGACAGTTAACCTTAGAGCAAACAGCAGAGGAAGCTATTACATTTAGTTTGAAGGCTAACTCTGTGGGCAAATATCAAGTGAAGGTAATTTCAACTGTTGAAAAACAAAAATCTGTTCCATTTGAAGTGAATGCAATCGAAAAAAGTGAGACAGAATTTGAAGAAGCAGAGTCAGTACAAAACGAAGAACTGACAACCTTTGCAGAAGCACCACAGATGTTGTCCTTAAATCGACTTGATGATCTGACAGGTTGGGGGGATATTTCTTCAAATAGCTTTGGTTCATGGTTACTCCAACAAAAAAGTGAAGTATTCAGTTCAACCCTATTGCCTAAAGGGGTATTAATGACAAGCTTAAATCCAGGTGGCGGAAGAAACAATAAAACAATAACACCAACTCTAGAGGAACAAATTCGAGCGTTTAGAGTGGATGTACCTGCAATACAGTATCATTCAAGAGATGAATCTAAGACGAATACGATCGCTTGGTATGTACCTGGTACGGTTAGTGGTTATCTTGGTAAAAATCCAACTATAAATAGTAGTGAAAGTGTGACTATGCATGGAGAGACTGATTTTAAATCCTTAGGACTTGTAGTGGCAGTTAACAATGACATCAATACATTACAGGAAATTTCCGTAGGTCCAAAAACAAGCATTGGTTATCCTTCGGATGAGTCAAAAGTGAGCAATGTTGATATAAACACCTTTAAGGTATATAAAAAAACAGAGGATATTGGTCGTAAGTTTGCTTATGATGTAACGATTGACACATATAAATTTCATGTAACGGTTGCTTATATTCCTAACCTTGAAACAGATGTTGTGAATGTTATTTACACGTATACGAATATTGGGGATAGTACCATTCCTGGTTTGATGACAGGGTTCAATTATACACCTGAGTTTAAAACAGCAAAGATAACGACAGATGTAGGTAGTATTGGAACGAAAACAGCGGGTACAATAAAATATATGGGAAATAATAAAGGGATTTTTGGAACAGCAACAGCTGGTGGACACCGAGCTGAAATTTACCCTAATTACCGAGAAGATGGACCCGATTCATGGGCTGCTTGGTCAGAATCCTTTAGATCAAGAGATGGGAATCGAGACATTACAAAATTTATGAAGGGCTTTAAAAACCCAACAGATTTGTATTCAGCAGGAGATGAACGAGATGCCATTGCTCCAAACACTCAAATTAAAGAGGATACATCAACTAATACAAATGCAACAATCAGTATGAAATGGAATCCTAAAGACTTAGCGGTTGGCGAATCGATATCAAATTCATGGGCCTATGCTACAGAGGCTGTATCAAGCCTCCCTAAACTGCATTTAGAGGAAGGCGATGCCTATTATACTACTGGTGATACCGCTGGTGTGATCAAAGGGTCTTGGCGTAATTATGAAGATGGTACGAGTACGAATACGATCAAATATAGTATTGATGGTGGGGCTTATCAAAACTATCCTGTTTCTTATAAATCATTAGAAGAAGTTGGATTAGCACAAGATTTTGAAATTCCAGTTTCGTTAGTTGCACCAGGGGATCATACGGTTCGAGTTTATCTATCAAGTGCTAAAGGGGTAAATACGTCAACCTATTCTAAGATCTTTAGGTTTAAAGCACCAAAACCTAAATTTGATTCAACGATTTCAGTAAAAACAGATGGTGAAGAAAGAACCAACCTTTCACCGGGAGAAGACTTCACCTTTGATTTAGCAATGAACATGGCAACTCAATATTCACAGCTAATTGATTCGACCATTAGAGTCCCACTTGATTCTACAATGATTGATGGAAGTAAGCTCAAAGATTTAAGCATTACAAAGCAAGATGGAACAAAGGGAACCATCAGTTTCAATGCTGCGTTAAATCAATTAGAAGCACAATTTCCAACAAGTTTTGTAGCAGGGGAAACATTGAATCTCCATTTTGCAGGACAAGTGATTGATTCAGAAGATTTAATAGACCAACAATTAACCTTCGAAGCAACGATTAAAGGAACTTCAGGGGATGTTGTCAAAGAAAACTTCGAACTTCCAGCAGCAGAAAAACCAGTGAAACAGATTGATATCGTTCCGGCTCTGTCTACTGTAACGGTAAACTTTTTAGATGGTGATCGACAACCGATAGTAGGTTATGAGCCATACGAATTAATTGGAAAAATCAATGATCATTACGATTTAATGTCAGAAATTGATGTGATATGGATTATTGAAGAAATTGAAGATAAAGGATATGATTTAGCGACCCCCCCTGCGAACGAAAGTGGATTATTTGAACGAAGCGGAACGGTTGTTGATTATATTTTTAATGGAAATATTAACTTTACAAAATTTGCTTCTACAGTTGGATTTGGAGAGCTAACAATTAATTCCAATACCCAAGTCTATAAACCAAAACTAATTGATGATGGTAAAGGACCGAATAACAACCTATTCTTTGAAATTTCAGATACAAGAAATAAAGCAGATCGAAAACCATGGGAAATAAAAGCTAGTGTTGTTACTGAACTAACTTCGTCAAAACACAAATTACCAGGTAACTTTATCTTTAGAACTAAAGATAAAAATGAGATTGTTTTAAATAAGAGTGAAGAGGTCATTTACAAGCAGTCAGATACTGTAAGTCAGTTGACTAAAGTCTCTTTTGATTCCAATCTTGAAGAAGGATTACAGTTAAAAGTCGATCCGGGTATTTATGCGGATGATTACACAGGAGCTATTTCCTACACCTTGGAAAATGCACCATAAAATAGGAAAACACGTCAAACAATTTATCGTTTGGCGTGTTTTTTTATTGTTTATTAAACGATTTAAGAAAAAGCAATTGCTGAATTTGGCTAATTAAAACTTCCCAGATTTGCGGATTGAAGATATCCTCTAAATAAAAAAGTGGAGTTTCACAGTTATTATTTTCATAGCTATCTGAAATAATAAAATCAGCGTTATTACTATCCGATGTGATGGTCAAATGGTCTCTTGAAAAGATTTGAAAGATTTTTGCTTCAATCAACTCTTCACCGTAATTTTTTTTAGAGTATTGAATATAGAGTTTTAATTTAAAAGAATGTTGAAATTCTAATAAAAAATAGAACATTGAATGAGCCACTGGAGCCAAATGAGAATCAACAGAAAATTCTTTTTTAAAGGAATTTGTTTGTAAAAATTTCTTGCAAAATCTCTTGATTTCTTGACTAATACTACTTACATAGTCGTCTTCTTTTAAAGTATCGGGTATTGCAATTGGCGTCATCATTAATTTTTCCGGATAAATTCCAATGTAAAAAATATAGAGCTGAAGAGAGACAATATAATAAAAGTAAAATAAACGCTCATCTAGTGTAAGATTCAAATTAAAATACTCAATAAATTGTTCAAGTAACTCTTTACTTAATTTAATTAGCTTTGCATCAAGTTCTAAAAGGTACAAAGCTATTTGTCTCTTTTGCTGAGGAGAATCAAGATTGCCAACATGAAGTCGTGCAAGGTAATTGAAGTAGAGCTTTTCTTTTTTTAGATGGTTTGAATCAAGCGTAGGACTATTTTCGTCCAAATCAGAGGAAACATCATTTACGAGTGAAAATTGTTCGAAAATCATCTGTATTTCGGGGTCTAAATCAATTAAGGCTTGCTTGTCTTTAATTCGCCATGAACATAAGGTGATAAGAGAAGTCATTCGGTTAAGAGCTGAATGTTTTTCTAAAATAAACTTAGAAGAATTCAGATTTAAATGAGTTGTGGCGATTTCATTGCACTCACGAAAAGGTTCAATTCCTTTATAGGCGTTCCAAAAAAAATAAAAAATAAAGGAACGGATATCCTTTTCAGTACCAATTAAGTTGCTCGTTAGTTTAGCCCCAAATTTTATGGTTAAATGAAAATCTTTAAGAATGGGCTCAAGTTCTTTCAACTTCTTATACGTATTTGGGACGCTAATATATAGATTTATACTTAGCGCCTCTACAGAAGGAGCGCCATGAATAATCAACTCCTCGAGCACTTGATATTTCAATGACTTTTGCAAATAAAATAATTTGATTTGATCCACTAAAAAATTAGTGGGAAGCTGTGTCTTGTTTAACAGATGAAAGCCTTCCTTACTTTTTAGGATAGCAAGTTCATTTGAAGGGTAGAAGGTGTTTAGGTCAAGTTGAATTTGATCGATATGTTTTAAAACTGAATTTTTTGAGATTGCGGTATTATGGGAAAGCTCAATCAATGAGCAAGAACGATTTTTATATAAAAGGTGTTTGAATAGCAAAAATCTACTTTTGTTTCCTTTGTCAAATAAGGGAATCATTTACTGTGCCTCTCTTCATTTTTAAATAACTATTTGTCAGCTTAGAGCATACAGTACTGAATTTTTTTTTTCAATACGAGAGTTGGCACGAAAACTACTTTTTTACATTTTTGACCTATTCTATATTCTTTTTGGATAAGTTTTGAAAATAGAATAGTGCTAATATATGGATATCAGAAAAATTAAAAAGTGATTAGGAGTTGGAAAATAAAGATGGCAGTTATTGGTTATATGAGAGTGAGTACTCAGCATCAAAAATTCGATTCGCAGCAAAGTGCATTAGAAAAATATGGTGTTGATAAAATGTTTCAAGAATATGAAAGTGGTCGAAAAAGAGAACGAAGCGAATTAAATAAAGCATTAAAAATACTGCAGTCAGGAGATACGTTTGTCATTTTTAAGTTGGATCGATTGGCGCGTGGAACCAAGCAGCTATTGACGTTAATGGAGATGTTTGAAGAAAAAAAGATCAACTTTGTTAGTATTGAAAACAATATTGATACTTCAACACCAATGGGAAAATTAATGTTTACTATCATGAGTGCTTTTGCTGAGATGGAGGCAGATTTGATTCGAGAACGAATTTTAGCAGGTCTTTCAGCAGCTAAAGAAAAAGGAGTGACATTAGGCAGACCTGTTCAATTCGAGAAGATTAATCAGGCCTTAAATCTTTACCAATTTACCTCATTAAGTATTGATGAGATTTCAGAAGAGTGTCAATTGTCCAAACAAACGATTTATACGCATTGCAAAAAAAACTCCATTTCAAGGAAAAAAAAGAAATTGTTAGTGAACTAATTTAAAAATAAGTGGCTTTAAACAGAAAAAACTTGATTAAAAAATAGAGATAGGATAATTGTATAAAATAATAGAACCATCAGAAAAAAGTTTGCGAAATGGATAAAATGGTGTTAAAATTAGTTTTATAAGACAAGTTTTTTTCGGGCTGTTAGCTCAGTTGGTAGAGCAGCTGACTCTTAATCAGCGGGTCGAGGGTTCGAACCCCCCACAGCCCATAATTTAATTTTCCTACAAGACGCATAAACATTGGAATGAAGGACACACCCAATGTTTATGCGCCTTTTTATGTCTAACTTAATTTACTAGTTACTAAAGACGAATAGGATTAACCTGTAAATAAATCGTTTTTGTAGATCTTGATAAAGTAATCGAATAGATAATTTAGTTTTAACGAGAGAGGAGAGTTTATGAATGGAGCAGGAGGGAACGACATTAACGACATTTGATTTTTTAAATTTAGCTGAAGGTATCCGTATAGAAGCCGTTCAATTTTCACCAGTATTTATCGTTTCTAATGAAGAAAAAATAATCTTTTATTTTACAATGATTTTAAAAGAAGACCAAACCATTACTTTTTATTTTGCTACATTAGATCTTAAAAGCAAAGGAAAGGTGACTGGAACAAAAAACGAAATTGCACATGAATTTAATGGGAAAGTAATACTTTACTCAGCTAATTAAAAAAAGACAAGCTCTGTTGAATTTATTAATTCAACAGAGCTTGTCTTTTTTGCGGTTCCTGTTTTAGCTATCTATAAATTGAAATCATCACTAACAATTTTAGCCGTTTCAGCAATTAATTCATCATTATAGTCACTTTCTTGTTGTTCTTTATTTGAAAAAATAACCAAAACGATAGGCTTTCTATTGGGCGGATACAACACAGCAATATCATTACGAGTCCCGTATGAACCAGCTCCTGATTTATCGCCTACGATAACATCTGATGGAATACCGGCACGAATTAGCTTACTTCCAGTAGTATTTTCTATCAGCTGTTTTTTATAAAATTCTAGTTTGTCTGTTGGAAGTTTGTGATCAATAGCTAATTTTTTTAAGTCTAGCGCAATTTCTTTTGGTGTACTAGTATCTCTGATATCACCTGGGGTAGCTTCATTCAATTCGGTCTCAAAGCGTGAAGAATCAGTGGTGTAATCGCCCAGTTCTGCTAGCTTCGTTTGAAACCCTTTAGGGCCACCAAGCTGTTTAAAGAGGAAATTTCCAGCGGTGTTATCACTGTATTGAATTGCTGCACTAATTAATTCTTTTAAGGGCATTCCGATATCTACATATTTTTCTGTGATTGGAGAATAAGTGACTAAATCTTCTTTTTTAATCATAATGGTTTGATTTAATTCATCCCAAGAGGATTCATTTAATACTAACCCTCCTGCTAAAGCTTTATAGGTCGATGCAAAGGCAAAGCGTTGATCTTCGTTATAAGCGACTACTTTATTCGTTTCAGTATCTAATCCATAAACGCCCAACGTAGCATCATACTTTTTTTCTAATTTTTCAAAATTGAGAGAAGCATCCTTTTTTGGTAACTTAGTGTCTATTTTTGTTTTGGCCACATCTTTACTAGGTTTTAAAATAGCTCCGGCTCCGACAACTAACGCAACCCCCAGCGTTATGACTAGCAAACTTACGTACTTTCTATTTTTCATTTTTTCCTCCTTTTAAGCTTTGTATGATTTTTTTACTTTCATGTAAAATATACGCTATTCATTTTAAATTTTTACGTTGAATTAATTAAAATTATTCAAATACTGTTACAAATGATCATTCTTAGTTTTGTTATTCAGCATTCAAAAAACCTAAAAACCACGATTCAAAAATTATGAATGGCGGTTTTTAGGTTTTATATAGAAAGGAAAATTTTAATGCTGCCATCCTCAGCATAATATTCAAAATCTGTTTGATAGGTACGAACTTGGTTTATCTTTGCATCGCGCCAAATTTTTTGCCAAGCTTCACCGACGCCTGATGGCGAAGCAGTTTTAACAGGGATTTCTAGATAATTTCCATCATTTAGTAGAATGGTTTCTTCAAATTTTGCTGTTTCATTTCCTACTAAAAGGTCATAATCGCCAGTGAAATCACTCTCATAGTTAAAATAAACAGCATAGATAGCGCCTTTGAGTTCCATATTTGGAACGCGGCTCCATAAGTCGAGAATGGGATGGAGTTGTTGATTATTTGTTCTGATTTTCAACCCATGAATTGTTTTGCTCATTGTGTTTGTCACTCCCTTTAATTGATAAGGTTAGTTTAGCATTTAAAAGCTGACAACTATCTGTCATCATTTAAAAAAAGGACATGTTACACATGGAACATTGAAAACTAAGCATTTTTTTCGTTAGATTCAATTTCTTTTGTTAAGAAATAGGAAATGACCGTTCGAATGACAACAATCGATGCCAACATAATCATATCATCTAATGTTGGGTTTAAAATGGATTCAATAATATCTGCAGCAATCAAAATTTCTAAACCAAATAAAATATAAGAGCCTAATTGATTTTTGATCACATTATTGCGGTAAACGGTATCGTTTCTTGAATATGGGAAGATGATTGTTTTAGTAAAATCTATCATCGCTAATAATACACCCCAAACAATGACTAAAATGGATAAGGTATTTAAAACTAAAATCAGCATTTCTAATAATGCTTTGAATTCCACCGTGTTCACAATCCTTTCTAATGTGTTAGATAATTTTAGTGTACTATGATTGACTGGAAAAGTACAAAATAAAAACAGCCAAATGATCGTTAAAAGGTTCATTTGGCTGTTTTTTAATTATGATGCAAAGACAATTTCCCATTCTGCTCGTTTAGCTAAAAATTCTTGAGCTAATTCCTGAGCGCCTGTCAATGTATGACTTGCAGCCCAACCGCATTGGATTTCATTGCTGGCAGGAACTTCTGTAGCAATCAAAACATCCTTCATAGTTGCTTCTAAAACATCTAAAATTTCATTGTAGTTATCATGATTAATGACCGTTAAATAGAAACCAGTTTGGCATCCCATCGGACTCCAGTCAACAATATAGTCCGCATGATTGCGAATCAACTCAGCAGTTAGATGTTCTAATGAATGTAAACTTGCCATTTCCATGTGTTCTTTATTGGGTTGCTTAAAACGTACATCGTATTTATAAATGATATCTCCATTGTCGCCTGCTTTTTTTCCAGCAAGACGAACATATGGGGCTTTGACCTTTGTATGGTCTAAATTAAAACTCTCAACATTCATTTTTTCCATGATTGTTACCTCCAGTAGTTATTTTTGTGCTTCTACAAGCCAAACGAAGTCGTTCATTTGTTCAAATGAAACGGTAAATCCTGCCTTTTGAAAAGCGTCTCTCATAGTTGAAATTAAGGGATAGTATTCACGCTTTAAATCAGATGCTAAATCATAAAATCCCGATATTTCGGCATTTTCAATGGCGCTTTGATACGCTTGAGTACTTTCAAACATCGTATCGGCAAAGATAATTTTTCCATCAGCTGTTAATTGGTGATAATAATCTTTCAACGCACGTTGCTTTTCAGAATCTGTTAGGTGGTGAAAAACATAAGTGCTAACGATAGTGTCGATTGGAAAAGTAGGGCGAGGATACTGCTCTAAATCACCATCATAAATAATGAAATCAGCAGGTAATTTCTCTTTTGCTAATTGGCGCATTTCTAAAGAGGGTTCGATTGGAAAAACCCGTTTGCCACTTGCTAATAAAAGGCTTGTTAGATTTCCAGTTCCAATTCCAAATTCTAAAACAGAGTCCCCGCTACGGCGAACTACTTGATTTAAAATTTCTTTATAGTTCTGAAAAACAGCTTGATAAGCTGGATCCTTTCCTTCAACAAAGGTATCGTAATCGGTTGCCCATTCTGAAAAAACAGTTAAAAATTCTCTTCCCATAATGAAATCCTCTTATCGTGAAGCAAGCGCCAGCGCTTGTTTCACGTCTTCCATTAAATCGTCGATATCTTCCAATCCAACAGAAAGTCGAATCAATTCGTCCTTGATGCCAGCTTTTTCTCGTAGCTCTTTTGGTATGGAAGAGTGGGTCATAATAGAAGGGACTTCTGCAAGACTTTCTACTGCACCTAAACTTTCTGCAAGTGTAAAAACTTGTAAGCTTTCAACGAAGGTTTTAGCAGAAGAGCCTGGCGTTAATTCAAAGGAAATAATTCCGCTAAAGCCTGTTGATTGTTTTTTAGCAATCGCGTGTCCTCGGTGGGAAGCTAGTCCTGGATAGTAAACTTTTGCGACATGGGCATTCTCTTCTAAGAAGGTCGCAATTTTCAAGGCATTGACTTGGTGTTCGTCCATGCGAATACCAAGTGTTTTAATCCCTCTTTGTAATAACCAGCTATCTTGTGGTCCTAATACGCCGCCAATTGCATTTTGTAGAAAACCGATTTCCTCTGCTATATCAGGACGATTAGTTGCAACCAATCCAGCCACCACGTCACTGTGTCCACCAAGATACTTCGTTCCGCTATGCACAACAATATCAGCACCTAAGGTTAACGGACGTTGATTGTAAGGCGTTGCAAAGGTGTTATCAACAATGCTAATTAAATTATTTTTTTTAGCAAAGGCAGTCACGCCTGTGATATCCGTGATTTTCAAAAGAGGATTGCTTGGTGTTTCTAAATAAATGGCTTTTGTTGATGGAGTTAAAGCTTTTTCTAAAGAAGCAAGGTCACTTGTATCCACGATGGTAAATTCAAGTCCTTGCTTCTTCATTACGCCATTCAGTAAGCGGAATGTTCCACCGTAAACGTCGTCGCCGACAATCAAATGATCGCCTTGTTCAAATAACGAAAAAACAGTATGGATGCCTGCTAAACCTGACCCAAAGGCAAATCCCTTAATTCCTTCCTCTAAATCAGCAATCAATTCTTCCAAGGCAAAACGAGTTGGGTTCCCAGAACGAGAATATTCGTACTCTGGTTCGCCGCCTAGCTCCTTTTGAGCATAGGTAGAAACTTGGTAAATCGGCACACTAAGTGCTCCTGTATAGTTGTCACGACTGATTCCGCCGTGGATTAACTTGGTTTTCATTTTCATAGAAAACCCTCCTAACGATATATTTTTTGACTCAAATAACGTTCACTACTATCTGGAAAGACGGTCACAATGTGACTTCCGGCAGGCAAAATTGCCGCCTCTTTCAGACAGGCGCAAAACGCGGCACCGCTTGAGCTTCCGACAAATAAACCTGCTTCTTTAGCTAATGCTTTAACATAATAGAAGGCTTCTTCGTCTGATATCGTATAAATCTCATCAAATAAGGTTTGATTGACAAAATCTGGGATAAACTCCATTCCAATTCCTTCTGTGTCATGTCCATGAGGCGCACCACCATTTAAGATAGAGCCCACTGGTTCAACGATACAAGTTCGAGTAGTGGAGTCGATTTCCTTTAAGTAACGAGCAGTTCCTGAAAAAGTACCGCCACTTCCCGCACCAGCTACAAAGGAAGTGATGGGTGTTGTTGGGAGATCGTGCTTAATTTCAGGACCTAATGTTTCATAATAGGTTAGAGGGTTATTAGGATTTTCAAATTGTTTTGGTAAAAAGCTATTAGGCATCTCTTTTGCTAACGCTTCTGCTTTTTTGATGGCTCCTGCCATACCGTCCTTAGTTGGCGTATGAACAATCGTTGCACCAAGTGCCTTCATCAAAGCTTGTTTTTCTTCGCTAAATTTTTCAGGCACCACAAATAAAACAGCGATGTTGTGTTTTTGAGCAGCTAAAGCTAACCCAATTCCTGTATTGCCAGCAGTCGGTTCAATAATCACAGAGTCTGTTGTTAAGCTGCCATCTGTTAAGGCACCTTCAATCAACTTTACTCCAAGACGATCTTTAACACTGCCCCCAGGATTGAACATTTCTAATTTAGCAAAGATTTTAGTCCCCTGAGGAACATCAAAGCCTTTGATTTCTAAAAGTGGTGTATTTCCAATAAGTTCATTTACTGAGTGAAAAAGCATTTGCGAAAAACTCCTTTTGATTTGTTAGTAAAACAATGAGAATCCTATGAAAAATTTATTAATATGAATTATAGTTCACTTTTAAAAAATAAGCAACACAAAGATTTTGTTATTTAAAATCGTTTGCATTCCTTGTTTGTATAAAAATTCATTTTTATTAGAGTTATTTAATTATGTGAGATAGTGAGAGTGTGTTGTTTAGAGTTCATTTTTTATGAAATGTTTATTTTGAACTGAGTGGAAGTGAATTGAAAGATAAATAACAAGAAGTTCGGTAAATTGGTCTAGGTGAATGGAAGTTTTTGAGTGAGATAGCAGATAGCATTTTATATACTTAGGTCAAGAATGAAGCAAAAACATGTTTTTTTGAATTCGATAAGGGTATAATAAAAACAAGTTATTTCAATCCTTATAATAAGAAAAAAGTTATTGCAATTGAATTAGTTAACATAATATGAAAACTATATTTATCAAGTTTAATAACTGTTTTTTTCATATTAAAGAATAAAGGATAGTTCGATTAGAAAATCAATTAAATTGAAAAAAACAGTTGATTTTTTCAGCTGTGAAGCATAAAATTAAGCCATAATTTAGAAATCAGGCAACTTGTCTGATTGTTTTTCATGTGACTAAGTTGTATTAGGCATGATAAAAGACTTCGCTAATTGGGCTTTGAAAAAATCTCAAATAGGGATTCCTTTTGTCGTGCCTTTTTATAGTGTTCAAAATAAGAAGGGAGTTTTTAACATGGGTTTATTTTTTAACAAGAAGAAAAAAGAAGAAGTAGTTGAGGTTGCAGGTGTAAATGAAGCATTAGTTGCAATTGCAGATGGTAAAATTTTACCAATCAATGAAGTACCAGATCCTGTTTTTGCTGAAAAAATGATGGGTGAAGGTTTTGCGGTAGAACCAACTTCAGATGTTATCGTAGCACCAATTGGCGGAACATTAGTACAAGTTGCGGATACTTTACACGCATACGGCATTCAAGCAGAAAGTGGCGTAGAAGTGTTAATTCATGTTGGATTGGATACTGTTGCCTTACAAGGTAAAGGATTTGATGCGCAAGTGAAAGTGGGAGACGTTGTAAAAAAAGGCGACCCATTAGTAAAAATCGATCGCGAATTTTTAATTGCAAATGCACCAAGCATTATCACGCCGGTAATCGTAACAAATGGCAATATTGAGTCTTATAACTATGACTTCAAGGGAAGTGGCGAAGCTGTAGCTGGTGAAACAGTTGCAATGGTGGTTTCTAAAGCCTAAAGGTTGTGTTCTCAGGGAGTAACTGAAGGAGCAGATGATCTAACGTGAAAATAAAAAAAGTATTTAATCAAAATGCCGTTCTTGTTGCCGATGGCGCCATTGAAAAAGTGGCAATCGGCAAGGGAATCGGGTTCAATAAAAAAAAGAATGACCTTGTTCATGAACGAGACATTGAGCAAATGTTTGTGATGGAAACTGAACAAGAAAACTTCCAACAATTGTTGTCTCAAATTGATGAAGTCTACTTTTTTGCGTCAGAACGCATTATTGAACACGCTGAAACGATTTTAAAAGAGAAATTAAATGAACACATTCATATTGCATTAGCAGATCATATCGCCTTTGCGATGGATCGGTTAAAAAATGGCATCATTGTTCAAAATAAATTGCGTAAAGAAATCGAAGTGCTTTATAGTGAAGAATTTTTAATCGCTGAATGGGCAATTGAGTATCTTTCAACGCAATTTGGAATTACCTTTACATTAGATGAAGCGGCTTATATTGCAATTCATATTCATAGTGCTAGAACGAGTGAGTATGGAAACAATAAAAGTATTCGTGAAATCACTATGGTTTCAGAGATGGCTCGTGTGGTAAGTGAAGAATTAGCAATTGATTTCACTAGCTCGGAAATGAGTTTGTCTTATTCTCGTTTAGTAACTCATTTAAGATTTGTTTTAGAACGATTTTATACAAAAAAATATCATGCGATGGATCAAGATGTATTAGCCATTATTAAAAAGAAGTACGACCTTAGTTATCAAGTAGCATTAAAAGTTTCTAGGATGCTACTTGTGGATTTTGGGATTAGTCTACCTGAAGATGAGTTAGGCTACATCACGATTCATATTGAACGACTAAGTAATTTAACATGAGTATAAGAAGTTTGAATTTGGAGGAATTTTAAAATGAAAAAAGAGTCATTAGCAAAAAGATATGGAATTGCCTTATCTTATATTGCGGTATCAGTAGTTTCGTTATTAATTTTTTGGGCCCTTTCACTAACAGGTGTAGGTGCTTTTGTAGGGATTTTTAATGCGTATAAATTGATCTTTCCGTTAGTTGTTTCTATTTCTGTAGCAACTGGGATTGGATTTGATCACAGTGGTGCTTCTGCTTTAGCTGGAGCTGTCGGTTACTTAGTATTTGGGTCTTCATTTTCAGTCTTAGTAGATCCTAAAACAGCATTTTTAGTAACATCTCCGATTAAATTATTTGGTTCAGTAGGATCAGATCAACTCTTCTTTATCCTTTGTGGATTGTTCATGGGAATTGTTGCAGGCGTATTGTATAACAAATTTTACAACATCAAAATGCCAGAATGGTTGGCCTTCTTTGGTGGACGTCGTTTCGTTCCAATCGTAACCAGCGTTGTCGCTTTGTTTATCGGTTCATTTATTGCCAACGTTGTTATTCCACATTTATAAGAGTTAAATAGGAGGATTTTAATCATGTTAAATCAAATGCAAAAAATTGGGAAAGCGTTAATGCTTCCAATCGCAGTATTACCTGCTGCTGGGTTGTT
>NZ_JBWKTN010000008.1:0-79206 GCF_059420345.1 Carnobacterium sp. GW821-FHT04C06
TTGAGATTCTGTAAGCCTTGATGAATCACGTTTCTTCATGGTAATACCTGGTCAATCAAACAAAAAATAACTAAAAGCCTTATGAAAAAAAATCATAAGAACACTAAAGGGAATTTTTCACTCTCTAGTAAATTAGTTATCTGTTTGAATTCTTACATCTAAAAATAAATAATTTAAAAGGGGTTTTAAAAATGGAAGAAAAAAAGGAAGCACTAAAACGAATGAAACAACTAAGTTTGATGGGAAATATTATTGAACAATTTAAAGAAAAGGATAGTATCTTTTGTTCAGAAAGAGCCTCCCTAATTATCAACGGTACAAAAGTAATTAATCCCATAATTTATAATATTGAGAAAAAATTATTGGAAGATATTCGCAAATTTGAAAAAGAATATAATGTGGTTGTGTACCATATTGTAAAAAGTGAAACAGAATACGGTACACTTTATGATTATTTGTTTGTTTCGAATAATCAAGATGAGTGGGAGTACGATAGAGAAGATATAGCTAATAATGTAGCGTTTGTTTGGGTAAATAATACAACTGCTCCACATTTTTCAGAATTTGGAACAATTGGAATACGTCCTAAAATGGGTGGTATTTTAAGAACAGCATAAGTAAAAATAAGGAGGCAATAAGTTATGATTACAGAAATTGAAAGAGAACAGCTACAAGAAAAAATGGCAAAGGAGCTAGGTAATAAAATTGAAGAGATTAAGAAAAAAGGGCTGATAAACAAAGTAGAACATGTTCTTGCAAATGACTTTCTTTTTGAATCAACGGAAAATCATTCATTAATTGATTATGATAACAATGTAGCTAAGGACATGGTTGAGGATGAAGAATACTTTATTAGTGAACTAAAAATAGCTTATCAAAATATGAAAAAGGATTATCCAAATATTGACAGTATGAATGAGACAGAAATTAACGAAATGTCAGCGAGTTACGCTGACATTTTCTAAAAAATAAGGAGAAATTGAAATGAAGAAAGATAAAAATGCAGTTATGATAAAAATCAATCGCTTAGAAGAATTGATGGCAAACGATTTTAAAGTTTCAAATTATGAAATAGGAACAGATTTACTAGAGTTAAGAGTACCCAATGATATTGGAGAAAGAGAGGGTTATGTTGAACTAACTATTTGGGTTAATGGAATAGGTCAAATTGATGGTAATCAAGGTGAGGCAGTAGAGTTATTAATTGGTAACAGGGATAGTGTCGGAGATATTGAAATTATTGAAGATGAAGGATTATTTGACTTCAAATCATACGAAAGTGTAGAGAAATTACTTGAATCTATGGTTGATAGGATTATAGAAGAATCAAAACACAACTAACTACATTGAAAACATAATCTAAGAATAAGGAGACAATGGCTAATATGATACTAAAAAAATCAATCAGAACGCAACTAGCTTATCTACAGGAATACCCAATTATAACAATCAACAGTGAGGATGAATTTGGGCAAGAAGGTGAGTTACTTGCCGAAGTGGGTGAACGATATGAGCAAAGTATAGAGAGTGCTTATTCAGGATTAGGGTATGGTCTCACAACTGGAGAAACATTTTTAAAAAATGGATTATTACTTGATGAAGATGGAAATCCTATTGAATCTAAATTGTTTTATCGCATAGATTGGGAAAATATACCATGTATAAATACTCTTGAAGAGGATTGGGATAGTGATGTAGCTAGACAATTAGGTGATTTAACACAGGCTCTTAAATACGTGGAAAGCGATGAACTTTTATCAGATTTTGATGAAATTTATCGATGCTTATCAATCAACCAATATTTAATTGATTCTAACCAATACAAATTTGTATATGGTTCAGAAAATTGGGATACAGATGGAGAAGAGGAAGCAACATTATTAAAAAATTACAGAGATGAAAAAAATTATGGAGAGTTAATGAAAGAGTTAGGGTATTTTTTGAAACGCTATAACGGTTTTTCAAAAGTAGCTAAATGGAGTACGCAAGAATTGAATGGAATGGAAATAGATTTAGCCAATGATATGATAGAAATGGGGTATGATATATCAACATTAGAAGAAAAAGAAGCAAGAATATACGCTGTAGAACTAGGATTTGATGGATTATCACACCTTACAGAAAATTATTTAAGTCAATTTTATGATACTATTGACCACAAAAGAATTTACATTGGTTTATGAATGAAATAAAAATTGAAAAATCCTTCAAAGTATCGGAACTTGTCCGAAATTTTGAAGGGGTCTTCAGGATAGTATACTCCCCAGGTGGGTCGTATACTGAACTTTTTACAGTATAGGGTCGTCGCATTCATTCGTTTCGTCTTCGACTCATTCCTTTGACTGTGCGCTGCGCTTCACCATAGACAGTTAAATTTTTTTGGATTCCAAAAAAAGCGTTCTATATTATTGTGAAAAATTAAAAAGGTATTTTATTTTTTCACACCCAACAAAACTTGTTGTTGGGGCCCTTTTAGAATACTGTACTGTAGGAAAATGGATAAACTTAAAAATAAATTGATAAATAATACGATATCGTATAGAATGGAGAGTGATAAGGAGCTGGTTTAATGGTAGAAAAGTATGAATTAAATGATCCAAGAATTATGACTTTTTCTGAAGCAAGTAAAAAATTAGGTAAAAATGAGAGCTATTTGAGAATAATGCTAAATAATCATCCTCAAAATTTCTTGAAAGGAACCTACAGGAAATTTGGAAAAACCTATTTAATAACTGAAGAAGGTATTGAATACGTACAAAAAATAGAGCGAAAAAAATAAAGATCTTTTTTCATTGACAAAATATACGGTATCGTATATAATAAGAGTATGAGTTAGAAAAACAAAGGAATTAGCGCTGTAAAAAATACGATATCGTATATATAGGGAGGAGTATAAAATGAAAATTTGTCAGGTGAAAAAAGAGAAAATGAAATTAATTGAATGGACTAGAACAAAAAAACACAAAGAAATTGATAGAGAGTATGTTTTATTAACAGACAAACAATTTCAGATGCTAAAAAATAACGAGTTGCTTAAATCAGAATACAAAGGAAACTATCACATCAGTGAGAGTAAAGCTCAACAAGAAATCATAATGAACGAATTGATTCCATTCTTCAAAAAGAAACTTAACATCGATTTAGAAATTAAGTCTTACTGTTATGCAATGTTTGATTATAAAGACAAATATACAGGAAGCGTTTGTATCGGGGAAAAAAATCAAATTAACATTACGTTTTCAGAAATTCAAGTTAGTTATGGCCATGAAAAGGAAATAATAATGTGGGAAGAATGGTTTTCTACTACTGAAGAGGGTCTAAATTTATTGATCAATCGAGTAAGTAAATATTGATTAAAAAGAAAAAAAGCTAGGAGGTCGCAACTCCTAGCACAAAACAACAAACAAAAATTTGTTTGATTGTTTCTATTATATCACAGAACAAAACAACTAAAACAAAAGGAGTTTGATTAGATATGATGACAGGGTACATTTTCTTTTTCTTAGTAATAATTTTTTGGATAACTTTAATTTCTATAGTATATAAATTGAAAACCAATTTTTCAAGTAAATTTATTCCATTTTGTAACAAACACTTCAAAATCGAATATGATCGTAAAGGTGGTTTGAAAATTGAATTATTCTAAGGAAGAAATTGAAATTATTAAGCTATTATCGATTAATCCATCTATTTACCAGGTTACAAGACTTCCATCCGATAACAAACCTTTTAGTTATCTTTTATCAATCACTAGTGGAAAGAAGCCACTTTTCTATTTCAATTTAGATAATGTTAAATGCAAAATACATTATTTAACATATGGAGCAATTGATAACGAGAAAAACGGAGTAAGTAGTGGCACGACAATACAAATAAGAAGACTGTTTCAAAGTTTGCTCAGAAATGTCATAAAAACAGGGCAATTATACTAGGAGGCTAAGTTAATGGTTATAGGCGATGGATTGATTGTAATTCCTGAATACTTCAAAAAATTTGTAAAAGAAAAAATTATTCTTGATGATCTTCCTAACCAATTTTTAGTTGTTCAAGGAATTAGAAAAAATACTCTTACAAAATCTTTAGAAAATTTAACACGTTTCGTGGTTAAACATGGAAGTGAAATAACAATTATCAATCATTCTACATTTTTTCAGGTCGAAAATGAACTTCGTGAAGTAGCAGTTGTTCAGATTATAGGTTTAGTGTCATGGAAAATTGAAGACTTACTTGAAGAAGAAAGTAAAGGAGACGAAAAATAATGAAAAGAATTGAATCAACACCTTATTATAAAAATGAATCTAAAAATAAAAAAGTGATTGAAGCAGCGGTAGAATCAATTGAAAATAGTGGCTATCAACTTATAGGGTTTTGGGTTGAAGATCGGACTCTTAAAGTTAAATATGATGATCGTTTAGAAGTTGGATCCATTTATGTAGAACGTAAAGTTTCGGTATTTGAAAAAAATAATAATGCTGAAAAGCTTAAATCATTCTTGTTGACAGTAGGGTTAACACTTGTGACTGCATTACTTGCTGGATTAGCAGCATACGGTTATTTGATAGCCTTAATCGCTGAAAATAGGTAAACAAGGGGGAATCTCTATGAGTAAACTAATTACTGAAGTAATTGCAACAATTGTTGAAAAGCAAAAAAACAATGAAGCTAATCAGAAAAGTGGAGGTAATAATTAATGGATTCCAAATATACTGAAATTGTCAAAAAGGTAAAGGGCCTTTTAGCTATTGCAAATGATAGGAAAAACGATGAAGAGAGTCAGTCAGCGTTCTTGTTAGCTCAAAAATTGATGCTGAAATACAACGTCAGTAAAGAGGATGTGTCCGACTCTGAAATAGTTGAGGAGATCAATGAAGAAAGTGTTACAATCTTTAAAAAAATGTTTTGGTGGGAAAGAAAGTTAGCTACAATTATTGGTGATAACTTTAGGGTAAAAGTCTTTTATAGAAGTAAAATATTAGATGGAAATAAAAATAGAACTTCTAAAATCATGTTCTATGGATTTGAAAGAGACTTAGAAATGGCGAAAGAAATGTATTTATTAGCCTACGAAGTCATGCTATTTCATAGTAAACAGTACATTGATTATCATTATAAACAAACTGAAAAAAAACGTACTAGATACGTAACTGAGTCAGTGAAAGTTAGCTATATAAATGGGTTTTTAGAAGGGCTTAATGAACGTTTTAAAGAGCAAGTTCATGCACTAAAGAAGGAATTTGATTTAATGGTTTTAATTCCTAAAGAAGTAGAGGATAGTTATAAATCAATGTCAACAGATTTTGGAGTTTACAAGACTGTTTCTCCTCCAATTGAAGTAACAGCTGCATTTAATGATGGATTAAAAAAAGGAAAAGAAATTGATTTTACGCAAAGTACGGTTGATACAACTGATTATTCAAGTATTTATGGAAAAATAATAAAATTTAACCAAGGTGCTTCAAAAGGATTACTAGGCAAAATTTTAAAAATTGAAGACAAAGAAATGAAGCTATTGGTTTGTTATGATAGGAATAGTGGATTTAGCCCTTCTTTTTACACGTGGGAGTTACCCTTTGATTATCCTTTTGAGTTTGCAGATGATGTTGTAACTGCACAATTTGAATTGAATTACCAAAATTTAAAAGATGAACATCCAATAATTTTTAAAGAATTAGGATTAAAGTAAGGATAACAGAAAAGGAGAATAATATGAAAATACAACAACAAGCAAATATTGAATCAATAGATGAACAAATTCTATTAGTAGACAATCACATTTCTGATCTTTGTGTAGAGATGGAAAATTCCGCATTATCTGATAGTCAAAGTCAGGGATTAGAAAATAAAATTATTAGTCTTACTAGTAAGAAGAACAAATTATACAGAGAAAGAAGTCAGCTGGAAAATGAAAAAGATGTACTCTTTCAAGAATTGATAGGAAAAAATAATCAATAACCTTAAAAAAAGTGTGTGAAGTTAGAAAAACTTAATATATCAGTCCAAATTCAAGATTATTATTGTTAGATTTAAAAATAATTGGTAAAATTATTAAGATTAGAAAAATATAGAATTGTTAAAGATCAAAATATTAAAAATTAAAATAGAGAGAAGTAATTTTGATGAATAAAAAAACAAAATGGTTAGTTGTTGGTGCTTGCGGGCTAGTTTTAGTTGGTGGAGGTATTGTTGTTTTTAATCAAAAAAATGAACAAGCACAAGCAGAGGTGTTACAACAAGAAACACAAAAATCATTAAAAGAAGCAAAAAAAAATATGGAGTTATTATACAATAATGATAAAAAAGAACTTCTCGCTAATTCTATTACTGACATTAAAATACAAGCAGCAAAGAAATCTATAAAAAATGTAGATCCTAAAGCGTTATCTACTAAAGAAGAAAAGACACTTAGTTCTATTGAAAAGCAAGTTGATTTTGCAAAAGAAATGTTAACCATTCAATCTACAATAAAAGAGAAAATACAAAATGATCAAATTTTAAGTGAGAATGTAGAATTTTCTAAAGAAACAAAAGAATTAAAATCATTGGAAAAGGAAAAACCTCTTTTTGTTAAAAATATGACGACTCAAATTGATACTGCTAATCAACAAGTTGAAATAAAAAAATCATTGATGAGAATGTTTAATGACTTTGAAAAAAAAGAAGTGAAAACTGATATATCTCGTACAGATTATGATAACTTAAAAGCAAAGCTTGATTCTCAATCAAGTGATAGCTTTAAAGATAGTTTGAATAGCTATTTTGAATTAGTTTTAAAATCAATTGATGATAGAGAATCTAAAGAAAAAAGTGAACAAGCTAAAGTAGAAGATGAAAAGAAAACAGAAGCAACTAAGGAAGAAGCTTCAGGATCTAGCGCAAGCACTGGAGGAAATTCAACTTCTGCAAGCAACGGAGCTTCAAACGGAAATTCAACAGGAAGTTCAGCAAATAGTCCAGCAAATACAGGAAATTCTGCATCTCAGGCCCCTTCTCAACAAGGTGGTATTGAAGGACTAATTGCAAGTTCACCTACTGGACAACGTACTGATCAGATCGTAGGTGTAGTTGCAAATGGATCAAGCGCAACAGTATATTTATTTGAAAAAAATGGTGGTCAATGGCAAACTGTTTTAAGCAGCGGTGGACATGTGGGATCTATGGGGGTAGGTTCAGCTAGCGAAACTGTATCAAGAACACCTAAAGGATCATACTCTCTAGGATTCGCTTTTGGTACAAGTAACCCAGGTACTCAACTACCGTTTAGAGCGATTACTCCAAATTCATATTGGATAAGTAATGTAAATGACCCGATGTATAACACATGGCAAGAACGTCCTTCTTCTGACCCAGCAGATGAACATTTAAGTGATTACCCTGTACAATATCAATATGCAATCGTTATTAATTATAATAATGGTGTAGGTGGTGGCTCAGGATTCTTCTTACATTGTGATAATGGTGCGCCAACAGCTGGTTGTGTAAGTGTACCTACAGGAACAATGGCTACCCTTATGCAGCGTATTCATAGTGGGGCGTCAATTATAAACGTAAACTCACAAAGTGAATTAGCTAACTATTAATTAGACAAGAAAGAGCCGTTCTATTGAAAGGCTTTTTCTTGTTGTTCCACTGTAAAATAAATTCATTAAAAAAGCATCTATATAAGATAAGTTAGGAGAAGGAAAATGTTGGAGTTATTTTTAAGAATAATTTGGAATTCAATAAATGGGGAATTTTTAGCTGAGATTTACTTCAATTGTAGTTTGATTACTGATGGGATAGAGGTTGATGCACTGTTCGCTCTTTCAGCAACTGTGATTGCATTACTTATTCCATTAGCAATCTTTATGATGGAAAATAATGGGAATTCAAAAGATAGTTCCTTTTTTTGGGATAAAATGGTGATTTTTAATAATGTAATAAATATGAAAGAAACTATTGTAGGACTGTCTTTAATAACAATACCTCTAGTATTTTGGAATTTTATATTTTTGAGACCAATTGCTTTAGCATTATATATTATTGGTCAATATTTTGTTGTTCAATTATTAATTAACTGTTACAAGTGGATTATTGCTAAAGGAAATGGAATGCATAATTATCGTAACCAAAAAAGATTTGAATATCTCGAGAATATATCTACAATAGAAGATTGTATTTACACATGGAAAATTATTTGGGATACAGAAGAAGAACGGAAAGGAATGGATGAAAAAAAATTATTAGAAACGTATATTGTAAATTATGAGAATAACAAAAATTCAGATGCAATTAATCAGCTATTAATGCTGTATGTACCAAATGTTAAAGTTGAAATATATACACAAAAGGTATTATCTGATTTTATTTATCAGGAGTTAGATAAAATGTATGAAGAAGAAATAAGTGAATCTAATCTTTTCTTGAATTTTTCTCGTAAAGATTTATTCAATGAATATAGTAGTCAAAGTATAAAAAATAAAAATAGAACGCTCATTTACTATTTTAATGAAGGTCTTGGTAAATTTATTAAAGAAAAATCTGATGTAGTTGTTTCTAAATTCATTGAGGAAAATGGATTAAAATTAATTGAAAATATTCAAGCAAATATTGAAAATATTTACAAATTGAATGAAATATTACCTCAAGAATTGAATTACGATAAGCAAGAAGGTAACTCACATAAACAAAAAGCTATTGCTAATTTATTTGAAAGCTGGATAAATACTTCGGGCAATTCTGTTTCGAATGATAACGATATAGAAAAGTGGGAACGATCAAAATTTACTAATGAATTATTAACCTTTCTTTTTGATAATATGTCACCCATAACGTTTTCGCGACTTCGTGAATTTTCTAAAAACTTTATTCCTATTAAAGATATAAATGATAAAAATTTAGAAAATAAGATGAAAGAATTTGCTTTACGAAAAAATCCTATAATTCAAATGAGTAGAGTCCATTCTTTTAGTGGAGGAGATGAAAATGATGCTGAAGAGTACTTTTCTCAGAAAGAAAAAGAGGAAACAGAATGGACGTATGAATATTTTGCAAATTCAGATAACTGTCAGTACCAAATTGTAAGAGATGATAAGCAAATAGAACTATACATTGAACTTATAAAAAACATTAAAAAGAAATACGGAAATAAAGAAGAATTTCCTTTTGTTAAATTAGAGGGATTAGAATATGAGCTATCAAACTTACTAAAATATATAAGATCTAAAAAAGATAAAGCAGAAAATTAAGATAAAATTGAGGAAATGAAAATGAGATTAAAGAACTTTTTTGAGTAACTCATTTCAAGAGAAGACTATCAAAACTTATAAGTATTGATAGTGTGTGAGCAGCGTTACAAAATTAAGAGTTTGAGTTAGTCACTTCTTACTGTCAAAAGTAGATCGATAAGTGTAGTTAAGTATAAGGATAGTTTGTAGATATTGTAGTGCTAAAAACGGTCCCTTCTAGTATTATATAAATATGTTGAATCAACTTTCAATGTTAGTATTTAAATTGAGCAGATAGTTGTGCCAAAATCTATGTGTTAATAACATCCCTTTAGCCTATAAACTATTATAGACTACTAATACGATAAAAAAATCAGCGAATACCACATTTCTATTTAAATAATGAATTTATTTTGGTATCTTATTTTCATAATAGGAGGTGATATAAAATTGATGAAGTGGCAGAAACTTATGTTAGGACTATTTTCACTATTAATTCTAATCGTTTCGTTTTATAGTAGTATTCGCTTTCAATACACAGTCGGAAATCCTTTTGATTTTTCATTTTCCATTAGCAATAAGCAGTTTATATTCTATCGTTCGCTTTTATTATTTTGGATTTCCATATTATTACTAGTATGTTCAATTCTAGGATTTATTTTAAGCATAGTTGTTCCTAAAAAAGAGAAACTGTTACGTTTAAATTCAGAGCAACCTAATTCATTAGCCATTCAGCGTAAAACAATAGAATCTATCATATTAATAAAAGCAAATGAAAAAAAGTTCTTTGAAGAGGTAACCACTAAAGTAAAGGTTAAAACGAAAAAAAGAAAAATCACTGCGAAAATTTTGGGTTCCATTCAAAATGTTCCGAATCTTCCTGATCAAAGTAGGCTATTTATAAATGAACTTCATGAGGATATGGAAACGATCTTAGGCTTAGAGTCAGAAAAGATAAGACTGAAGGTAATACTGAAGCCGAACCAAAATAAAAACAAGACGACTACTAGTAAAAAAAGAGTCTCGTAGGGTGGTGAAAAAAATAGATGAAAGATATTATCTATAACAATAAGTTTGCTGTAATAGGCGCTTTAATAGGGTTTATCATAGCTTTATTATTTCTAACACTAGGATTCTTTAAAACCATTTTACTATTAATCATGACAATTGTGGGATTCGGTATAGGATGGTATTTAAAGAAGACAGGTTTGTTAAGTAAATTAAAATAATATAAAAAGGGGTTTTAAAAATGGCAGAATTGACAAAACAAAATCAAAAAAATGAAGAAACGAAAGAAATTGCAAAAGAATTAACGTATGAGGATAAAGTATTACAAAAAATTATTGGCATTTCTTTAGAAGAAGTGGATGGGTTATTGACAGTAGATGGTGGTTTCTTTTCAAATTTAGCGGAAAAATTTGTAAATACAGATACGACCACTACGGGAGTTAATGTAGAAGTAGGGAAAAAACAAGTAGCTGTAGATTTAGATATTGTTGTAGAGTATGGAAGAAACATTCCTGAATTATTTGAAAAGATTATCAAAACCATTCAAAAAAACGTAAATGAAATGACAGGCTTAAATTTAGTAGAAGCTAATGTGAAGGTTGTAGACATTAAGTCTAAAGAACAATACGAGGAAGAGTCCGTAACGGTTCAAGATCGCGTAAGTGATTTTACTGAAAAAGCTGGAAATACAATTGGAGAACAAACTGAAAAAGTAAAAGCTGTAGCTTCAAAAACAACTGAAAATGTAAAAGATAAAGTAGATAACAGTAGAGTGCAGTAAAACATAAAAAGAAGGTATTCGCTAAGTTCACATGCTTAACGAATACCTTTTTTTTAGAAAATAAATGAAATAATAAATTTGAGTATTTGATTTAAAAAGTAAATAAAGTTTATTTTAAATCAGGATAAGGGAAAACATTAATTTCACCTGATAGATACTCAGCCAGATAGATTTGATTTAATTGATAACCTTCTTTTTTTATCTCTTCTTCAAGCCATAGGGTGTCTTTATTAATCAAATCCAAGACATCTTCGTTAATTTGTCCATCTATAATAATGGGATACTTAATGCTTTCATCTCCATATTCAATAATCGTAATTTGTCCATTTTGTTCCATAACTGCTTTTTTTATAGTGGAAATTTCATAAATACCTGAAGATCTTAGTTTAAAAGACAAATCATTGGCTGGGATTCCACATCGTAAGCATTCTTCTACATCGATTTTTCCATTATTAACTAAGGTAATTGGCTTCCCGTCAATCACTCTTTTGATGTACTTATTATTATTCTTTAAAAATTTTAATGAAAAAACTAAAATGGTCCATATAATTAAAACTAGAAAGAATTGTAGAATCGTGATGTCTTCGCTATAAATGACTCCTCCAATAATGCCACCTAAAACATAATTTTGGACTTGGTCCATAGCAGAAGTAGGAGCTAAGTTTCCTTTACCTAATAGGTTAATTTGAAAGATTAGACAGATAAATCCTAGTGCCAGTTTAAGAAGTGCAGAATAATATAAATCCATAGAGGTAGCTCCTTTATTTGATTAATTGTATTTTGGAATTCATAAGTTTCGCAGATGTCAATTGATAAGCTGAATAGTCTGAATTAAAATTAACTAGATAGTATTTATTTTTTATTTTGACGACCATCTCGTCCGCTAAGGATGACGAGCTAACCACTATATCATTGGTTGAAACATTTTGGTCTTTTGAAAGTTTTTCTACAAATTTAGCAGTTTGAGAAAACTGGGATAAATTTGATTGTCCTTGAGTATAATTTGTAAATTGTAAGCCAATGATAAAGATTAAAAGCAAAAAGAAAATAAGACCTAAATCTCGATATTTTGTGTTAATTCTGTTGTGAGCATATTTGATAGTAACAAAGGCTAGAAAGAATAATAGAAATAATATAACAAGATATTTCAGATAACTATTTGAATGAGATTGATTCACTAAATAGCTGTATTTAAAAAATTGCATTATTGTCCTCCTTTGATAGTTGTGAAACTTAAAATTTATTATATACAAAGAGTATGAGGTTTGTAAATAAGTTGATAGTAAGTGCTCTATTTTTATTCGTAAATGTAGTTTTATATTAAACAGTTAGAAGGTTAGCTTAACTATTAAAACCTATTAGCAGTGAAAAATTTTTTTGGAAGGAAGATGACTATGAAAAAAAGAGAATTTATCAATTATTTAAGTTGGACAGCAACTATTTTAGCCATTTTGATGTATGTATCTTATATTCCTCAAATAAAGGATAATCTAAATGGAATAAAGGGAAATCCAATACAGCCGTTAGTTGCTGGAATAAACTGCTCACTATGGGTTGCATATGGAATACTAAAAAAGCCTAGAGATTTGCCATTATCTATAGCGAATTTCCCTGGTATTATTTTTGGTTTTGTCGCATTTTTTACGGCTTTATAGAATTGGTTTGATTGGGATATGATATAGCCCAAAATTGTAGTTTGATTATTTATTGATAAATAATATTTTTTAAGTAAAACTGTCAATATTTATCAGAATCAAAAGTAATGGATTTTACTTGCTATTTTTATCTAAGTATAAAATAATAAAAGATACAAATCCTTTTATAGAGGAGAAAATATGAAAACTATCGCAATTATCGGAGCGGGTGTTGCTGGATTAGCTACCGCTGCTAGACTACAGTCAAAAGGATACCAAGTTACTATCTATGAAAAAAATGAATCAATCGGTGGAAGAATGAATGTTATACAGAAAGATGGGTTTACTTTTGATTTAGGCCCTACCATTGTAATGATACCAGAAGTTTATCAAGAGGTGTTTCGATATTGTGGGAAAAATCCTGATGATTATATCTCAATGAGACAATTGACTACCATTTAAGATGTTTATTTTTCTAAAAATGATTGTATTAGTATTTCAAGTGATTTAGCACAGCTTCAAAAAATGTTAGAAACAATGGAAGAAGGGAGTACTGCGGGTTTCTTAGAATTTTTAACAGAAATATACAAACGTTATGAAATTGCTCGTAAATATTTTCTTGAAAGAAGTTTTCGTTCGCCATTAGATTTTTATAATCCGATGATGATTTACCAAGCAATGAGACTGAAAACATTTGATAGTGCTGATCGATTAATAAAAAAATATGTCTCTAACGATAAAATTCAAAAATTGTTAGCTTTTCAAACACTATACATTGGAATTTCACCAAAGCAAGGCCCTTCCCTCTACTCAATTATACCTATGATTGAATTGATGTTTGGAGTCCACTTTATCGAAGGTGGAATGAGGACAATGGCAGTTGGTATGGAAAAACTTTTTTTAGAATTAGGCGTTCAGATAAAAGTTAATTCTCCAGTTTCTAAAATAGTCATTGAAAAAAACCAAGCGGTTGGAATTCAAATAGGAGAAGACTTTTATCCGCATGATCATGTCATTTGTTGTGCAGATTTTCCATATGCAATGAACAACTTAATAAATAACAAAAAAACAAAAGGGAAGTATACACCAAAAAAAATTGATAATATGGAATATTCTTGCTCAGTTTATATCTTGTATTTAGGAGTAAATCGTAATTTAAAAGGTAAAATCCCTCTTCATAATGTTATCTTTTCAGAAGACTTTGATAAAAATATTGATAATATTTTTGATGGAGAGATCCCCTTAGATCCTTCTGTATACGTATATACTCCTTCTGTTGAAGATGAAAGGTTAGCTCCTACAAATATGGAAAGTGTCTATGTATTGACCCCTGTACCAGAACTGAAAACAGCGAAGTTTAATTGGGATAATGAAGAAAATAGTAACAAGTTAAGAACAGCAGTTTTAAATAAGCTACAGACTATCCCAGCTTTAGAGAACATTGAATGTGATATTATTAGCGAAACCACACTCAATCCAATTACTATCAAAGAACAATTTAATGGCATGTATGGAGCAGCCTTTGGCCTAAAACCAACACTAATGCAGAGTAATTATTATAGACCTCAAAATGTAAGCAAATCTTGTAAAGGCCTCTATTTTGCAGGAGCTAGTGTGCATCCAGGAGCTGGAGTACCTATTGTTTTAACAAGTGCTATGATAACTGCAAATGATGTTTTGAAGGATGACAACTAGAACAGACATTAATAATGACTATAAGTATTGTAAAAAAATTATTGAGGAACATTCTAAATCATTTAGTTTAGTCTTTAGTAAGCTCCCAGAGAGAAAAAGACACGCAATCTATGCTGCTTATGCTTTTTGTAAAGTGCTAGATGATAGCATAGATATTCATAAAGATAATAATTTGTTAAACAACTATGAAAAAAAATTTATCAAGATGTTATCTGGATCAACTGTTAATGAGCCAATATATTTAGCATTAAAAGACTCCTTTAATCATTTTGAATTAAGTTCAAAACCATTTTTTGAACTTATAAAAGGAATCCGTAGTGATCAGGATTTTAAACAACCACAAACAGATAAAGAACTTTTCAATTATTGTTACCAGGTAGCTGGAACTGTTGGAGAAATTATTCTTCCAATTTTAGCTGAAAAGAATCATAAAAAGTTAACTAAAGATGCGATAGCATTAGGGTGTGCAATGCAAATTACTAATATCTTAAGAGACGCAGGCGAAGATTTAAGGAATGAACGCATCTATTTCAGTAAAGAAACTATACAAAATTTTGAAGTAAATATAAGTGATTATAAATTCGTGCCTCAAAAAAAGTATCAAGATCTTTGGGAATACTATGCATCAAGAGCAGAGGGAGTATATATGGAATGATTAACGAATCTTCAATTATTTGACTTAGACAGTCAAATGATAGTTAAATCTGCAGCAAATGTATATGCACCAATTCTGCCAGCAGTTCGGAATATAGATTATAGTCTTGATAAAAAAGCAACCGTTTCTCACTTAAAAAAAATGAAAATATTTTCTAATAACATGAAATAGTATTTTGGACAGATGTCAATAAAGTAGAAAAAAATTGTTATCTTTTTAAGTATTCGAAAAAATGAAAGGAAGAGTAGTCAGCAACTTATAAGTTACTGACTACTCTTTTTTTTATTGATTTATTTGGGATATTGGATAGTGGACAGATGTCAATAATGTAGACACAAAAACAGATACAATTTAGGTAGAGCCAAAATAGATTTTTTCTTTTTCATTTGGTGTCATCATATTGTTTGCTGAATGAGGGCGTTTTAAATTATAAAAATCCTGTATATACTCAAAAGAAGATTGTTCAACTTCTTGAATTGTTCTAAATGTCCTACGATTTAGTTCCTCTTTTTTCATATATTTAAAAAAAGACTCATTTACTGCATTATCCCAAGGATAAGCTGCTTTGGAATAAGATGGAACAAGGTTATGTGTATCTAAAAATTGACGGACGCTAGTTGCACAGTATTGGGTTCCACGATCTGTATGGAATAGAACAGGTTCCTTGGGTTTTCTTTGATTCACAGCTGTTTCAAGTGTCTCAAGGACTAAAGAAGCTTCCACAGTTGGACGAACGCGCCATCCTATAATTTTCCTAGGAAATAAATCTAAAATGACACAGAGATAAACAAACTCTTTATTAACAGGAATGTAAGAAATATCGCTCGTCCAAACTCGATTCGCTTCAGTTGGATTGAATTGTTGGTTTAAGTGATTTGAGTAAGCTAAAGTAACCTTTGGTTTCGCATATAAAAATTTTGGCTTAGCTGTAGACATTTTTGGCAAATCCATTGATTTCATTAATCGGTACGTCCAACACTAATGAAATTTCCAAAATCACGCTCAAGAACAACTTTTATTTTCGCAGCACCTAATCGTTTTTTAGAATCCATGTAGATAGAAAAAATGGTTTGTCGAAGATGTTGATTTTCAACAGTTCTAGGAGCAGGAGTTGGGTCAAATTGTTTATAGTAGGTACTTCTATTTACATTTAAGACTCTACAAAGGCGCACAATAGAATAATCAAAACGTAATAAATGAACCGCATCTAATCGTTGTTTGAGTGTGGCGTAAAAATGGCAATCGCTTTTTTTAAGATGAGGTTTTCCTCTTCTAATAAATAAAGCGTTTTTCTTCTGTAAGTCTTTAATCTGTTTAGCAGTAAGGATGGAACCATCTTCAATTTGAACTTCAGAATATTGTTTTACCCAGAGGGATAAAGCTGTAAAGGAAACACCGTAATCCTTACACAACGAAGTTTGTGTTTTCCCTCCGTGGTAAAGATTTACAAGGCTTTTTTTAATTCTTCATCATACTTTTTGTAATTGGCCATTAAACTCATTCCTTTCATTTTAGTGTCTACTTATAAACAGTATATCATTAAAAAATCAGTCTACTTTATTAGTATATATCCACAGTAAGTAATTCAATTTGTTAAATTTTAGTAAAAAAAACAAGACTATAGTTGTATTGAAATTATTTTTTTGTATGATAATTTATTAGTGTAAGACAATTTAAAATAATAAGGAGAAATGTTATGTCAATTATTAAAGTTTCAAAATCAGTTTTGTTGTCGATTGGTGGTATAATAATTATTGTAATCAGCCAATTATTAGCTGGTCAAGTTAGTAGTTCGCTTAATAATAATTTAGAATTTGTTGTCTTTCCAACCATATATATTTTTTTAAGTGTATTTATTGTTTGGATAGTCAGTAAGATATTTAGGCAAGGAGACTTAAGTAGCATAGGGGTTACTTTGAAAAAAATCAATATCAATTGGATTTTTATTGGTATGTTATTGCCTATAACACTTAATTTAATAACAATTTTATTGAATTCAGGACAGTTTAAAAGTAACCCTATCGAGAACGTACCAATGGTTGTTTTTTCTGCTATTTTAGGTGGGGCACTTGCTCCGGGGATAACGGAAGAAGTTATCTTTAGAGGTTTCTTATTTACAAATATAAAAAAATATGTAGGTACTGCTATTGCTGTTTTTCTACCGTCATTTCTCTTTGCTGCTCTTCATATTTTTAATGGTCATTTAGACTTTTTTAGCACAATTTTATTGCTTGTTTCAGGAACATCAGTAGGAATTATGTTTACTATGATACGCATTGCTACAGGAAGTATATGGGCGGGAGTTGCTGTTCATTCACTTTGGGATCTATTAAGTGCTAGTCAGCAAAACAATATTTTTTCTATTGTCCCTTCAAATGTAGAAAGCACTTCATTTTTTTCTTATTTAATTGAATCAAAATCAGCATTATTAAGTGGTGGTCAATATGGTATAGAAACATCTTTGCTGGCTACAGTTTTATATTTAACAGTTGCTTTAATAATTTATTACAAAATAATTAAAAAAAATGAACAACAGTTTATTTGATTAGTAAAATATAATAGTAGGTATTTTTCTCTACAATTAAATGAGAGAAAGTACCTACTTTTTTATTAGCATGCAAATAACGTAATAATGTACATATTACTAATCTAAAATTGTCTATGATTTTTGACAAGTTTATAACTAGATTCAGTGTTACATTGGAAAACAATATTGTTTTTTAATCGTTATAGACAACGTGAATTTTTATAAAGATTATGATAACCATATACAAATCGGTCTAAAACAGGATACTGTATATAAATAAAGAAATACAAGGATAATTTTTAATTATTTTAACACAAATAAAACATTGTGACATGGTAATTAAAAAATACAAAAAAATATTTTTTATGTATACTCCTTGACTTTTTAACATCTAAAACATAGTATACATTATGCCTATGACATTAGCGATTGATATAATCAGAATATATTTATTGTTTGTTTATACAAAATGATTTTTCTTGTTTTACTGTAAAACAGGAAAAACTATATACAGGCTTGTTTAAAGGATTTGATTATAGTTTTTTTTTCACATTTTCAATATATACCAATTGAAAAATATTGTCAATGATTTTCAATTTTTCAAAAATAATTAAACAGTGGACTTTTTTTTTGTTTCATATATAATTTAAAAAGGCTGCTGACTAATTATTTTTTTAAGCCGTCAATAAGCCGTCAATGTAAAGGAGGTTTTTTATGTCGAAAAGAGGAGAAAATATTTACAAAAGGAAAGATGGTCGATGGGAAGGGAGATATATAAAAAATCGAAAAGATGATGGCAGTATACATTATGGTTATATATATTGCAATTCTTATACCGAGACAAAAGAGAAGTTAACTAACATAAAATCTCTCTACTATCTTCAAAATTATAATTCAAACAATGAATATTCTGGTAATTTAGAGCAGTGGTCTGAACAATGGTTAAAAAGTATAAAAGAAAATGTTAAATTGAGTACTTTCGTTAGCTATTCCCGAAAGTTGTCACTTCATGTGTTTCCATGGATTGGTAAAATTCAGTTAAAAAAACTAAATTATAACGATATTAAACAGTGGATAATAAATTTAGAAAAATTATTGGCACCATCTTCAATAAAAGTTATTTTTCAAGTATTAAATTCATGTTTAAAGGATGCCGTTAAGAAAAAGATACTTTATTCTAATCCCTGTGAACAAATTGCTACTCCTAAAGCGAAAAATAGTCTGGTGCATTCTCTTTCTAAAAATGAAGAAAATAAATTACAAGTTTTTGCAAGATCACATCCAAAAGGTCTTCCTATTTTACTTTCTCTACAAACAGGATTGCGTATAGGAGAAATTTGCGGATTAAAATGGAAAGATATAGATTTTTCATCAAATGTTCTTTATGTTAGACGGACTATTCAACGCTTACCGTCTTTAAATGAGGGTGGAAATAAAAAAACGATGATAGTAGAAAGCTCCCCTAAAAGTGACTACTCAATTCGTTCAATCCCTATTCCAATAACTGTTCATAGAGAATTATTAATTCTAAAAGAAACGTCTTCAAGTTCTTATGTTTTTGGACAAAAAAACCCCGCTGAACCCCGTTTAATTAATTATTGGTTTAAAAAAATTATTAATGAATTAGATATGCCAAACTATCGTTTTCATTGTCTTCGACATACCTTTGCTACAAGGTGCTTAGAAAAAGGTGTCAATATAGCTACAATAAGTGCTTTATTGGGACACCATTCTATAAAAATGACATTAGATACTTATATCAGTTCTTTTCTTTCAGAAAAAAGAGAGGCTATTAAACTAATAACATATACGTAAAAAATTTGATATAGTGCTTTTTTTATTAGACATTCATTTTTGTAAAATGAATGTCTTTTTTTTTTATTTATAGGCGTCATTTAAAGCGTCAAATTTATTTAGAAGCTTACTAGACCTGTCATTAAAAAACTATCTCCTGTTTTACAGTAAAACAAGTGATAGGAGAAGAAAATTGATAAAAATTGGAGTATTAAATTTCACCTCAAATAATGATAATAGAGTGGCAAGAATTGTACAAAATTTGGGATATAAAGTAAAAAAAATTTCTTCAAAAAACTTTAAAATAAATATGATAGAGGGTCTATCTATTATAATTGTTCTAAGTGATGGAATTGATGATTACACTATTATTCGTAATTGGATATATACGGTAACTAAGCAATCAGATATATGTATTATAATTACCGTAAAGAAAGAAATTGAGCTAAACCAATTAGATTATGTATACACAAAAATTGGTGTAACCCAAGTATTTAATGAAAATAGCGAATCAAAAAAATTTGATTACGTTTTAAAAAAATGCTTAGACCGAGCAAGATGCAAAATAAATTATGAAAAATTTGAATTATTTAAAACTAATCATACTGTACTAATAAAAAATAAAAAATTAGCATATCTAACTAAATTGGAATTTAGATTAATGGGCTGTTTATTAGATAATAGTGAGAGGATAGTAGAGCATTCTAAACTTATTGAGTACGTGTGGAATGAGGACGACTGTGTTACAAGAACACAATTAGCAAATTTAATATGTAGACTTCGTGAAAAAATAGAAGATAGAGATGGAGAATATATAAGAACGGTCCATTCAAAAGGATATGTTTTATTAAAAGATAAATATTCTAAAAAATAAAAAAGGGGGAGATAAAAAGTGATAACAATAAAAGAAAGAGTACAAAAGTTAATACTAATATCGATCTTAATTTCAGTAATACTGCTGACTATCAGTAGTTCAGCTTTTTCGATGGAAAATTCACCAGTTGAAACTGTACAAAGTAATGCTGGAATAACTTTTACGGAAAAAGAAAGTAGTTTTCAAGTTAGACCAGAAAACAACGAGATAAATGCTGGTAATTTACCAGGTTTAGGAGGTGATGGAAGTAATATTTCTGGGGAAAATCAGTCTAGCAAATCTATTTTCCCACAAACAGGAGAACGGTCAACAACTGTCCAATTGTATATTGGTTTGTTGATTATTACAATATTGATTAGTTACATTTGCTACAAAAAATATAAAAAACATAGAAAGAAGGAGTAAAGATGAGAAAAACAATATTAATTTCAGGAATCGCGCTATTAAGCTTATTAGGAGCAGGTCAAATTAGTCAAGCTGAGGAGGTGGTAAAAGGAACTTCTGATGGGCAAGGAGCTACTTCTTATGGTTCTATTGAACTAAACCCAGATTCAAATTCTTCTACAGACCCTTTAATTCCAACAAATCCAAGTGGTAAGACAGGAAATGTTGGTGAATTAACAATTGATAATGTATCTCCATTTGTTTTTGGTACACAAAATTTAACTGGTAAAAAAGCTACGTTTTATTCTACAACAAAAGATGCTAACACACAAATTACAGATAAAAGAGGTACTGGAGCTGGATGGACCTTATCAGTAAAAAGTTCAGAATTTGTTGATTCGAAAGACTCTTCAAACGTATTAAAAGGTGCATTGGTAACAATTCCATCAGGAACGGTATCTAGTGATGAAGGTAATAGCTCTGAAAAACCAGTAGCAAATAAAGTTAGCTTAAATTCAACAGATGCTACTATTTTTAAAGCAGAATCAAAGAATGGTCTTGGATCATGGGTAAATAAGTTTGATGGAGAATCTGCTGATTCAAAAGTATCTATTGATATCCCTGCTGGGAGTTTAAAAGGTAACTACGTTTCTACTATTACTTGGACTTTGGAAGATGCACCTAAATAAATATTTGGAGTGAAATAAAAATGAAAAAAATAGTTGTAGCAAGTGTGCTAACATTAAGCAGTTTAGCAATATTTTCTCAGGTAACTATTGTCAAAGCAGACGATGCTAGTAGTCAAGCAAATACAACAGTAGTATCTGGTGACGGATCAGGAAGTTTAATTGATCCAAATGTAAAACCACCAACAAATAGTACTGGTGCACTAACGATTGATGCTGTATCTTCATTTAATTTTGGCACATTAAAAGTTGGGACAACAAGTAAAGTAGCTGAAACAACAAATAATGAAAAATTAGGTGTTCAAGTTCGTGATGTTCGAGGATCAGGAGCGGGTTGGACATTGAATGTGAAAATTGGAGACTTTATTAATACATCGGATAGTTCAAAAAAACTAGCAGCATCAGTATCTGTCCCAAAAGGTACTGTTACCAATGGTGTTGATAATACAACTGGAGTTGAAGCCAAAGCTTTAGCTATTAACTCTTCTTACGCAAATATAATGAACGCTCCAAAAGATAAAGGGATGGGTAGATGGCTAAATGTTTTTGAATCTGATTCTAATAAAGTAACTCTTAAAGATATTGCTCAAAATGCTTATGCAGGAAGCTATACAGCCACAATGAATTGGCAATTAGTAGATGCGCCGTCTTAAAATGAAAAAAGGGAGAATAAAAATGAAAAAAATTATGTTAGTAGTTTTAGTTGGATTTAGTTACAATGCATATTTATTAAATAGTCAAGTAGTAAAAGCAGAGAGTAGCGCTGATTCAAATGCAATATTCTCACTAGAGCCACAAGATCAAAATGGAGGTGGAACAAATCCAATTTTACCTATTCCTCCAACAGGAAATAAAGGCCCTTTAACAATTGATGCTGTATCAAGTTTTGTGTTTCCGAATGCTAAAATATCGGGAGAAGCATTAACAGTAATTGGTGAATCAACTCAAGTTAATGGGAAAACTGGAGTAATGGGAGCTCAAGTTACAGATAGTAGAGGTTCTGGAGCCGGGTGGACATTAAAAGCAAGAATCACTGAATTTAAAGGTGAAGATACTGATAAAAATTCTAGAACTCTAAAGGGGGCAGTTATGACTCTACCACAGGGTCAAGTAGGAACATCTAGTAATGCTACAGCTGTATCTGATAGTAATAAACCTATCTCAAATTCAGTTTCACTCAATAATACTGATCAAAAACTGTTAACAGCATCTCAGGATAAAGGGTTAGGTGCATGGACAGTAAATTTTGAAAATAATGCTGAAGGTGCTGAACAAAAAGAAGTGAAATTATTTGTTCCAACAGGAAACTATAAAGCAGAGTATAAAGCCACCATTTCATGGACACTAACGGAAGCACCAGAATAAGGAGGAGAAAAAATGAAAAAGAAAGTAATGATTGTTTCATCTATCATATTTGCTAATTTATTAATTGCGTCACAAAGTCAAGCAGAGACTGTAAGCAATGGAAGTATCACTTTAACAGATGGTTCTGGACAAGTTACTAAACCATTAGACCCAAAAGATCCTACAAATCCCAACCCAACTTTACCGATTGATCCTAATGATTCTAATAATAACGGTACTGGAAACGTTGGTCCGTTATCAATTGATTATGTATCAAATTTTAATTTTGGGGAACATCGTGTATCTGGTTCAGACATGACATTTTATGCTAAAAATGCAGATCCTTATATTCAAGTAACAGATACACGTGGTACAGGAGCTGGTTGGACTGTACAAGCAAGTATCTCTGATTTTATATCTGAGAGTAAATCTGTGTTAAAAGGCGCTCAATTAACGTTAAAAAATCCTGAATTAAAATCAGCAAGTACATCAACAACATCTGATGCACCAAAAGGAGCTTCAATAGTTTCATTTAATTCAAGTAAACAAACAGTTGCAGTTTCTGTATCAGGAGCAGGTAAAGGCACTTGGCTAACAACTTACCCAGCAGGCGATGGAAAAGCAGAAAATACAAATGCCGTTTTAAATGTACCAGCTGGTTCACCAGAAGCAAATACGACTTATACAGCGACAATCACTTGGGAATTATTAGATGCACCTAAGTAAGATAAATAGTATAAAATAAGGCATATTATTAGAAAGCTGCCTACTATTCAGTCACTCATTAAAAATAAGAAAGTTGGGAAACATATGAATTTAAAAAAATTAATTATTATAATGGGAATAGTAGGTAGTTTTCTCGTTTTATATGGAGAAAAATCTTTTGCTGAAGGTATCAACTATTCAGTAAAGGCAAATATTCCCGAAAATCAGATTGACACTTCTAAATCATATTTTGATCTAAAAGTTCTTCCTGATCAAGAACAATCATTGTCCTTAACAATAAAAAATACAAGCCAACAACCAATTACAGTTAATGTAACTCCGACAAATGCTACTACGAATCAGAACGGTGTAATTGATTATAGTAAAAGAGATATAAAAAATGATTCCTCACTAGTTTATCCATTTACAACTTTAATTGATAAAGAACAAAAAGTAACACTTCAGGCAGATGAAAGTAAAGAAGTCACCTTTAATTTACATATGCCAAAAGAATCTTTTAATGGAACAATTTTAGGAGGTTTTTCAGTCTCAGAAGATACAGGTTCTATTAAAGATTCAAAAAGTAGTGAAGGAGTGCAAATAAAAAACGAATATTCATTTGTTATTGGGGCTTCTTTAAAGATGTCTGAAGATCCAGTTACTCCAAAGATTCAATTAAATGATGTAAAGCCAATGTTATTAAATTATCGAACAGCCGTTTCATTAAATTTGCAAAATACTGAAGCGACTATTATAAATGGATTAAAAGTTGATGCATCAATATCAAAAAAAGGATCAACTGAGGTTTTGCATAAAGAATCAAAAGAATCATTATCAATGGCTCCAAACTCAAATTTTGATTTTCCAGTGTCATGGTCAAATAATGAATTGAAAGCAGGAGAATATGAAGCGACTATAGAAGCATCGGCAGGAGATGAAAAATGGTCTTTTAAAAAAAATTTCTCAATATCTGATAAAGAGAGTAAAAAATTAAATGAAGAGGCTATTGAAGTCAAAACAACTAAAAATAATATATGGTTAGTCATTTTAATTATTATAATCTCAATTATTTTAATTACTTCTATTATTGTTTTTATACGATATAAAAAAAGAAAAAAAGAATTAATTAGGAAAGCTCGTATAAGAGCAAAGAAAAAGAAAAAAAGAGAAGCAGAGATAAGATTAAAAAGAAAAAAATTAAAACAGAAAAGATTAAATAATAATAAAGATACTGAAGCTTAAAAAGGAGTTGGAATGTGAAATGAAAATAAAAAAACATTCATTTAGTCTGGGATTCTTTATAGCAAGTGTACTGATGATTTTTCTATTAATTCAGCCGAAAGTTGCACAAGCTGCAGTGCTTGAAAGTAAAATAATAGTTCCATTATATGGAAATGGTACTGTGAAAAGTAGTACCTTATCTTTAAGGGTAGATGATTCAACTAATGTAGCAAAATTATTTTTTCAACCAGGAGATGCATCTAGTGTGTTTCATAAAGAGTTCGGAAATCAATTTTATTACAGCATAGATATAGTAAGGCAAGACAGAACAGTAAAATTCAATAGTTATAACAAAGGTAATGATTTGCAATCTAAAATGGTAAATGATATAGATGGAAAGCAAATCAGATACGGAGATATTTTGAAAATGCAACTTGTGGAACCTGTTAAAGTTCAAGTTGAAAACTATAATGGTACAATATTTAACTCACTAGAGACAAAATTTAAAGATATGTACTATTTAATGACACCAAGTGGTTTTCTTCCTGTAAATGATGCAATTGTTTTTAGAACATTTGATAATGCAAATGGTGTAAGTAATGGTAACGCGATAGGATTTCAAATGACTAGTATATTTAGTACGCAGTTAATAACAGGATCATTTGCAGCGGGTAATGATGATCTCATAACGAATTCAAATGGAACTTTTGTAAATGATTTTTCTTCTGTAGCAAATGCAGATAGGTGGAAATTTCACAATTTACTTTCAAATAGCCCAAATGAATATTCTTCATTGAGCAAATATACTGTAACTACGGACCATATATTGTCGTCTCCTGAGGTTAGCGCAAAAGCTCAACCACAGACAACAATTGGCAATTTTGGGAATCAAATACAACCTAATAAAAAAATGCCACAAGGAAATATGTCAGGAAATTATGGCTCTATTTATAGAGTTTATTCAGCGGATACTGAAAGAGTACTCAAATTCGCTCAATATGGATGGAACAAAGTTTCTCAGCCAGAAACTTATTATGAATATACTACTGATACATTTAATGCTTTAAAAGAATTAGATTTTAACAAAGTAACTGCAAAAGAAGTTACAATTGAATTAGGAAGCGATACTAGTAAACAGTCAGTAACAAATTTTTCCAATGTTCAAGACTACTCTAAATTAAGTTCAAGCTTTAACGGTAATTTAAAATCAGATACATTAGGTACGTATAATATACCAATTATTATAAAACAACCATTGATTGTGAATAATAATTATCTTAATCATACAATTACCTCTAAAGTTACTGTGGTAGATACGACCAAACCAACAGGTATATTAAAAAATGATTTATCAATTCCAATTAATGGAACTTTAGAAATTAAAGATATGTTTTCAGAAGTTAATGATAATAGTGGGAAAGACAAAGTTAGTTATGAATATGTTGGTAACGCTTTGGATACTTCAAAGCCAGGTGACCAAACAGTAACAGTCAGACTTAAAGACCCTTCAGGAAATTATAGCGACTACAATGTAACTGTAAAAGTAATGCCAGGGAACTTCGGTATCATTTCTGTTGATAAATTTACTTTTGGGAAAATAAAAGCAGGAGCAACTTCAAAAAATATAGAATTAAATTCTAAAAATAGTGTAGGTATTTCTATGGAAGATAATCGCGGAACAAAAGCTGGATGGCGAGTTCAAGCTAAAACTTCTGCATTTATGCCTAAAGTTACCACAACTGGTAAAACGTTCGTAGCAGGAATTAAGTTACCAAAAGGAGTAGCAACTAATAATGGGGCTGTATCTCAAGACTTGGTAGGACACGAAGTAACTTTAAATGGAGCTGTACAAAATGTTGTTAGTGCCCCAGTAGGAAAAGGAGTAGATAAGTGGTCATATTCGTTTGGAACAGTTCAAAATCCTGTTAGTTTAGTAGATATTCCAAGCACAGTATATGTTGGAGATTATGAAGCGGCAATTACTTGGTCAATGATTAATGCGCCGAGTTAAATATAGTTCAAGAGAGGGATAAAATGACATATCTAAAAAAAATTATTCTTTTCACTTTATTAATAATAGGCTTATCAATTAGTTTTTCACTATTTTTAGTTTATCAACCTTCTAATTTTATGATATTCAATATTATGAAATTAGATGACTATGATTTTTTTAAATTATGGATTTCTCCAGTTTTATTTTATATTAGTGGACTTAGTATCTTAATTTTACTAATAGGAATTTTTATCCTAATTTTTATTCCGATAAATTCGAAAAAAATATTAAATAAAAAAAAACATGTAAAAACAATAATAGAAACAAAAGCAATTGAGTCTTTAATTTTATTAGAATTAGAAAAAACTATTTATATTGAAAAACCAAAAGTAAAAGTGTCAGTTTTTAAGAAAAATAAAAAAATACGAGGATCTATTATTGGATTAGTATCTCCTAACTATAATTTAACTATTGATACAGAATATCTTATGGAAAAAATAATATCAAACGCAAGCAAGATGTTTGATATTCCTAAAAATTCTATTCGATTGAAACTTTTGTTAAAGCCTAACAAAAAAAGTGAAAGTAAGAAAAAGCAAATTAAACGCGTACAATAGGAGGAAAAAATGGATGTATTGAAAGAATATCAAATTGTAATTTATGGATGCCTTGTAGGGATATCATTTGGCATATTAATTATTAGTGTAGGATTCTTTAAAATGTTGTTAATTTTACTACTAGCAACTATAGGTGCTGCTATAGGCTATTATTTCAATAAAAGATTTAAAAATTAAAATTGGAGTGTGATTAATGATGGAACAATTAGAAAAAAAAGGACAACAAGTTAAATTAAAAAAAGAATTGACATATGAAGATAAAGTAGTACAAAAAATTATAGGTTACTCTTTAGAGAAAGTAGAAGGATTGCTAACATTAGATGGTGGTTTCTTTTCAAATTTAACTGGAAAGTTATTAAATAATGACGATGTTCGAACAGGTGTAAATGTAGAAGTTGGAAAAAAAGAAGTAGCTCTTGATCTAGATATTGTCGTTGAGTATGGAAAAAACATCCCTAAGTTAGTAGATGAACTAATTGATATTGTAGAAAAAAGTATAAAAATGACAACAGATTTAGAATTAATTGAAGCAAATATTACTGTGGTAGATATCAAAACTAGAAAAGAGCATGAAGAAGATTCTGTTTCAGTTCAAGATAAGCTTGCTAGCGCTACAGAACAAGCTTCTGGAGTAATTAGTGATCAAACTGAAAAAGTAAAAAAATCAATAAGCAAAAATACAGATAGTGCAAAACAGCAAACTAAAAGTGGACGAGTACAATAAAAAAATAATGAAAGAAGGAATTTAGATGACAGATAAGGGAATGTTTGATAAAACAAATGGAAAAGTAAAAGAAGCAGTTGGACATATCACAGGAGATAATCAAAAAAAAGTAGAAGGTTTATTCGACCAAGTAGTAGGAAAAGTAAAAGAAGCAACAGAATCTGTTAAAGAAAAGACTGAAGAAGTTATTGATAACATAAAAAAATAAAAAATTTTCAATAAAAATTTTAAACCACACGTTCTATATCCATAGAAGCGTGTGGTTTTTTCTAAATAATAGTTATTTTATAAACATGAAATTAAAAAATAATTATTTTATTGCTTCAAAAATTTATTTATAGTTAATATCACAATTTTCATATAGTTGATAGAGCATCTATGGCTACATTAAAAGCTTCAGAGTAAATACTAAATTTTTTTAGGAGGTATGGAAAGATCAGCAATATTAAATTTTGGAGTAATTATTATTTAATATTTAAATAATGTTCAAATTGAATCCAATATACAATTAGTAATATCAATAAAAGGAGTCGATTCATTCAATAAATATTTAATTGTAGATGGTCAAATTAATCATGTTGAGTTGGAAGAAATTGAAAATACAGAAGAGTATTTAGAAAAATAAATAAAGATTAAAAAATAATAACTATAATCAAATCAGACATTTAATAAAAATTAGGAGATGAAATAAATGGAAAACAATTCAAAAGAATTAAGTATACAAAATACAATAGTTGGCAATAAAATATCTTGGAGCGCAGTAATTGCAGGTTTAATTACGTTTCTAGTTATCTTTATTATGCTAACTATATTAAGCGTTGCAATAGGATTTGGAGCAGCAGGTAATAATGTTAACAATACTTTAGATAGTTTAGGAGTAGGTGTTACTATATTGACTGTAACTACATTTTTATGTTAGCAGGATTTATATCTGGATTAGCATCTAATAATTTAGGCTTAATTCATGGATTTTTGACTTGGGCAACAGGTATTTTGATGATAATCGTTATAATTTCTTTCACTGCAATAGGAACGCTTTCAGCAATGGGTTCGCTGTTTGGAAGTGTCACGGTAAATGTAGGTGAAAGTGTTTCAACGTTGACATCATCTTTAGGAAAAAAAATAGCATCAAGTATTAACGATGTCTCTAATGATTTGAACTTAATAAATATAGATAATTTTGATGAAGATATGACTAAAATTTTAAAAGATACAAAAGTAAAAGAGCTTCAACCAGGGTATTTAAAAAGCGAAATAGATGAATCTATTAATATTATTAAAGAAACTGGGAAAAAAACTTTGATCCATCCAGAAAATTCAGAAAAAATTATAAATTATGCAGTACAGGAGTTGAAATTAAAAGCTAAAAATATAGGTAAATCTTTAGATAAAAAAGCTATAGCTAATTCTGTATCTGCGAACACCGATTTTACTGGTGAAGAAGCAAAGCAGGTTACAGATAATATTTATAATGAATTGGAAGCCTCTACTAAAAAAATAGAAAATAAAATTGAAGATACAAGCAAAAATTTAAAAAATGTAAACATTTATTTAAAGAGTACTATTGATGATGTAAAACAAATTGCTAATGACGTGGCGCATTCAACTTCAAAAGCTTCTATATGGGCATTTGTAGCGATGCTTTTATCTTTAATTATTACTTCGTTATCTGGATGGCTAGGATCAAGTTTTTCTAAAAGATAAATACCAATAAATTTTTAACGAAAAATTTTTAAGGAGTTTAGACAATGAGAATTGAAGACTTTTGGTATGATGGCGTTTTATATGAAATACAATCAAGAAACAGTCAATCTGATCAACCTCTATATTTGTTTTGTTATACGTATAGTAATATCAAAGAAAATCCAAAAAAAATTATAAATAATTTAAATTATTCAATAATTAAAAATAACAATAAAGAAATATATGAAAATGAGATTTATGAAGTTCTTGTAGAAAAAGAATTACTAGATAATAAAGTGAGTAATGATAATTTTCTACATTCTGTGTATAGAGTTGTTTTTATAGGAAAGCCTAATAAAAAGAAAATAAAAATTGAAAAAATACTTGTCTTAAATAGATTTAATACAGAAAAAAAAGTTAGAGAGTTAGTTAAAGAAAAGTTTAGTAAAGTAATTGAAGTTATCTCTGTAGATTATGAGAATAACGTTATTATTTGAAACAGCAGACTAATAAGTTTACTTTTTATATATTAATAATTTGAAAATAGGCTAGATTAAAGTAATAAAAAAAGCTAAGGAGTTAAATTTAACTATGATAATATTGGGGGAAAAAATAAGAGAGACAAGGAAAAGAAAAAAAATGTCACAAAAAAAGCTTGCAGAAGGAATTTGTACACAAGTTACAATTAGCAAAATTGAAAATAAAAATACAGTTCCCAGAATTAGTAATTTAGCAAAAATATGTAGAAGACTAGAAATTAAAATGGAGGATGTATATGTAGTAGAAACTAAGTCAAGTGATGCTTATGAAAAATTAAAAATACTAGAAAATCACTATAGAAACGCAAGGTATAAGAGGGCTTATGATTATGTACACGCAGAAATAGATGAAAATAGTTTGATTTATACGAGTGATAAAAAAAGATACTACTATTATTTAGCTTGTACATTAATTGAAGTAACAAAAGATACTACCGATGCTTTGTATTATCTTAATCTAGCATTATCAAAATCGAAAAAACATTTTATGGATAGCATGATTTTAAATAAAATTGGTCAAATATATACTATGCAAAATAGGTTAGATAAATCACAACTTTATTATAATATGGCAATAGACAATTTAAAAATGGAGAAGTTACCAGATGATAAATATACAAAAGATACAGTTCTAATTTATTTAGAAACAGCTAAATATTACTCTAAAATTAATGATAATAAGAGTGCTATTAAATATACCAATGAAGGGATTAAAATCTCTGAAATAAATGGAGAATATTTCTATTTAGATGACTTATATTTTGAAAAAGCTAAATGCTTTGGTTTTTTTAATAAAAGAAAAGAAGCTATAGAAAATTATTTAATAGCATTTGGTCTTGCAAAAATAAATAAAAATGATTTGATTGTGGAAACAGTAATAAAAAAATTGAAAGAATATCAGTTATCCCTAGGATAACTATAAAATAGTTCGCTAATAGTATGATGGCAAATCACAATAGACTACTGAATTATAGAACATTAAATGAAATCTGTAAAAGATTAGATATTAATATTAGAGATATCATGAGTGAAAAATTTGATAGTAATGATTTGTCTAATGTTATATAAAAAAAAAGTTGAAAAAAGACACTATCAAATCTACTCCTTGTGATCAAAAAAACATTACTACTATAAAGGTTATTTGATATTCAAATTAAAAAATAATCTTTATGAAGGAGAATGATATTTAAATTTAGTATCTAGTAAAAAAATATTAAATATAGATGTTGTAGATATATTAATAGCTTCAGCACGTGGACTAAATTATTTAAAAAAAGAAAGAGTCCAAAAATCTTTAGAAATTTTTGAATAATTGATACGTAATATCAAATTGTTAAGAATTTAGAAAGAATGAAAATCACTTTTGAAATTCTATATTTATAGCGCTAAATGTTGTTTAAAGTTAAAAAAAGGATTACTATACTGTAATGCTGGAATATATACTATTAAAGAGAAGGAATCCATGTATTTATTATATGTATTCTATTTAGAATAAGGAATTAATTTAAAATATCTATGATGTTAGAAGAGAATAGTAAAAGAACAAACTTTAATTGCTTTGGGCATCGCTTTAAGCAATAATAATATGCAAAATTAGTAGAAAAAATAAAAGAGAAGGTAAAATAACACAATATCAATTTTAATTTTAGTTATAATATAAATTGAAAATAGTCAAATTTTAGAAAATATACAAATGATGTTTTTATTACCAGTAAGCATTAAACTACTTTTACAAGACAATGGACATCATTGTATACATGATGTAAACGTCCGTTGACTAAATAGTCCTAATGATTGGCATGAGGTATTTTTTGATATCCATTCATTGTCATGATTACAGGAACTAGGATTTTTAGTTTTTACCTCAATTGAACATTCATTCCAATGATCTTCATGTTGATGATGTAAGTGATCATCGCGAACATAGTCAATAGGGTACCCATGTATTATTTTTGTGTGGTAGCAGGTAAACGAATGTATGTATAATTATGATTTCTATGTTTGTGTTGCGTCATCTTAAATTCTTCCTTTTTTATAGAATACTGATTTATCATTAATTATTAAAGTTGTCAAAATACAAATCACTAATTAAATGATATTTAATATTTAAATAATTATGTTTTAAAAATAAAAAACATCGATTTTAGATAAATTAAAAAAGTGATATTATTATTATTTCAATAATTAGTAATTATCTTTAACCATTTTTTTCTTACCGATTTCTCTTTTCGAATAACTTGACACAATCTTGTTGTGTCAAGTTCAGTGAAATGGCTCAAACCTAAGTGGCTCTAAGCATGAATCCAATTTTTGGATTCATGCTTTTTATATAGCTTTTTTGAAATTGACTTAATATGTGATATAATGAAATTGAGTCAATTTCAGAAAGTGGGAGAAAATAGTGGAAATTGTGAATCCAATTCGTGATAAAAAGAAGATTGATGATATGAAAGCTGTTTTAGCTTCTACAGAAAAAGGAAATCGAAATGTGTTGATTTTCACATTAGGTATAAATACGGCTTATCGAATTTCTGATCTAGGTAGATTAAAATTATCTGATGTTTTAATAATCTCTAGACAAAAAATTGTAGCAAAAGATCGACTCCAAATGAAAGAGAAAAAAACAAGTAAAACGAATTCAATTATTATATCTAATAAATTAAGGAACCAAATTATAAAATATGTAAAAGAAGAATTTCCTGACCAGCTAGCAAACCAAGAATTTGACTATTATTTATTTCCTAGTAGAAAAGGAAATAATAAACCTCTAAGTCGTCAAGGACTTTGGTTAATTATTAGTAATGCTGCTAAGAGAGTAGGACTCAAAAATATTGGGACACATTCTATGCGTAAAACATTTGGATATTTCTTATATAGTAAAAATGGAATACCTATTGAAATTATACAAGACTTATTAAATCACTCATCAGCTAAGGAAACTTTACGCTATATTGGGATCACACAAGAAGATAAAGATACCGCTGTCATGAGCTTAGATTTATAAATCAGTCTAAAATTTTCCCAAAATAAAGTTTTTTCTCGAATGTTAATTGCGAGAGGACGATTCTAAGACGATTTCAAGTTTCGAAGATGGATAAGTATCTTATTTCACTCTGTAAGGACGTTTTAATAAATGAACAAACTAAAAAAATTCAATACACTTGGAGGATATAAAAATGCTGAAAAATAAGCTAGGTATTACCAATCAAGTTGAATTAGCAAAAGTTGAAGAAAAAATTAGTAAGACTAAGGCAAAAAAACTATATACTTCTGGAGATATTGAAGAGATAGAAGTTGGAACTTACAAGGGATTATCCGATATTCATTGCTATTTGTTTGATGATATTGATGATTTTGCAGGTCAACTTCGAACAGTAAATATTGCTAAAAGTAATTTCAGATTTGCACCGGTTATGTATCTAGAAGTATCTTTGAATCATATTGATAATATGCCACAAACTACTATAGAAGAAATTGTAGAAAAGTACGTAGAAATGAATATTGCACATCCTTTTCGTGAAGGCAATGGACGTGCAACGAGAATATGGTTAGATTTAATTTTAAAAAATGAATTATCTAAAGTAGTGGATTGGAACTTGATAAATAAAGAAGACTATTTATTAGCCATGGAACGTAGTCCAGTGAAGGATTTAGAGATAAAGCATTTAATAAAAAATACATTAACCTCTGAGGTTAATAATAGAGATGTTTATATGGAAGGTATTGATGTGAGTTATTTTTACGAAGGATATATGGAATTTAATATAGAAGATTTATAGTTCAAACAATTTAAATTTCAGATTTATGTAAAATAGATAGGAAGATATGTTATAATAGAACGCGTAGAAAGTGCGAAAGATGGTGGCTAAATCTCTTGAAAAAGGGGTGATGCCTATGTTTTTAGATTATAGCTTTACTCCTGGAAAGGAATAAACGTGTCCGTTTTTGAAGCGTTGATGTTTGCCCTGGCATTCACAACTTTAGCTTTGAAAATTTACGATCATAAAAACAAAAAATAACCATCTGAAAAACACTTTTAGCAGGGTGTCAGATAGTTATTTTTTAATTATTTAAACCTAGCTACCGTCTTTTGAACGGTCTACATAAAAGGGATCATGTTAGCGCATGGTCTCTTTTTCTATTTCAGTATAACATATAATTGAACGCTATTAAAGCAGAGAAGTTTAAATGTTTAACGATAGTTCATTTTTGATTTAATTTAAACCTAGCTACCGTCTTTTGAACGGTATAGATAAAAGAGATCATGTTGACACATGGTCTCTTTTTCTATTTTAGTATAGTAAATTAGTGAACACTATAAAAGTAAATAAGTTTAAATGCATCTTTAGTTACATTTAGATGTAATTGATAATCTGAAATTAGCTAAATAGAATCGATTAAACAAAAAGTAATAAGGTTTTGTTTAATATGTCGCTGATTATATTGACAAATAAATACTTTTAATAAATAAATCTTATGTAAACTAGATGAGTTTCTATACCAGCTTCTTATCCATTAGAATCGAAATTTTAAAGTAACGTAAACAAAAAAATCATATTAGGCTACTGATAATTAATAGTCAATGATATACATATATTAATGATTGCTGTTTGACTTATAATAATCGCCACTTTGCGATAACCATATATAAATTTATTTCGAGACCAATTTTTCTGATATGATGAATCAGTTTATTATTTTTATCTGATTTCACTTTACTTCTCCATCGATAATAAGTTGATCTATAAATACGGAATCCTGAACAAGTTCTTTAATTGTGTAAACTCTTTAGTAAATAGTTTTTAATCAAATTAACTACCCTACTCTACAATAAAACAGGCAATCCTCATGTTAAAAATAGTAAGATAATATATTACTATAAAAATAAACTGCCGGCAGCAGCCTTACGCTACCATAAAACAGGCAATCGCCACGTTAAAAATAGTAAGGTAATATATTATGAATAGTAATACAACATATTACTATTAAATCCGCTGGAATAAATAGGCCTACGCTACCATAAAACAGGCAATCGCTGCGTTAAAAATAGTAAGGTAATATATTATGAATAGTAATACAATATATTACTATTAAATCCGCTGGAATAAATAGGCCTACGCTACCATAAAACAGACAATCGCTGCGTTAAAAATAGTAAGGTAATATATTACAAATGGTAATACAATATATTACTATTAAATGAACTGGAAGTATTAGACCTACTCTACCATAAAACAGGCAATCGTTATATTAAAAATAGTAAGGTAATATATTATGAATGGTAATACAATATATTACTATCGAAAAGAACTGAAAGCAGTAGACAAACTATTCAATAAAATAGGCAATAGCTTTGTTAGTAATAATAAGGTAATACAAAAAAAACTAGGAATGTTACTCCTAGTCTAAGTCATCAGTAGCATTTAAATTTAAGGGATATTTACTATATTCTTTCAAATGCTCATTAAGCTCGTCTTCAGTAGCTAGTCCTAAACCGTGGAGATGAATCCAAATAGCATTATCCACGAAATCTGAAATAAACCCCTTTGTACCAGGTATTTTCTTATTACGACGTTTATCTTTATAAACAAGGCTTTCAAGTCTATCAATGGTACTTTCACTAAGTTTATAAGTTTTTGGTATTAATGGGTCAAGAGTTTCTGAATTTGAAATTTTTAGCCCAAAATTATTTGATATGGTATCTGATAAATGATGATTAACAGAGGGGGGGCGTATTTCTTCAGTGACAGTAAAGTGATCTGTCGACGTATGCTCTGTAGTTTCTGAAGCTTTACTGTACTCTGAATCTTTTTCGTCTGTAGGCACGTTAACTTCTAGATTACTAGACTTTTCTTCTACTGTTTTATTATCTGATAAATCATCTTGTAAGCTGTCTTCGGGTGTTGCAATTTGATCTAATTCTGTATCGAAAAAAGAATTAAAATCACCTGATGCTTTATTTTTAATTTTTTTATTTGGTCTAGGCATTATTCATCTTCCTCCACATTCAAGTAAAGTTGATTTGGTATTTCTAAGATAGTACCATCTTTTGTTAACAAACCAATTTCGTTCATTTCGTTTAGTAGTTTATAAAAATTTTGAGAAAATTTATTTTCAGGTGCACTCATTGTAATTGGCATACCACTTCTTACTAATTTATCTGCAAATGATATTGAACGTGGAATCTCGGTATCAAAGTAATGGTAGTTGTTTCTATTAGTGTATTTCATCATAGTATTAATCATTTTAGCATGTAGGTTAGTATTGTATACTTTGTTAGCTAGAACCCCGCCAATTCTAAGGTCAGGGTTATATTTGTCTTTAAGAGTATTTACTCTAGAAATTAAATGAGTTACTCCATCTACACCATTTAAATCGGGCTCGTAAGGAACTAAAACAACGTCAGCAATTGAAAGAACAGATGACGTAACTTGTTTTAATTCAGGAGGAGTATCGAAAATGATAAAATCATATTTATCTTGAACATTATCAAAAGTTCCTTCAAGAGCGTTAAAATAGTTAGAACTAGGATCAATATGTTTATTCATTTTTTTCTTTAGTCCTTCTAAGGTCATTAATTCTGAGATATTTTCTTTAAACTTCTTAACTAAGTCTACAAACCACTCTAAAATGGTATCACGAAACTCTTCCATTTTGTCAAATTCAAGGTAATTATTATCAGCGTTAGCAGGAAGCACATCGATTAGATTATCATACGTGTGCACGATAGTTTCTTCAACAGTTGCATTTCCCATGAAGACGTCATAAATAGTATTTTGATCATTTTTTATTTTAACTCTGAATGATTTCGTAGTATTTCCTTGGGCATCTGTATCAACTACTAATATTTTAGCATCTGGAAAAGATTTTCTGATGCTACCAGCCAAGTTTAATGTTATTAAAGTTTTTCCAACGCCACCTTTATTTGCTGCGACTGTAATCCCAACTGCCATGTACAATATCCTCCTTAAAAATAATGGTAATATTTGAAAGTTACTATATATATTACTATTAAAAATATATGTGTATTACTATACATAGAATCTTAACATATCACGTTGTTAAAATCAACAACAACGGCTACTTTTTGTTTGAAATAAGACATAATTAACAAAAAAATATAAAGGTAATATATTGTATTACTATTGAAATTGTATTTTTAATGGTAATACAATATATTACTATTTATATTATCAGCGTTTTAGTAGGGAAATTGCATTATTATTTAAAAAAAAAGAATAGAAAATAGTTGTAGAAAGATTAGATTAGTGCTATTATTTGTGTTGAGAAGTGTTGTTATATTTGACAACAAGGAGAGATTGTAATGGAAAAAGGAAGTAAAGAATATAGAAATGAATATAATCGGTATGTACTACTGTTTCTTATTGATAATTACTATATAAGTCGCATTGAGCTGTCTAAAGCTATCGGTTTAGCTTCAAGTTATGTTAGAGAATTTAGTAACGGAACACGTAGTTTTGGAACGGAAGCATTAGATCGATTCGAAGAATTGGTATTTAATAAATATGAGCCATTGTTAGATGAAAATTCCTTTGAACTGGAACAAGTAGAAAAAATGATTTTGGAATTAAATACTTCAGAAGAAGTTGAACTTTTTCGTCTAAAAGGATCTAATGCACTGGATATTGATTGAAAGATGGGTTTACTTTCTTCCAAATATTAGATATTATATTGAAAAACAAACAAAAAAAAGAGAGACGGAATGTATTTGAGATTAGGCCCTCAAATATATTCTGAATCACATACAAACCTATGTGTTCATTTTCGTCTCCAATAAAAATAAATATAAATTTTTTAGTTGATAGGAGAAAACAGATTACAGTCTGTTTCTCTAGATACTTAATTATATCATTTTTATTGGAAAAATCAAGCTAATAACCTTTATTTTGGTGCATAAATTTGCTGAAAAAGGATCTACGTTTGGGACAAAAAGAGAGAACACTGCTAGTAGAGTGTTCTCTCTTTTTATGTTAAAAACGAGGTGAAATAAATGTTGAAAATGAAGCAAAAATGGGCAAACGAAGCGAGAGAATTGGTGTTAAAGACTGGTTTAAAGCAATATAAAGAGTATAACAGTAAAGTAGTGTCCTTGACGTATAAAGAAGATCAAAATAAAAAAGGATCTATTTTTGGCTTTAGATCAAAAGAAGCAATGCAAGAGTCAAGAGGAATCGTTTTGACATCTTTGGAGGGCTTACGTGAGAATCCTAATTTAACGCATTGGACTCCCAACGTCTATGGGTGGGGTGGTTATGCTGATAAAGGACGTAACTATGTTGAAGGTCACTTCGAAAGAAATTTAAATCAAATCAATTGTTTTGTAGTAGATATTGATTGCAGCGAGGACCAAAAACCAACAGAAAATGAAGTGATTTTAGAATCATTGAATACAGAGTTAGGATTATTGCCTACTCTTATTTTAGATACACCAAAAGGCTACCACGTTTATTATATATTGGAACATGCAAGTTATATCTCTAGTAAAAATAATTACAAGTCATTAAAAGTCGCAAAAGCTATTTCTATCAGTATTCGTTTATCTTTTGAAGAGCGTTTTGGATCTATGATTGATGTTACTTGTAATCATTTTGGGATCTTCAGAGCGCCTAATGAAGAGAATATCGTTCATTTTGAGCCTAACTTCACGTATAAATTTGATACTTTGATGAAATGGTCAATAGAGTACCAGGCTAAGAGATTAGAGCTTAAAAAATCAAATCTAACATTAGTGCCTAAACCTTTAAAGAAGGTTAAATATAGACAAATTGATAGTATGTGGTACAAAGCATTAATCAATTCTGAAAACATCGATTGCGGAAATGGTGAAGATTCAGGGCGTGATAATACCGTATTTACGCTAGCACTTGCTAATTTTTCTTCAGGAGTACCTTTCCAGGATTGTTTAAACGAAATGGATCTGTTTAATACAAGCCTAACCAACCCTTTGGATAATAGAATTGTTGAAAAAAAGGTAATCAGTGCTTACTCAGGTGAGTACCAGGGTGCAAGTAGTCAATTTATTGATCTTTTAATAAACAAATGGGTGAAATCCGAGCAGTTATTAGCATTTAAGAAACAAAACATTGGCCGAGTAGACCGTTCTTTATGGGTGAAACACGCTAAAAAACGTGAGGACAGAGAACGTAGTCATTACTACGAGTGGAAAGAGGACTTCTTCGGTTATATTCATTCAAAAACAAGCTACAATAAACCGACATTAGAGATTACAATGCAGAAAATTGTAGAAGAATTAAAAATCCCTTTAAGTACACTAAAGGAATTAATGGGACAATTGCGTGCTGAAGGGGAGTTATTTGTTAAAACTACACGTGGTCGATACGGCAAGACGTACTTGACGACTAGATCTCTAATGCTGCAGTTAATTTTAAAATCAAAAAGAGAAAAAATGGATCAGTTACAAGAGGCCTTAGCGAACTTAATACCGGAAACGCATAGAGTATTTCAAACGATGAAAAAAGAAGCCCTGGAGAGCTTTAAAACAACGGTGGTACAAGGGTCTTTAGACTTGGATACGGGTTGAATTTAAATAGCCACTCTGCCAATAACAATATATCAAGTATACGACAACCTTTGTTAAGCTATGCTCTTTGCATTAGAAATATAACGTAATCAATGTTAACCTAGATAAGCAGATAAAAAGAAAAAGCCCACTAAATATAACTAGTGAACTTCTTTTATGTTTTTATTTGAAAAAGGTTTTGTATGAATTTTCGTTTTGTGTATCTACAATACTCAACAATTTCTTTAGAAGTTTAAAGAGTTTGATATCATCGAACTTTTTTGGTATTTCAATTAATTTTAAACATTGATTGAATTACTCTAATTTTCTTGTTTCAGAATAGGGTTGTAGCTTTTTTAAAAAGTTTATTTTTTAAGTGTAGAAATAGTTTGTAGGTGTTAGTTCTACTTTAGCTAATGGAAGGTATTCCTTAGCTCTACTATGTCATTGCAGCTGGGTTAGTTCACTTGAAATGTTGAAGTAAAAACAGAGTATAACGTCGGTAATAGCCTGGTTACGAAGTTCTCTAAATTCAACTGGAAACATTTTATTATGCAAATGTTCAATCATGGGTATAGGTGCTAACTTTACAAGTAAAGCTAATATTGTGTAAATAGGTGAAGCAACTAAGTAATCATAGATACTTCTGATTTTCTTAGTTGTTAAGGGTAATATGAGTTTATTATTTTTGAATCTAATTTTAAATTCAAGATAAAGGCTAATAATTTTTCGGTCGCTTGAGAGATCTTCTTTTATTTTTTGATTTAGTAAAAGAAGATCAGAATTTTTTATATTTACAGAATTAATAAGATCAGTAAATTCTGTATGTAGTTCGTCGTATTGATTGCTGTTGAAGTTTAATACGAAAACATTGATATCATTTGAATCAATGTTTAATTTAAAGAATATCTGCTTTAATTGTTCTAAGGTAGGAGAGGTTTCATTATTTTCTATTTTAGATAAATTCCTTCTAGAAATAATGTTTTCGGATAGTGTTTCTTGAGACATATTTTTTATAAAATGTCCAATTTCCATTGAGTAACTCCTTTCAAAATATTCTTTTTAAAAACATGAATGGTTATATATTCTTTGATTTTAATCTAATGTGTTAGATATTCAAACATTAACGATCGTTATTTAATATTCTTTAGTTATAAATATTTTAAAGAGCTATTTTGCTTGTGCAAATATTGCACAAGCTCTAGATTATGTATGGATATGTGGGGTATAATGTATATAGATAAACGTTTATTGATACATGAAAGGAGAGGGGACTTCTTAAACTTAGAATAATAAATTTAGAGGAATGTATAATAGTTATACAATAATATTTTAGAAATGGTTGATTAAAAAAAACTACTGTGTTATTCTTGTTTTGTATTTATTAAAATAAGGTTATATTTTCGCTTAAACTTATTATTATTAGTTTTAAGCAAACAAATAAAATAAAGAAGGAAGCACCATATATAAGTTTCTCAGGCTTATATACGGATGATCTACCAAAACAGTCTATACCTGTTTTAGAGACGCTCCCTCCTGTGACTGTAAACAGCCACACTTGCCAGTATAACAAATTTTTGAAAAATTAACAGTAAAATTAGTTTGTATACCTAAAGTTATTTATAAATAATGATTAGGTTAACGCTAACACCAATTGACATGATTTTTTTGTATATCAGTTGGTACTATAAGGTTAATTAGTCTATTTTGTTATACTGAAGTGTGTGTATTTATGGCAAAAAGGAGAGTAGATGTTACTAAACAGTAGCATCTACTCTCCTTTTTTTTATTTGTTTGTTTAGAAGTAATAAAAACCTTTTTGGTGTAAGTTTTACTTATACGGCCTACAAATTGGGGTTTATTACTATCAAATATTTATTGAGGAGGAAAACTAGTTGAGTTGTCAAAAAAAAATAAATCACAATAAAGTTCAAGTAAATGATATTAAAGAAAACGGATCATTGATTAAAACATTTTCTGGAAATACCTATAAAGTAAGTGGTGATTTTGGTTATTTGCAACATGAATTTATTATTGGTGGTCGGAAAAATACTATTCATCGAACACAAATGAAATTGCACTATTTGTATCCAAATATTCGATCAGTAAAAGATTCTTCAGGGATTGTGATTGCTAAACGACTTAACAAATCTTGTCCGCTGCTAAGCACGAATAAAGGAGCTTTTAAACATAGAAAAGAAATTAAAATACATGAAGTCAAAGTAATGTCGGATCGTCTTATAAAGCAGCAGTAACAATGTAAAAGCAGTAAACAGTTGATAGTTGCTAGTTTGAGGAATTCGATTCAATTGAATTCTTTACAAAAAACAAGCAATAGAAAATTTGAGTTGATTTGAGTAAGAAATGGAAGAAGCATATGTGACTATGTAGTCTATGAACTTAGGTAAAGTAGGTGAAGTATGTGGAGCGGAATTTTAATTATTAGAATTTCGTGGATTGAAAAATCTTTTTTTCACTAAAAGGAAAAAAGAAAACCATTTAAGAAAGGATAAACGAAACTAATTAAATAGTCGGTCTAGTCAACCGCCTCTCTAATCAATCGTGTGTCTATATAAGGGGAGAGGGTCAGAACTGCGCTTATTTGTTTAAATAAGTAGAGTAGGACACAGTACATGAAACGATTTGCCATGAGTTATGTCAGTGACATAATGAGCGAATATTCAGCGTTTCTAGAGTTAACCGTTATCGATTGCTATAAAACGGGCGAAGCAACAATGACTATTATAGTTATTACAAATTAAAATTAGTAACTATCAGCTGTTTACAACATAGTACGAGATTTACCATTTAACAGAGCAAACCAAGTTTTTTAACATTTTAAAGAATGTTAGAAACAACAAACACATTGCTAAAAGTTACCAAAAAAGAAATAAGGAGTTTCTTTATGGAGACATTAGAATTTAAGATATGCAATCTATACAATCGTGAATTAGAAAGAAAAGAAAAAGAACACAACCAAAACTATTATGTGAGTGGCGAGAAATTTTATCTTCTTGCTGGCTATGAATTAACCATAGGCTTGTATTATTCCCTTAGAAAGAGAGAAAAAAATGTTTCTTTTGATTCTATTATGAATTTGTACAGAATGGAAACGATAGAACTATATCAGTACATTTGTGAAAATGAAAAAAGAATTTCGGAATTAAAATTAATAAAAATATTATCATTAAAGACTCTAAGAAAAGTCCAAGATGAGAATTTAATTATTTTGGAAAGATCGGAATACATTTGATTTGTATTATGAAAGGATCTGCTTAAATGAACTTGAAACAAGAAATACAAAAAATTATGACCTTTATGAAAGATAGAATGGGCCGCAAGGATGTAACAAAGCTTGTTCAAGATATAGAAACACTAAAATGTTATGAATCAACACGAACAATGGTTTCAAAAAACGAACCAATTGTAACTTGTTACGAATGCAGAAAAGAAATCAAAAATAAAAAGTTAGCTGCAAATATAAGAGAAACTACGTTTTTCCAAGGAAAACCAACTATTAAGAAGAGAAACTTTTGTTCAGTAGGGTGTGAAGAGACCTGGGTGATTAGAAAAGTGGATTGTTCAACTAAACTCTTAAAATCGTTGGAGTGTTGGCCTAATGGATTATCAAAGGAGACTATAAAAGATGAGTTACAATCAATTTCAAGCTGAACTGAGTAAGATATTCTCTAGTAATTTACAACTACCAAGATTAATGGAACTGTTGTATGCAGCAATAACAATAATATGGATTTGTTTAGCTATTGGTTTTATAAGGAAATCTACTTTAGCATTTTCAGAAATAAGGGGCTTCTTAAAGTTTTTAATTTTAATAAGTTGTATTATTATAATTCTTGTTTTAACCGCAATTTTTACTACTTTTTGTAAAAATAATAGTGAACAAGAAAAGTTAATCAATACCTTTATAGAAGACTCTTCAAATTTTACTTGGAACGAAAAGAGAATAGATACATTGGTCCCTTTTCCCTCAAGTGATGGGATGGATGAGCTTGTATATTTAAAAATATGCAATGATATTTATGGATATAACAGTAAAAAAAATAATGAAATAGAATATCAGGAAGATAAAAATGAAAAAACTTCCAAATATGATTTGTATTCTGTCTTTTTTGGAGACGACAAAATCTACAATTATGAGCGTAGTGTTTATTGGAGTACGGATACAAAAAAAGTACATGACATTCCATCTAAAGTTAGTTACGAATACAAATTGAAAGAAGATAAATTCTACAAGAACAAAGATAAATTGCCACGTGAATTTTGGAGAAGAATAGAGAATAATCCAAAAGAAAAAATAGTTTTTTACATTCCAAAATAAGAATCAGGAATGAGAAAATAATAAATCCTAAATAAAAAGAAGAATCATTCCTGGCGGATGGTTCTTTTTTTGTGGTCAAAGGAGAACTAAATATGGAACAGAAAAAAAAAGCAAATTGATGAAGAAATTTATCGATTAGGGGATGTCGTTCGTTTTAAGTATGAAGGAGATTGGACAACAGGGCTGTTAGTATCTTTTATTCCAAACGGAATGAAGATAACACCATTAGTCAATACCAGAGTTCGGAAGAAAATAAATTCTTACGTTACAGGATATAAAAACATTCAGAAAATTTATTGATAAACCAAACAATAGAAGGAAAGAGAGTGATTTTATGATTAATACGTATTTAGAGTCAGTATTGAATGAGTTAATGCAAGAGAAAAAGATTTTAAAAAGACAGGAACTTAAATCTATCTTTTGGCTAAGGGAACCGCGTTTTATTGTCAAAGCAAGGGATATAGAAATCAAAACTGTTAATGAGCTGATAAATATCACAAAAATTGAGATGACGAAAATAAAAAAAAAACGTACACAGATTTGAAGCAAACTCTTAACCAATTTGAAGGAGATCCTAAAGGGCTACTTGAATTTACAACTCTAGAAAATAAAAAACAATTACAAGGTTATTTAAGTTCTTTAACTGAAGTAACTTACAGAAATGGATTTAACGATGAAACATTAATCAGAAAAATAAGAGATCGGACTGTTTACGAATTTTTGTTAACGGAAGGGAAAATCGACTTTACCAGAAAAATTGATAAATTGGAATTTAAAGCAAAACGTTTGGAAAGTAAACTTCAAAAGGAATTTATTAACAATAATAGTATGTTAATGAATGACGAAAAGCTTGAACTACTGATAAAAAAAATTAATCAAAAGTTAGAAGAAAACAGTCAAAGAAATGAACATTCATTAGAAATTGAACACTTACTAGATATAGACGAACTAAATAAAATTCGTTCATTTATTGAAAAAGAGTTGGTAAAAAGAAAAATTCCAAAAAATAAAAACAGAAGAACTCACACACTAAAAACAGAGCCAAGTTATTTTGAAGCCGTACTAAATGGATCTAAGAAATTTGAGATTCGAAAAAATGATCGGAACTACCAGGTAGGTGACTTTCTGCTTTTACAAGAGTGGGACCCGAAGGAGTCAATGTATACTGGCCGTTCGGTATTGGTAAAAATAATCTATATGAGTGATTTTAAACAAAACGAGGGATACGTTGTTCTTTCAATAGAGGTTCAATAGATAAAAATAATGTACTAGAGGAGAAAATACTATGAAAAAGAAATTAAATCCAACCACAAAACAATGCAAAATCTTACAAGCAAGTGGTCTTGATCCAACTCATTGGTTTGTGATAAAGAATTTGAGTGATCGATTAATCGTTGTGAATCGATTTTTAAATACCACTCATGAAAAAATTGTTTGGAAGGAGAGGATTAGTCAAGATGAATCAATTAAAAGTGCAAATTGAAAATTACAAAAACACTTGGAAAGAACCAGGATACAAAAAAATTAAAATGTACACGTTAATATGCTGGCTTGAAAAAATTATTAAGTATATTGCGGGTATGGGAGGTATGGCCCTTTCGATATGGTCATGTAAAAACCTGTACTCAATGTTCATTATGGAAATTAAGCAAAGTTTATTTTTGATGTTAGACCCTTCTAAGCAAGAAGAATTTACAAAATTTTTGGAAGACATTGGTGCTAATTTTAGTGCATTTGTGGCGATTGTGTTTTTCTTACTTATTTTGATAAACTGCCTACAATTTATGGCCCCAACGGTAGGCTTTAACGGTTCATTTTTAAGGGATAAGGTCACTATAGAGAAACCGAATTTTAGAGTAAAAGAAACAAGAACCCTTGAAAGTGAGTATAAATCGTTGAGGATAAGAAGGATAGTAATTTGTTTTGTAGGGATATCCTTAGTAATGATCCCATTCAATGAAGTGTTTCCAAGAAAGCTTAGTTATTTTGTTGTCTTTGCTGTACTAAGCTTTCTTATTTTCCAGGGAGTGAAGCGATTTATTCTTTTGCGATTAGCGAAAGAGTTCCAATACGGGCTGGAATTGTTAACGACTGAAAAAGACTTTCTTCGTTTAGATCAACGAATAGGGTCTATTTTAAAATTACCAACTTATTATCTCCCATTTTTAAAAGATTCTCATGTTCAATTAACACATGAATTAATTAAACCGCCTGCTGACAATCAAGGACTTTCCAATGAAGAGGATAACGAAAAAGATACGGAATCTTTAGTATATTGCAAGTTTATGAAAGAGTATCAGTTTATTTTTTCTCCTATTCGAGTTCAATATGAATTGCCAATTTATTACTTTAAAAACAAAATAACACTTGAAAATCACGAAAATTCATTAAAGGAATTTATCGGGGATACGAATTACAAAAAACTAGGTTGTTTTGTCTATTTAAAGGATAAACCTAAATAAAACTATGAAAATAACATCTGAAAGAGGTGATAGAAAATGAGTGAGTGTGAATATGCTTCTAGAAGTCCCACATAAGAAAATAAGCAATAAATAGATAGTGATTAAGGTTGAATAGCATTACGAATAATAAAAATTCGTATTAGCTATCATTATAGAAGAAACTCAACGTACAAGTTTTGTGCGTTTTTTTGTTTCTGTTAAAGAAAGTTGGAATGACATGCAACAAGAAATGACCATCCATCGAAAAAACATTTCAAGAACAGTTTATCAAAAAGGAAAATTAAGTATTGAAAAAGTTGTTCTAACTGAATCTTGTTCAAAAAAATATCCATGGATTAGCCAATTAGTATCAGGTCAAAGAATAAAAATTGTAGATACAAGTAGAGGTAGTTCATCTATTTTATATGTTACTCTACGAAAAATTGAAATTACAGAAAGTCGAACAGTGCATCTGTATTTTGCAAATAAAAATAAAAAAAAAGAATTGAGATGATAAAATGATTAATTTCAAAATGAAAAATAAAATTGCGACGTCTATTTTAACGCTTAGTTTAGCTTTAGGAAGTTTTTTATCTGTTGCTAGCGTATCTGCTAAAGGGGAAGAAAATTTTTCTGCTACAAAGCATACAATTAGTATTTTAGAAAAAGATATCACTTATCTTAAAAGTGAAAAAGATGGTTCAACTCCAGTGCGTATGGTAGATCGTTTAAGAGATGAAAACGGAATGGCAACGTTCTGTATCAATTTTGATCTTCCTTCCCCACCAGGGTTAGAAGTTGAAGGGTTTGAGCAATTAGATAATGCAACCACTTATCTAATGAATGCTTTTTATCAAGGAAATCCAAATTTAACCGGTGATAAATCAGTCGATGAATATATTGTGCAAGCAACGATTCACAATATTAAATCACCAAACAGTTTTTCATTAGATAGACCATTTATCGATGAAAAAGGTATCTTACCAAGAATTAAAGCTTTAAAAGAAGAAGCTCTTAAAGCGCCAGCTCCAAGTGTTCCTGTGTACGATAACAACTTAAGTGTTGATAAGAAAGATTTAACCTTTAAATTAGTAAATGGAAACTATGAATCTAACGTAGTAACTGCAACTGTAAAGGGAGATTTACAGTCTAGTACCGTTACTATAAAAAATGCTACACCAGGTACAAAATTAGTAAATGAAGAAGGAAAAGAAGTAAAAACTGTTACTAATGGATCAAAAGTGAAATTACTTGTTCCTGAAAAAGAACTTCAAGGAAAAGCATTATCTCCTTCAGTGTCACTAAAAGGACACTTTTCTAATGCGTACAAGGTAGCGGTACGTTTCGGAGGGAATGAAGGGTATCAAGACGTAGCTTCCTATGAATCCAAAGAATTCGCAGAAGATAAAGAAGCGACTATTAATGGGAAAATTGATGCTGTAAAAGGTTCTGTTAAGTTTGAGAAAAAAGGATCTGATGAAAAGTTACTTGATAATGTTAAGTTTAATATCCTAGCTGCTGATGAAAAAACAGTAGAAAAAGAAGTAACTACCAAGGATGGTAAAGTACAATCCAATGATTTATCTTACGGGGTACATTATTTAGTTGAAGTAAGCACATTGCCCAATTATGTTCTAAATGGTGAAAAAATTCCATTTACAATTAATCACGATCAAGAAGTCATTGATTTAGGAACTATTTACAATCAATTGAAAAAAGGAAAAATTATCATTCACAAAGTGGATAAAGAAGGAAAACCCTTAGAAAATGCAGAATTCACACGTATGGATGAAAATGGTGAAACAGAAGTAAAAACCTCGGATAAAGATGGATTAGTAGAATTTGATATTGAAGCTGGACATGTATATTCAGTTGAAGAAACTAAAAATCCTGAAAATTATAAAGGGACGTTTAAAGAAGAGAATATTTCTGTAGAAAAAGATGGTCAAATTTTTGAATATTCAGTAGAAAATCAAAAAATTGAAAAATCAGAACCACTACCACAAACAGGCGAACCTAAGCTAATTATTGGCGTAGTTGGCCTAACTATGATTGCAGCGGGTTGTATTGGTTTTGTTATTTGGAAAAAAAATTAGTTAAATAACCGTTTTAAGTAAATTTAATAGTAATGATTAAAGAGAATTTTTATCAAAAGATAAAAGTTCTCTTTTTATGTAAAAAAAATCATTGAAAGTTGGGAATAATCATGGCTGGAAAGAAAAAAGTAAAACCGTTTTATGAAGAAGCTGCTGAAAAGATTTTAGAAAGAAAAGGCCAATCTTACAAAGAGTGGAAAAATAATAAAATAAGTGAACGTAAAATGGCGGTATTGCAAGGTACTGACAAAGAGTGGGAATCAAAAGTAACTGAAGAAGAATGTTACAAATTAATGGCTAAAAATATTCAACAATAGGAAGGAAGAAAACAAATGAAATTGGTATTTATGCAAAGGTTAGTAGAAAAAGTTCAAGAGGCTAAAACAATTGGAGAAGTATCATTAATGAATTGGGCTTTAAATGATTTTGGGGATAGCGTAATCAATGGAATCAATTCATTGATTACTACCGCACAGAAAATAGCACCCGCTGCATTTGCAATTTGTTGTATCGGAGCTGGGTTTCTCTTCTTTGCTGGTCGAAAAGGAGCAGATACAGCAAAGCCATGGATTTTATATTTAATCATTGGCATGGCATTTATTTTCGGAGCGATTTCATTTGCAGATTTCGCAAAAACCAGCACTCAATTTTAGATCCTAATAACCTACTAAGATAGGGGAGTTTGGGTACTCCCCTATTTTTACATTAAAAAGGAGGAAAAAAATGAAGAACTATTCCATTAAGTTTACAAAAGCTGACAAAATCGTAAAAAAACTAAAAATCATTAAACTAAAAAAATCATATTTGTTACTGGAATCTGAAAGATTACTAAAGGAAATATATCCTGAACTTGATTCAATAGATGCTACAAGTTTTAATGTGTCTTTAGAAATTATGGAAGAGGAATCGGATCAAGAATTTGAGTTCGATAACTTAAAAATTAATTTTAAAGAAAATCCTGAATCATTGCTTTCTATCATTACAGAAGATATTTATAAATCTATGGAAACAGCAACGGAAGAAGAGGTAGAAATTCTAGAAGAGTTAGCAGATGATTTACAAAATCAACTAGAAGAAGAACAAACTCATCCAGAAAAATTTAAGATAAATGAACAAAAAGGATTATCTTTGAATTTTTTCAAAAAGAAAGAAGCAAATGATCAGTCTTCAGCGCCTTACAATTCAAGTTGGGAAGAAGTCACGGAATCTACTAAAGAAGAGCAAACACCAATCGAAACAGAAGAACCTAAAACTGAAATTGTATTTGAAGATCCAACTTCTTTAGCTGTTGAATACGACGATGTAAATGATAATAAAGAAGAAATGAATTCTATTCCTCCAGGGGAAATTACAGATAAAAAAGAGCAACAAAAAATGGAATACATTTCCAGGGTTAATGGAACATACAAAAAAGCTTCTGAAATGCAAAAAAACAGCATTTTAAGCTCTTTAGAAAGCTATTCAGACTTAACATCCAATGGAACTTCCGATGCAATAGAAGTGATTTTAACAGGATTAAAAGAGCAATCACAAAAAGAAGAAGAAATGTTGTTAGATCATTTTAATTTAAAGGAAAATTCAACTAATCTAAGTCCTTTCGAACAAAAGAAAAAAGCCTATTTAAAAACCATTAAACAACCTAATTTCATGTTGTCGCTTGTAAGTAATTTTGAAAAAAATGTTCGTACACTAGAAAATAAAGCGAGTCAGCAACTAGTAGGAAAATTCCAATCCAATAAAGAATTGCCACTAGAAGAAGCAATTGAAGACAAATTGAACAATTATAAAATTGAAGTTGCTCAAAAGGCACAGACTAAACTAAATCAAGTAAGTGAATCAATTGAAAATGAACATGTAAACGAGAAAAAGCAGCTTGAAATTCGTCACGAAAATGAAATGAAAAAATTAGAGTTGCAGCAAAGCAATGAAATTGAAATGCTTGATCAACGTTTTACACAAAAGAAAACAACAGAAGAAGAAAAAGTGAAAAAAGAAAATACTGAACTTTTACAACATGAAATTGAAGAAAAGAAAAATGAATTTCTTCAGAACGAGATCCAAAAAAGAGAAGAAGAATTATTGCTATTCAAGAAACAAATTTTGGAAGGTTTTTCACGAGGGCTGCAAGATATTATTAAAGCTGTTAAAGAGACACAAGAATCCTATTATGACGATTTAGAGGCACGTCTTCAAGAAAACGAAGAGAAATGGTTGACCGAAGTATCAAGAGAGCAACGTCTACAAATGAGACAAGCAGAGCAACAAATTTCCCAAGAGTCTAATCTTCTAAAAAAACAAGAACTAGAAATGCTTGAAAAAGCAAAGCAAAAAGAAGGAAATCGAATGGAAAATAAAGAGTTTCTACTCTCTGAAATCTTAGATTCAAATGATCGGCTTCATATACAACTTCAAAGAGAACGTAGAGAAAGCCAAGAATTTCAAGAAAATATTCAAAGACAACTGAAGGAAATAGAAAAATCTAAACTGGAAAATATTAGTGAAGCAAATAGTAAAGCAGCACTAGCTTCTGAAACTATCTCAGAAGAACAGCCAAAGAAAAAGAAAAGATTTATTTTACCTTTAGTGATTGGTATTTGCGGTCTATCTCTTATGGGAACAACCGGTTATTTTGGTTATTCAATTTACCATGAACAAGAAGTGAAGATGCAAAAACAAGAGAAAATAGTAAATGAACTAAACGCAAAATTAAAAGAACAATTAAAAACAGAAAAACAAAATAATGTTGAAACTGTTGAAAAAGATAAAAATAAAATTCCACTTGCTACTTTGTTAGAAGAATCCCGCTACATCGAAGCTGCTGATAAATATCCTGATCGACTGGATGAAATAGAAGCACAACTTTTTAAAGATAAAAGTGTTAATCAATTAATGGCCTTTAATGTTTTATACAAGTCACAGAACGGATCATTAGACCAAGCTATTTTGGAAAATAACAATGAAAAAATTATTCAAGAATATGAAGTTCATGAGAAAAAAGAAAGTCTGACGAAAGATCAAGAAAAATCAATAGCTCTTGCATACTTTACTAAAGGAAATACCGAAGAAGGCAATCAAGTATTGAATGGAGGCAAATAGGTATGTTAGATAAGAATTACAATATAGAATTAGTGACTTTAGATTTATCTAAACCAGGAGTTCCTTTTGACCCCTTAAAAATTGTTTTTGAATTAGATAAAGAAAATCCGAAGAGAATTAAAATGATTAAAATGTGGGAAGAACTGCAGCTTGAAAATTTAAAAGCGGTTTGTAAAGAAGAACACTTTGAAAAACTTATTATTGATTTTGAGAATATCGCACCTGAAAATTCAAAACAAATTGTAGAACACCTAAAAAGATATTTAGTTGTTATTCCAAGTAGAAACATTCAAGTAGTGGTTGTTGAAAGAAAGAACAATGAATTTTACAACCAATTAATGAAGCGGCTTGAAACAGATAAATATGATTTTTTTTCTGATGTTAAAAGACTTAAAGGGAAAGATATTTCGGGGGAAGAAATATGAAATTAACAGCTAATCAATTAGGAATGATTTTACATGGCATGTATATGTCAGACTACTTTAAAACAGAAGATTTAGAAAATTCTCTAGAACAGCTTATTGCAGATAAAAAGACAATTGTGGTAGTTGAAAATGAAGAGCTAAATTCGATTTTAAAAAATGAAACAGGGTTAAAATCAATTGATATTGACAAAATTCAAATTTTAACTAATACGATTACACTGGTCGATACCTTTACAGTTCAACAAATAGATTCGCTTTTGCAAATGAAACCTAAACTGGATGCTTTGAAAATAGATGTAGGGTTTATTGTTGATTCCAAATTATTTGAAATATTACAGTTGAAAAAAGAAAATTTACTAAAAATAGAAAACGAAGTATAAAAACGAATTGAAGGAGTATTAAATGCGAAAACTTATTTTAAAACTGAAACTTTTTTTTAATCGAGAAGTAACTGGCAAAGAATTTGTTGAATTAAATTACAAGAAGCTAACAGATCCTTTTGAACAAATTGAATTTTTAAAAAGAGAAAAGAGATATGAAGAAAAAGGTTCTTTTGTATTACAAAATGGTAAAGTATCAATTATTTCAGTATTTTCAGTATCAAACATTTCAAAAAAATCAGAACATGTTTTTTTCAAAATTACCAATGATTCTAATACTAAGGAGGAAAATTTAAATGATTAATGCTAATAATCTTATACAGTTGGACGGATACATTCAGAATATTTCACTAAAAGGAAATCAAACGTTTTTTAACATGAAAGTGAAGAGAAACTACAAAAATACGAATGATCAAAATGAGAAGGTTTACTTCACAGATATTGTTCCATGTAAGATAAGTGGTCCGAGTCAAGAATACGTGGAGAACTATATTACTGATGGGCAAAAAATTAAAGCATTAGGTTCAATGGAATCTTATAAACAAACGATTATTGACGGAAAGCTACAATCTTTTGATGCTGAAAAAGGTCCAACAATTTATCGTCAAATCGTATCGGTAGAGACAATTCAAAGTCAAGAATCTAAAGAAAAGGCTATGGAACGAATGGAATCTTTCAAAAACAAAGATATAACCGACAAACAAAATCATGAGATTGCTTCTACTGAAGGGGAAAATATATCTTCTACAACTATTCCACAAAAAAATGATTCGTATCAAGACAAACAGGAAACTGAGTTTGATGCGGACGACTACTTTCCTTCATGATTGGAGGATAAAACATGAAAAGAAAAAGAAAATTAAGCGCAAAATTGAAGCGGAACCGTCATTTTAGAAAGTTTTCTCTTTTGAAAAAAAGAGGATACTCTATTAAGGGTGAGGATTTACCTGAAGAAACACGAAGGCTTAATCGAATAGGATTGATAGGCTCGTTCATTACATTTACGGGTCTATTTTTGATAGGTAACTATCTAATATTGAGTTTAAAAAAAATGTGGCCCGTAGTTAAAACATTTTTTACAAGTCGTTTTTCGTTAGCTGAGTTTGAGCAGAAATACGATCAAGTGAAACCATTTCAACTATCTAATATGTTTCAATTCAAGCTGACAGGGTTCAGCTTATTTTTATTGATATGCTTATCAATAATTGCTGCAGTGTATGTCTATTTGAAATTATCGTATCGATTTAAAAAATTACACCATGGACAAAAAGGTGACAATCGATTAGCAACTTTAGAAGAAATCATGGAACAATATCATGAAATACCTGATAGAAAAGGGGCTTTTAAAGGTATTGGTGGGGTTCCCATTAGTCACTATGACGATCATTATTATATTGACACAGATACAATTAATACTTGTTATTTAGGGGTATCCCGTTCAGGTAAAGGTGAAATGTTCGTAACGATTTTGATTGATATTTTATCTAGAGCGATGATCAAATGTTCTATGGTGTTAAATGATCCTAAAGGAGAATTATATGCCGCCTCAAAAGAGACATTAGAAAAAAGAGGTTTTAATGTTCAAGTTCTCAACATTTTAGATCCAATGCAGTCCATGAGTTACAATCCCCTTCAGTTAATTATTGATGCCTGGGTACAAGGGGATAAGGCAACAGCGCAGCAACTTACAAATACATTGACTTTCGCTCTCTATAATGATCCGAATGCGGGTCAAAATAAGTTCTTTAACCAAGCTGCACAAAAAGCGGTAAACGGTATTATATTGGCTCTCATTGAAGAATGCGAGAAGACTAATGAGTTCGAAAAAGTAACAATGTTTAACGTAGGACAAATGCTTAATGAACTAGGAACCACAAATTGGGTCGATATGGAAACGGGACAAGAGAAAAATGGATTAGATGAATACTTTAACAACTTACCGCAAGGAAATGTAGCTAAGTCACAATATGCGACTACAAACTTTGGTAGTGACAAGGCAAAAGGAAATATTTTGGCCACTGCAAATGAAGGATTAAGTATTTTCCAATTTGAAACGATAGGAAAAATGACTTCTACCAACAGTTTTGATCTGAAATCAGTTGGATTTCCCAAAACGTTACAACTTAAGTTTTCAAAAGACATGTTAAACAAGCGGATGACTGTAAAATTCATTAGTGCTAAAAATAATCGGATACTCGGCGTTGAATCCATTAAGCCAAATTTACAAGGTATCGTCAATCTTAATTTTAATTACAATTTAGAAACAGGAGATACGATTAGAATTACATTTAGAAACAAAGGGAAGAAGGAAGAGGCTGTTTACCAAGTAAATAGACAGTTGGATCCTGAAACTAAAGAATATCAACGTAAAGTTGATATGCGATTAGTTTTAAGCACATTGACGAGCTTAGAAACGGTTAAAATGGACTATTCAGATAAACCAGTTGCCGTCTTTATGATCACTCCTGATTTCGATGAATCGATGCACGTTATTGCAAGTATTTTTGTTAAGCAGCTTTATACAACATTATCTCAAAATGCTTCAATCACTAGAGGGAAAAAATGCTTTAGACGTGTACAATTTATTTTGGATGAATTCGGTAATATGCCAGCAATTGAAGCCATGGACAACATAATGACTGTTTGTTTAGGGCGTAATATTCTTTTCAATATTATTGTACAAAGTTATAGTCAATTAAAAGGTTTATATGGAGATACAGCTGGTGATACAATCAAGGAAAATTGTCAAAATCATATTTATATTATGAGTGGGAATATGGAAACGATTGAGGAAATTTCTAAAAAAGTTGGTAGACGTACGGTTGAAGGTAGGACTTCCAATGATAAACAAATGGAAATTGGAAATAGTCATAATCGATCAGCGGAAGAAGAATATCTCATAACCACTGAAAGGTTAAGTACGTTGATTGAGGGAGAAACAGTCGTCATACGAAACTTGCATAGGCAAGATATTAAAAGAAAAAAAATACGACCATTTCCAATTTTTAATACAAAAGAAACTTCAATGCCTTATCGTTGGGAATTTTTATCTGAAGACTTTGATACAGATAAAGATATCAATTCATTTGATATTCCTTCAGAACATACCCATCTAGATTTAGGAGAACTTTCGATTGATTTTGCAAGTTGGTTAGATGAGGATGGCGTAGAGTTTGAAATTCAGGAAGATTTAAGAACAGAACAACAAACAACTACAAAAATTGGAGAATTAAGATCTAGCATACTTTCAATTTTGAATAAGAGTAATGCTCAAAATGATACAATTAAACTCTTTATGAGTTCAATAAATGAAAGTGACCGATATACACTAGAAAAATTATGTCAAAATATTTCAGATCCTGAAGTACAGTCAAGGATTTCTGCATATGTTAGTGAACTTATTGAGTTGCAAAAAAATGTCGCTTAGTTAATTCATATGTAATAATTTTTTTCTGACTATTAGCAAAAAGTATGAATTTGTTAGATGGTAAAAGTGATTTAACAAAAACTATTTGAAAGGATGAACCCAGGTTATGCAATTCCGAATAGAAAAATCTGCAACATTTATTAGTGAAGATGAAGCATTCGAATTTGGGGCAAAAAGAGTAACACTGAAGGGCGAAGAATACTCCAGATTTATCGTTGAGATTGTTTCCACTGAAGAATTAATTTTACTAATTCAAAAAGTAGCAACTAAAGGATATGAAGTTGTTGTGAAAATAGATTACTATCACAAATCTCCAAATATACCCGTTCTTGAATTGATACCAACGAGAGAGTCTTTTATTTAGAGTAGTTATTGTTATAAAATAATTGACGTACTATGTTAAGTACGCTATAATTGATTTATAATAAAAATACAAATAGAAGGTTGGGATCATTATGGCATCGACTGTATTAAATCCAAGTAATGCTAGAAAAAATTTCTACCAATTATTAAAAGATGTAAATGAAAATCACACTGAAATTGAAATTGTGAGCGATAAAGAAGAAAATAATGCAGTTTTGATTAGTAGAAAAGATTGGGACTCTATTAAAGAAACTCTTATGTTGGAGCAAACTGGTACTCTTGATAAAGTTCGTCAAAGAGAACAAGATTCAACAGGTTTCACAAATATGGATGATATTGATTGGGACAATTTGTAATGAATCAGTACGAAGTTAGAATAAAAAATTCAGCAAAAAGTGATTTAAAAAAATTAAAAAATTCAAATCTAAAAGAATCTTTTATGAAAGTGTTAAGCACTTTAAAGGAAGATCCTTACAAACCGACTCAATCATTTGAAAAACTACAGCCTAAATCTGCTGGTCGTTATTCACGTAGACTTAATAACCAACACAGGGTTGTTTATACAGTAAATGAAGAGACGAAAACAGTAGATATCTATTCAGCATGGACTCATTATGAATAGAAACCATATGAAAGGGTTTAGGTGAATTCAATGAACAAAATTATTAAATTAATTGGAGTATTCGGGATAATCTTGTTGATTATATCAGGATGTGGTAAATCAACAGCTACTAAAGAAGAAAAATCTATTTCCGATGATTTTTTTGAGAAGGGTGAACTTTACAAGATTAGTGATTCAAAAGAGAATACTTCTTATTTTGAAGTAACCTCCAAAGAAAAAGGTATGTTAACGGTTTATGATTTAGAAAATAATCGAAAAGAATACCAAGTACCATATGAAACAGAAAAAAAAGAAGATGGATATCTTCTTTATAAATTTGATGGCCCAGTTATAAATGACGACAAGCTCTTTTATAATGGTGCGTATAATGATACTAAAGACTATTATCTAGTTAAGATTGATGGAGATTTTTATTTTGTTTTAGATCGTTTTGTAGAAAAAGAAAGTGGAAGTTTAAACAGTGATAAAACAAAAGCAGCCCTTAAGAAAAATACGCTTAGAAGAATAGAAAAAGTGAAATAAGAGAACTAAATACAGAAAAGAAAAACGATAAGGCATTTATGCTTTGTCGTTTTTTTGTTGGAAAGGGGAAAGTCATGAATAATTTTTTTATTATAGCTGCCGCAGATAATAATCAAGAAATTATGGATTTTTTACAGAAATTTCAAGATTGGATTCAACATGCAGATATATGGACGTGGATATGGAAAAATGTTGTTTGGGCGATAGTTAGAGGCCTGTATACATTATCATCGCTTGCAGAAAAAAGTGTTGATACGATTCTCACACTAGGTGGATTCTTAAACTATGGCCCCATACAGAATATTTACATTGCGATGCAAGTAATAGCGGGTAGTGTCGTTGCGATAATGTTAATCATAGTAGGTTACAAAAAAATGTTTAACTCACCAATAAAAATTAAACAAGTTGTGTTTCGGACGGTTATGGTTTTTTGCTTAATGGTTGAACTGCCAGGTTTAATGACATGGGGGTTAGATATTTCCAAACAATTTTTCAATGAAAGTAAAACAGCTGGAGAGGCAACGACTACAACTAGTTCGTTGTCTTTTGCTTTAATTAAAGATAATACAACTGATTTAGCGTATGTAGCTTCAAAAGATTTTAAACCCTTAGAAGAAGGAGATACTATTATCAATGCGCCAGGGCAATCAGGTGTAATTGTTCCAGAGAAGAATACATTGACAGAAGAAATGTTTAAACAAATCCCAATGTCAGATGTGATAATTCCTAAAGATGCAAAGGAAATGGGCAGTAGAGCTGAATATTTAGGCTATCAAATGACTTATGACTATGACGGAACGCTACAAGCTGCAAAAATAGAAAATGGCTTCTTAGATATGTTTAAAGAAGGAGTATTTCGGTACCCAGCACAGTTTCCAACAATTATCATGGGTTTAATCACTTTAGGATTAGCCTATATGATGGCATTGTTTGTACTTGCTCAAAATATGGTAGAACTAGGATTTAAAAAAATCCTATTTCCTTTAGTTGCTGCGTCAGACATCGAAACAGGCCAACGAACAAAAGTATATTTACAAGATATATTTCAAGCACTGATGGTGATTCCGTTAACGGGAATCAGTTTGAGAGTATTTACAATATATTATGCGTTTGTTGCTACGTTAGGGCTTAATTGGTTCTTATTTTCAATTGCTAGCGTTGTAGGGATGCTTGTTTGTATGAATGGTACAAATACTATTGCAAAACACTTTGGTGTAGATGTAGGCGTTAAAGATGGCCTAAAAGGTATGCTAATGATGATGGCAGCAGGAAAACTTGGAAAAGATCTTGTATCAGGAACAGGTAAGACTGCTAAGTCAGTAGCGAATAAAGGACTGGAGGCTACAGAAGAAGGGTTTAAACAAGCTAAGAAATCAATCCGAGACACCAAAGATAATATTGATAAAGGTGCAAATAAAATTGGAGAAAGTATGGGGCATTTATCTGAACGAGGAGTTTCAGGGTTTGTGACTGATAAAAAAGAAGCAATGAAAGAGGCGGCTTCAGCTAAAAAAGAAGCAGCAAAAGAAAGTATTGATTCTACAGTAGCAAAAGCGACAAAACCTATAAAAGATGTTAAAGATAACTTTAATAAAGGTGTTGATTCAGGAATCGTTGAAGGATCTACTAAAAACGCAAAAGCAAAAGAACCAGCTCCAACAACTCGTGACTCAGTTCGTAATGAAGATGATCCTCAACAAAAAGGATATGGGAAAGTTAATCCTGGTAAAGAACAAAGCTTTGGAAATGATAATAATAATAAAGGTGAAACCAATCAATTTGGTAACACAAAGGTTGCTACACCTAAAGATAGTGAATCTAATGGAATTTCTAAGTCTTTAGCGGAGCTTAAAGTAAATAGTTCATCTAAAGTTGAAGGAAAAGCTGAAGGTGGAAATATGATTAGTACAAAACCATCGGATAGTAAACAAGATACACTCAAAGCAAAATTAGATAATCAAAGTGCTATTAAAGGAAATAGTCCTACTAAAATTGAGGTAACCTCTCATGGAACTCCTAATTTAAATGCTGGAACACTATCTTCAAATTCAACAACCACTGAAGGGAAATCAGTTTCAGGAAGTAATGGAACAACTCAACAACAAGTAAATGTAAAAAATGAAAATCAAGTAAAACAAGATGTTCAGCAAGTAACCAATCAAAATAAACAAGTATCAGAAAATTATCAAACGACTACTCAAAACCATACAAGACAAGAAACTACTCAAACAACAAATACAACTAATCAAAATAATCAGAGTAACAAATTAGCGAATGATAATTACGATCCAGTGCGTCCATACATTTCAGTGGGTCCAGGCAGTAAAAGTTCTACAGGTCGATCTAAAGGACATGGGGAATTTACTGTAAACTTTGATGATTTATTCAACGGAAAGGAATGACATAAAGGATGAATGATTATTCTAATTTAAAAATACCACGAGATATAAAAGCCCAAGTAAAGCTATATATGTTTTATTTAGTGGACATTATGGTAGTTGTGGGCTTGATTTATGGAGGTTATATGTTTCAGAATATGGTGCAATTTACTTTAGGCCACTATGCAATGCTTCAAGTAACCAATTTTAGCTTAGGAATTTTTTTGTGTGCCAAACCATCCTCTTGCCCCGAAAAAAGAAACATTCAAGTAATAATGCAGCTATTAATGAAAGATCAAAGAAAATATGTAACAGAAGACTATTCAAACGAATAGTCTTTTTTTATATCAAAAATAAAAATTAAAAAGGAGAAATCAGTATGATCAATGTAAAATCAACAGAATCTAAAAAGAAAAATAAAACTGGAATTGCTTCAGCTGGACTGACACCAGTCATTGAATTGTTGCCTTATAAAAGATTAGACGGAAATTTTATTGTTGACCGTGATGATCATTATCAAGTTTATTTAAAAATTGGAACACGTAATGTATTTTCTCTAAGTTGGGCCGAAAAAACACAACTCATGAATCATTTAACAACTTTAGTCCGATTGTATGCAGAAGACCTAAGTATCTTTTCCTTAATGTTCCCAGCGGGAACAGAACCACAACAAATTTTTTGGAATCGAAAACTAATGCAAGCAAGAAAAGAACGGAATCATGTTCAGATCAAAAGTTGTCAAGAACAAATTGGCCGCATGTTATGGGTTGAGAAGAACTTAGCCAATTTAGAATTTTTCTTAATCTTGTATGCAGATAATAAGCAAATGATGTCGGATAAAGTCAGAGACATTAAAAGAAACGGTGGATTTAATCTAGAAATTTCAGACGTGGGCCAAGAAACAATCGAAAAGGTATTATTTAAACTCAATAACATGAATACAGATATTTAGAGAGGGGAAAATGTATGAATTCCAAACAAATTACTGCATTAAAAAAAGCTGGTTATGACTTAGATTTCATTGAACGAATTCAACCACAAGGTGGAATTCGTTTTGATGAGAGATATGTGAAAGGAGGAGATGGTTATTATGCTTGTTTACACGTTTATCGTTTCCCTAGAAATGTTCCACCATTTTGGATGACAAACCTAACCGAAAACATTAACACCATTGCTATGATGGATATTTCAACAGCAAATAAAGAAGAAGTCATTTCAGCAGTAAATAGAACATTAAGCGAATTTTCAGACCGAATGGAAAGTGAACGTAAGTACACAGATCGTAACGATGCTTTAGACGAGTTTAAGCAGCTGTCACAATTCGCAAGTGAAATTACACAGGGAGGAGAAATTATTAAACTTATGCACGTTCGTATTTTCTTAAGTGAAGATACCTTAGAAGCATTAGAAAATGAGATCTCTGACTTAAGGAAAAAATTAAATAGTATGGATTATAAAGCGACAACATTCCTTTTTGAACAAAAAAGTGAGTGGATGTCGCTTTTTACATCTTATGGGGATCAACAAAAAGGAATTAATAGTCGTAAAGGCATTTCGATTCCGTCACAAGCAGTGGGAGGGGGATATCCATTTAATCACCAATACCTATTAGATCCATGGGGAGGACATATTGGAACAACAGGTACCAACGGCGCTTTTGTGTTTGATCCATATCGAGTAACTGAAGATAGAACGTCTTTCTCAGGTATGGTGTTAGGTATGCCTGGATTTGGTAAATCAACTTTCCTAAAAATGTTGGAAGATATGTTAGTAGGTCGCCAAACAATTATCCGTGGAATTGAAAAAAATCGAGATTGGTATAACTTAATTGAAGGTCAGGAAGGGGTTATTCTTGATTTAGCGGGAACCGATGGCATGATTAATCCGTTAGAAGTATTTGCGACTAAAACAGATAAAAGTGGCATGTACATTGACGAGCTAGGAAGCTTCATGATGCACAAAAGTAAGTTTGTTTCTCAGGTTCGCTTTATTAATCCTGAAATGACATCGATAGAAGCACTTGAATTAGGAAACTTATTAGAAAACTTTTATATAGAACGAAAATTGTTGGAACCAGGATATATGAACAATCGAGCATCTATCAAAATTACAGGATTAAAACCAAGTGAATACCCAACTATGAACGAGTTTTCAAGTTTTTTAGATGCAGAATTAAAATCAGCAAAATATGAATTTGCGACTGTCAGTAAGAAAGAAGGTCTTGAAAGAATTCAAACGGTCATTCATTCTATGACAAAAGAATACGGGGCTTTATTTAATGGACACACAACACTTGAAAACTTTGAAGATGAACAAATTCTATTTTTTGATATTGATGGAATTAGTTCATTTGATAAAGAAATTTTTAATTGTCAATTATTTACGGCTCTCACAATTATTTGGAACCAGGCAATGAAAAATGGACGAAGAATGAAAAATTTATTATCTGAAAAGAAAATTGCTCCTGAAGACGTAACTTATTTCATGTTTTTTATGGATGAATGTCAAAATATAATCAATGCACATAATATTTTTGCCGTAGATTATGTTGTTAACTTTCAAAAAGAGATGCGTAAGTTCTCTGCTGGTGTTTATTTTGCGACACAATCACCGCAAGAAATTTTACCTGAAGGAACAAGTAGTTCTGACATTTCTAAGATTAAGCAAGTATTTGAGTTATGTCATTCTAAGTTCTATTTAAACCTAGACGAATCCGTTATGGTACGAATGAAAGAAGTTTTAGGAAGTTCATTGACTGAATCAGAATATGAGTCGTTAACACGACTGAAAAAAGGGCAAGTCTTTTGTACATTAGGTGGCAAAAATAAATACACCGTTAACGTGGATCCAACCGAAGATCAATTGGAACGTTTCGCTGGTGGCCATTAAGGAGGAAGCTCATTGAGAAAGAAAATGAAAATACTCAGACTCATGCAAGGAAAAGCAACGAGGAAAGATAAACTATTATTGGCTATGAAGCTCATAGGGGGATTTTTTTCCTCTGGTGGGCTTATTTTAGTTGTCTGTTCACTTTTCCTTGTCATTATATTAGGAGGAGGCGTAGGAAGCCAATCAGGCGGTAATATGGGCGGTGGAGGCGCAATAGGAAACAAAGATCTTTCAGAAGCAACTCTAAGTTTTAAAGGAATGGTTGAAAAAGAATGTGCTAAACAGGGAGTTCCTGATTTAGTTCCTTATGTTTTGGCAATCATCCAAGTAGAAAGTGGAGGAAGTGTTGAGTCTTCAGGTGGCGATATTATGCAAAGTTCAGAAAGTATTGATCCTAATCATCCAGGACTGATTACATCCCCCGAAAAGAGCATAGAAGCAGGGGTTAAACATCTAGCTGGAAATTTTAACTCAACGAAACAATTTGGTCAAGATATTTGGGCAGCAATAGCAAGTTATAACTTTGGTGGAGAATACAATACCGTTTGGATGGCTCAAAAAAATGAAACAAAATGGACCTATGATAGTGCTGAAAGTTATTCAGCATACAAAAGTGGCGGAAAAAAAGTAGATTATAAAAATGCTGTGAGTGTTCCTATTAACGGTGGATGGAAATATTATTATGGAAATCAATTTTATCCATTATTGATTAAACAATTTATTACTGAAGGAGCAACAGGTGGTGGAGGAACGTATTCATTACCAGTTGATAATCCAATTATTACGTCTCCATACGGTCAACGGCCAGCAACGTCAGTAAGCCCACCACAATTTCACAAAGGAATTGATTTTGGGAACCCGTATGGCACAGAAATTAAAGCAGCAATGGATGGAACAGTCGTCATCGCTCAGCAAGATGGTGTTCCAGTGTCAGGCTATGGTATAGCAACCGTAATTCAACATGACAACGGACAATGGACATTATACGCACACCAATCAGAGCAATTTGTAAAAGTTGGAGATACTGTTAAACAAGGCCAAGTCATTGGAAAGTTAGGATCCACAGGACAAAGTTCAGGGCCACATTTACATTTTGAAGTACGAACAAGCCAAAATGGTGGTGAAGGAAATGTCGTAGATCCAGCGCCATTATTAGGTCTTTGATAAAAATAAAACTGAGGTGAATGATTATGGAAACAAAAGAAACGTATCAAATTATATTTGATGAATTGTACAATGATGTTGGTTTGGATATCGTTGTATCGACTATTTTAGGAACAAAAGAAGAAGCAATAAAAAAGATGAAATCACTATCTTGTCGTATAGAGTTAATGGGAAATGCATTAAGCGTAACAACATTTGAAGGGGAAAAAGTTGATAACGTCTTGCTGTATAAAGATGAAGATGTACAATATTATTCATTTTCAATATTGAACTTACCTGATAATTTCCCACCACCATTAAAACCTGAAGAAGTAAAAGAAATATTTGAACATTCAACTGAAGAAGAAATCAATCAATTTATGAAATTGTATACGATAACTGAAGATGATTTTTTAAAAACTGGTTGGACTATTACAGAAGCATATCAAGAAATGTGTAGATTGTACCCTAATCATGATACCAAGAAACCTTATAAATTTGATTCAAGTGGATACAGAGTTAAAAAACAAGAAGAGATTAAAGGTGCCTTTTTTAAAAATACAATTCCTGAAGGAATAAGAGAAGCTTTGTTAACCAATGAGTCTGTAACGAAAGATATAGAACAAATTGAAGAGTTGTTTATAAAAGAAAATATTTCGATGGAACATTGGAGTATCGTAGAAATACCGACCAATGACACCTATTGTTTACAAAATACAGAAACAAAAGAGCAAGTAGCCTTTACAAGTGGTTTTCGTAAGGATTACAGTTTTGTTCCAACTTACATTGATAGGGATAGTAATGTAAAAGAAGCATCTAGTATTAAACATGCACTAAAATTAAACGATGAAATTGAAAAAGGAGAGCTAAAAAATAATGAAAACTAAAAATCAACCATCGATTTGGAGAAATTTTCTGATTATGCTCTTAGCTTTTTCAATAATGATTAATGGTCTGTTTATTTACAAAATCAAAGAAGATAAAATGACGATTCAAACGAATGCGGCAGCTGTTAAGGAAGAGTTAGAATCGGGCTATCAAAATCAAATTGAGCAACTTAATCAAAAAAATAATATTTTGACTAAAGAGAATGATCAATTAAAAGATTCTTCAAATTCAAAAGATGAAACTGATACTAAAGGAAAAAATGAATTGATCGATCAGCAACATGCAAGTGATCTAATTAGTGAACAGATTAAACAAAGATCTGAACAATTTGTAGAAAGTTATTTGAATTTTTCGGATATGTACGACCAAAACAGAATAACTTCACTTCAAGAAGTGGCAATACAAGATGTTGTGGATTGCTTAGTTCCAAAACTAGATCAAGGATTATCTGAACAAGGTGAAGTTGATAAAACCATTTTAATCAATTCTAAAATAGATTCAGCTAAGATATTTTTAGGTGATTATGATAAAGATACAGAAAGAGCGGAAGTGATTTGTGACGTTGAATATACAACTACAGTAGATGGAAAAGAAACTAAAACGCACAACTTATTTACGTTGAAACTTGAAAAAATGAATGGAAAATTTATGGTAACGTCTTTTAGTTACCATTCAATTATCTAAAAATATATTGAATTGGAGTTTTTGAAATGACATTTAATACTGAAACTCAATTATTAAGAAGTAATTATGAAGGAAATTATGAAGAATTTTTGTGTAAGAAAGAAAATGAACAACCTTCCATGTTTGGATCAAAAAAAGTAATCGGATCATTTAATAAAAAAATAATTGAAACACATAAACAAGATTACTTTTGTAATAAGGGACATGTATTTTTAGACTTGTCCCCTGAAATTTTTACGAGTGATTATCCTCAGCAATTTAAAGATGTAAGTAAATCAAAGTGTTGAGTGAATGTAGAAAGCGTGACAACTAGTAAAAAGATTACTTTAGATTTAAAAGTAAAAGGAATGTTTCCAAATAAAATGTACTCTCACGGTTGCATAAAGAGTCAAAATAAATATCTTCATGGTTGCGCTGTGTTAATTGATTCAGAGTTATTTACTTTAGATGAACTTAAAGGAAAAGGATTATTAGAAACGGGTCCGTTTCAATTTGTTCAATTTCCTTTTACAGATATTAAAGTTGAAGAATATGATTATTTAAATAAACTAAAAATAATTAGTGATAGGAAAATAGGTGAAAGAGGAGCTTTAATAAAAGAAATTAATGAGAGTGAAAAATATAAATACGGGATATTTAAAGTAACTGAAGAGTGGGATTTTATTTGTTCATATCTTTCCATTCACTCATTTTTGACGAATAGTTATTATATTATCGTTCAGTCTTTTAGCGAAACGTGGCTAGCAGAAAATAATTTTCCATTAGACGTCCCTATTGCGGTCGGAACAAATAATTTAGGAAAAGGGATGGATGGATCACATTTTTTTCATTATCAAAATGGTCTTTTAAATGAAAGTATATCTAAAAATCCCATAATTAGACTTCAATATTATCTAAATCAACAAGTGTACCAACAAGAATTTAATGAAGGAAGAAGTCACATTGTTAATGAAGGAGAAGAGTTAGAAGAAATTAAAAACACTTATAACATGTTGCCGATTGTGAAAGCATCGGCCTTTCCAATGTTCGCTAATCAATACCTAGAGTATCAAAAAAGAGAAACGCACTAAGGTGTCAAATTTTTTTCCTACAGTGCTTTTAAGTTATTTTAAATTAAAGGAGTGGAAGTAATGGAAACAGAGTTAGAGAAGCTAAAAAGGGCATATAACTACAGCTCAGATAACAAGGAATTGATTATCACTCACTCAAATAAATCAGGTAAATATTGTAATCAATATAGAATTGAATGGTTTGATTATGATGGTGAGAATTGGCTTTTAGTTAGGTTGTCAGGGTTAAAAAGATATAAGCGTATCAAAAAAGAAAATATCAAAAATCAAGTAGTTCTAATCGATTATACAGAACGGGAGATGGTGCAACATGCTTGATAGATTAAAGTTAATAGGTAAAAAATTGAAAAATATAGGAACAACCATTAGAAGAAAGAGAGCCTACTCTTATTATCTTGCGATGGGTATTTTTGCTTCTACATTTCTTTGCATTCTTGTTAGTGGTTTTTCAAGTAGCCAAAAATATAAATACATTTCAATTGCAGAAGGCAAGTCCCAACCACTAGGTCAAGCCAATCTTACTGTTGTAAAACGAGAGTACAATCCAAAAGAAAATCTATTCAGAGTGGATTACTGGATAGATAGTGAAAACAATTCTTTTGATTTAACTAACTTCAAAATTGATACTAAAGCAGTCACAAAAAATAATGTAAATGAATTTTTAAAAACGCAAGTAGTACAAGTTGACGAAAATTATTATGTGACTTTTGTTAAGAATGTACCAAAAGAATTCGGTACAATTAAACAATTCATTTATCCTGGTTATTTGAATTTATTAAAAAATCAATCAGATGACTTGAAAGGAATTGAAGTAAAAGTATATAGCGACCAAAGTAACAAAATTGTTAACAACAATTTAAAGCTAGATACAAATAAAGAAAGTTACTTCTCAGATAAAATAGATTATCAAATCAAATTAATCAATCAATCTATTAAAGAAGCAAATATTGAAATTACTGACAACCAAGCAGCAATTGATCAAATAAAAAATTCTAACAAACAAATTGAAGAAGGTCTAGACACTAAGTTAGGTGAAGAATTAGAGCGAGATCAGAATAAAATCCAAATGAACAAATCAGAAATAGAATCCTATAAAGCAAGCACGACTAAAAAAGAGGAACAGATAAATCTCCTTGAAGAAAAAATAAAACTACTCAAAGAAAAAGAACTTGAAGCGAATCAAAGATAAAGTAATAAAAGAAAAAAAGATAATTTCATAGAGTAAAAACCTTGATTTTGACCCAAAGAATTTTTGAAAAGAAAAGAGCATAAGGAAACCGCGGTACCACTTTATAAATAAAGTGTCTAAATAGGCTGTGCCTATTGGGTTTCTTAACAAAAAAAAGACGGTGCCAAAGTAATAAAAAAAGGTACACATTGTACCCCTAAAAATAATAGACATGTCCCTAAAATACCCCTATAAAGCACTACTTAGGGACATATCTAGTGAGAGGTAAGATTAAAATGGATCCTATAAAAATTAGTAACGTAGATGCTGCAACTATTGCAATGTTAGATCAGAAAGCAAAAGACCTTTCACTGAAGGGAAAGAAAAGAATCAGCCGCAATATGTTGTGTAAAACAATTATTGAAAAAGCAATGGTAAATGAATCAATGTTAAGTCAATTTGAAGAAATAAATGAATTACGAAAGGAAATAATAGAATTAAAAGAGGTTCTTAACGAATATGTTGAATCCAATAATTTTATTGTTCAAGCCCTACTAACTGGTGAGGTTGGTGAATATAAATGACAGGAAAACCAATAAAGTTCTATGGTAATGAAGAAGTTAAATTGATACTGAATGAGATTATTCAAACTGAACCAGGAATTGATAATCTAAGTCAGGCTGTACGTTTCGCAATTTTAAAATACAACAAATTTGCAACGGAAAAGAATAGTACAAAGATCAAAGCTATGTCAAAAGAAATTTCCATTATTGCCGAAATCGTATCAAGTCAAGCGGAAAATATGGCAACACCAATTGTTGCAAGAGAAGGAAATCCGAGATATGAAGCAGCTGAAAAGATTATTGAATCAAGAATTCAAAAAAATAAAACGAAACAAATGAAATTTACCACCAAGAAGGAAAAAATAGGCGAGGATAACAATTATTTTCTAAATAATTTATAGAATAGAATCATAAAGTGAGGTGAAACAATGGCCCATCCAAGTATCATATTGACTTCTGAATTTGAAGTTCCAGGAGGAAATAATTATGGAAACTATATTAGATATATGACTCGTCAAGGGGTTTTGGAAGCAAAAGGTGATAACTTAACCTCAGTAGAACGAAATGAGTTAGATCGAATAAATAAAGCCATTGCTGAATTAGAAAGTGATAAAAAAAAGGAAATAAAGAAATCCAGTCATTTTGAAAAAGAAGTAACAGATATTGAAGCTGAAGCAATGGAGTTGCTGAAACATGATATCTTTTCAGACGTTGAACAAAGCGAAGACTTTTCAAACTATATTTCATACATGGGAAGAACGAATGCCTTAAAAAGTAAAGAAAAATTAAATCCTGACGAACTTGAACAACTTGAATACATGGAGACTAAAGCATCGGAATTCATGGGAAAAATTAAGGATCAAACTAAATCTAAGATGCCAAAAGAGCAGTCATTATCAACTGGTCTTTTTACTTTAGATAAAAATGATTTAACAGCAAGAGAAGAACAAGAAATGGCAAAAAAATTTTCTAAAGCTTCAAAAAAAGGGAGTATCTTATATAAGGATGTAATTTCCTTTGACACAGCAGCGCTCATCAAAGAAGGTATATACAATCCAGAAACAAAAGAATTGGATAGAGAGCCATTGATTGCTGCGGGAAGAAAAATGATGAAGAAGTTTTTTGACAATGAATCACTTAATGAGACAGGTATTTGGACTGGAATGATTCATTATAATACAAATCACTTCCATATACATTTTGCAGCAACCGAACTTGAAAATACACGAAAGTCAATGGTTATAAAAACTGATGGAAAAGAAATAATACAACCCCGTGGGAAAAGAAAGTTATCTGTAATTGATTCAATGAAGAGTGATTTTGCAAATGATATATTTAGAAGAAGAGAAGTGCAAGAACGGCGAAGTGAACTACGTAATACCTTGGTTCAAGAAATCAAAACAGAACTGAATAACGATACGATTGAACCGTATAAGGCGCTTGTTTATGATATATATTGTGGTTTACCAGCAAATAGAAAAGACTGGAATTACAAACGATTAAAGCCAGCTACTAAAGAGAAATTAGACCAATTGGTCACTAAATTAATGAAAGAAAATCCTAACTTTGAAGACTATCAAAATTTATTAAGAGAGGAAAGTGCATTTCGTAAAACTCTTTACGGTGAAACAAAAAGGAATGATAAAGATTATTTTAAAAATCAATCGGAAGATATCCAAAAGAGACTAGGGAACAGTTTTCTCAAAGAGCTAAAGTCATGTGAAATAGGACTAAATAAAGTAAATAACATTGTCTTTGAAAGTAAATTAGCTATTAATGAAAGAAGAAAAGAGGCACGTATAGCTCTTGAAGAAAGAAAAAAAGAGGCGCAAAAGTTTTTGTTAGATTTAGAAGAGAATACTGAAAATAGTACGAACGCAAAGATGAATGATAAAGAGATAGACTCACCCATTAAAGAAGAAGAGTTTCTAAGAGAATCCAATTTAGGGAAGTATTCAACATTTAATCAGAGTAAAATCAAGAATCAATTTCCTGAAGCAACGTTCGTGCAAGGGGAATACAGTTGGGTAAAAGAAGGAAGAAAATTAAAATCTGACGCACTTCCAATTGAGGTTAGTAGCCCTGTCTTTGAATTAGATGAGTCAGGAGAACCAACAAAAAAAGTGATTCACTTTGAGACAATTCAAATTTATGATATCAGTCAAACGGAAAAAAGAGTCGTTGATCAGAAGCATATCGAAGGAAGGAAAGGTTCTTTCGTACCTGAAAACGAAATGGGATCCATTAAAGAAGAAAAAGAGCTTCCAAGAGAATCCAATTTAGGGAAGTATTCAAAATTCAATCAGAGTAAAATCAAGAATCAATTTCCTGAAGCAACGTTCGTACAAGGGGAATACAGTTGGGTAAAAGAAGGAAGAAAATTAAAATCTGATGCACTTCCAATTGAGATTAGTAGCCCTGTCTTTGAATTAGATGCCACGGGAGAACCAACAAAAAGAGTAATTCACTTTGAGACAATTCAAATTTATGATATCAGTCAAACGGAAAAAAGAAGTATTGATCAGAATCATCCTGAAGGAAGGAAAGGTTCTTTTGTTCCTGAAAATGGAAAGGAATCTATGAAGAACGGTAAGACGAAATCGTATGATTACAGCTTGTTTACTGACGGCACCTACCAAACCTACACTTATGAACAACAACAACTTTATTATGCTCGACTGTTGTCTAGTAAAGAAATCGAGAAAAAGGCCTCTTATGAATCAGAGAAGCCTTTTTTTGTTTCTCATAAAACCGTTAATAATTTGAAACAGGCGGTTAACAATGAATATGAAGATTATAAAAATGAACGTGCATTTGCACAAACACAACGAAAAGTTGAACAAGCGAAGAAACAACAAGCTTATGACCGCTAGGAGTTGAAAAAATGGAAAAGAATAAAAGTCCACCAAGATAAGACGAACAAAAGGAAATAATCATAATTAAAAGATGATAGAAAAGAGGAACTTAAATGGAACCGTATTTAGTGAAAGAAATAGATGTGAATGAAGGATCCATTCTACTACAGAATGTGTTTAATCAATCAGAAGTAAAAGTTTATCCTGAGGAAGAAATGATTTTAAGTCTAAGTAAGCTTGCGGAAGATACTCCTGAATCAGAAGATATTTATATTAATTTTGATAAAGAAGGAGGTCAATTAGGATGAGTGGTGTCAAAAGCGTAACAAAGAAAAAAAACTACGTGCGAAAATCAAAAGAAGAGCTAGATAAAGAAATCAAAGATTTAACAAGTAGCACATTAGAAAAAATTCAAAGCTACACAACTTCAGAAAAAGATATTTTGGAATACATGGATTTTATGAGTCGTTTTCACAATTACTCTCCAAAAAATATGAGTTTAATTCAAACACAATTTCCAGGAGCTTTAGGAGTGGGCAGCTTTAAAAAATTTAAAGATGCTGGTTTTTCTGTCAACAGAGGTGAAAAAGGAATTAAGATATTTGTGCCTACTCCAGTTGAGCTTTTTCAGGCTGAGGATGGAACAACAAAATATTTAACCCAAGCAACTACTGAAGAAAAAGAGAAAATTAAAACAAATCAACTTAAAGTAAACAAGGTTCAACGTTATAAACTAGGGACGGTTTTTGATATTAGTCAAACCAATGCAAATCCTGAAGACTTACCAAAAATATTCCCAAATAAACAATTTAATCATGACATGGATGATCCGCATTTACTAAAAGGAATGGATGCTGGATTAAATAAAATAGGTCACGAGTTGGGAGTGCCTATTCGAAACATGGATCAAGCTGGTACAGAGTTGGGTAATATCAAAGGGGCATATTTCCAAAAAAAAGCGATAGATGGAACAACTGTAAAATCAGAAATCATAATGAACACACGAAATACGGAAACGGAAAACGTCGGAACTTTAATCCACGAGTTGGCCCATGCCAAAGCACATTCAAGTACGGAGCTGTCAACAGCGGAACAAGAGTTTCAAGCTGAAATGATTTCTCACGTAGTGAGTAAACATTTTGGAATGGATACTACCGAAGAAGCTGTTCCTTATATTGCGGATTGGTCAAAAAATGGACAATTAGTAGAAGACAAAGTGAAGAGTTTGGAAGAAATTCATTCGATTTCTAGAGGATTTATTGAAACAATAGAAAGTTCAATTGCGGAGGAAAGAATAATTGCAATAGAAAGTCTTGAAAAAGAAATAGAGGAAAAACTAGAAAGACTGAATAAAAATGAAAATATTGATATAGATTCAAGAGAATTCGAAATGCAACAATTAAAAGAAAATCAGAATTTTTCTTTATCTGAAAAAAACCAGGATCTCTTTTTGAAAGAAGATAGTTCGGTAATGTTGCATTCCATTTCTAAGGATAGTGTAATGGGTAAAGGAATTGCTAAAACCTTTGATCAAAAATATCCAAACATGAAACCTTTTTTACAATCACAAGAGTTAGAAATTGGTAAAGCGTATAGATATGTAGAGGGAAATCAAGTCATCTACAATTTAGTCACTAAAGAACATTATTACGATAAACCTACACGAGAAAATTTTGAAAAGGCAATTGATCACTTAAAAGAAGAGATGACTAAGCACGAGGAAACTAAATTATCTATGCCAAGAATTGGATCAGGATTAGATAAACTAGATTGGGATAAAAATGTTCAGTATATTGAAAATGTTTTTAAAGAAACGAATACTGAAATTGTTATTTACTCTCCTAATCAGAAAATTATAGAACGTGAAAGTTCTGAGTTAAACAATGAGCGAGGTGAGAAAACGTACAATAAGCCAATTGATGAAGTCTTTAAAAAACTTGAAGAGGCTTATCCCAAAGTGGTTCAGTATTCTAAAGAAGAGGATACTGCTTATCCAGGTAGTGGACTTCAACGAGATACCTTGACGATGGATGATCGCCGTTTTGTTCGGATACCTACTGAGCCACAGTACCCCTATGACGAAATAAAAGAACAATATCTGAAAGAGGGAGAATGGCTGAATAGTATTTCTAATAATTTCAATGGCACTCCTGAAGAGATTGAAACAAGAATAGAACGTGCAATAAAAACTGAAATGATAGATAGGAAAGCTGTTTTATTTAATGATAGTGCCAAAGAAGCCAAAGAAATTGAACGTATGAAAGAGCAATCTACTAAATCTGAGTCTGAAGTAATGGAGTATCCTGAATCCACCTATAAAAAAGAAGTGAAGGAAATCTTTGAAACTACAGCTAAAGAACATCCTGAGTTTGCTGTGTACTCGAAAGATAGCAACATTCACCAACTAACTATTGGAGACAAAAGGTTTAGTACGTCCCCATTTGATCAACCAACAAAATCAGATTTAGTTTTTACAGAAGTCTTAGAAAATGAAGAATGGAAATTAAATTTATTCGTGGATACAGATCATTCGATACCTGAAGTAGTTCAACTTGTAAAAAAAGAAATTGACCAAGCTACAAATAATATAAAAGAACCTGGAGAAATTCAAAAGCAAAAGGAAATGGATAATAATACTAATTTAGAATCTGAAGATTTTACTGAAAATTTAAATAAAGCGATTAAACAACGTAACTATGTTAGCCAAGAAGAAGTTCAATTGGCGAAATCAGTTGATATCTTGGATTTTGCTTTATCTAATGGTGTTTCACTAGAACAAGATGGAAATAATTACTATCGTTTAACTGAACACGATAGCTGTGTTATTGACCGTCGAAATAATTCTTTCCATTGGAACGGTGCGAATGTGCATGGAGATAGTATTTTATTTGCACAAAAGATTGTTGGTATTAAAGGATTCCAAGACTCAGTGCGGGCGTTAAATGGTGGAGATTATGAAAAAATTCAAGATGTTGAATTTAAGAGCGAACCTTATCAATACAAAACGAAGGAAGTGCCATTCAACGAAGCGAAACGCTATCTCATTAATGAACGAAAAATTGACACAGGAATCGTAACGTCATTGAATAATAAAGGAATAATGGTTCAAGATGAGAGAAACAATGTCGTGTTCAAATGGTGTAAGGACGGGGATATAATCGGTGCCAGTGAACAAGGGATTGTGAAGAGCGATCGATACAAACGGGGATCATGGAAACATGTTCAAGAAAGTTCAGAAAATGGTCAAGGATTTAATTTCACGATAGGAAAACCTGAAAATCTAAAGATATTCGAGTCTTCTATTGATTTATTGAGCTACGCTTCGATCCATAAAGCGGATCTACACGATACTCGGTTGGTCGCAATGGAGGGATTAAAAACTTCAACGGTTGTGACTTCTATTAATGACTCAATGGAAAAATTAGGAGATGCGCCAAAAAGTATTTCTCTTTGTGTAGACAATGACAAAGCGGGACATGAATTTATGAAACAATTTTCAAGTATGCAATTCAAGAATAACGATGGGGAGATCATTCCAGTGACGTCTGAATTTCCAAAAATTCCTGAAGAAAAGCAACTAGAGGGAATAGACAAATGGGATTGGGGAAATGAAAGAGTGTACCAAATGGAAAAAAAGCAAGACCGTTTTAAGGGGATTTCTAAACAAACAAGTGGACATGAATTAGAAATATAAAACGTATTAAAGAGTTGTCACGTAGGCAACTCTTTTTAAATGATAAAAGGAAGAAGGAATCAGAATGAAAACGGTGATATTAGCTGAAAAGCCAGCGCAAGGAAAAGCCTATGCAGAAGCGTTAGGTACGGTGAAATCTTATAAAACGCATGTAGAGGTCGATACATCCATTTTACCAGGAGAGGTAATCGTTACCTGGGGAATTGGCCATTTAATTTCTATGGCACCTATGGAGAGATATGATGAAAAATATAAAAAGTGGACGATTGCAGATCTTCCATTTTTACCAAATCACTATCAGTATGAAATCGTTGATTCAACGAAGGCCCAATTTCGTGCTGTCAAAAAATTACTGGAGGAAACAGATAACATTATAATAGCAACGGATGCTGATAGAGAAGGAGAAAATATTGCCTACAGCATTATAAATAAATGTGGTGAAAAAGTTCAACGAAAACCAAAGAAACGATTATGGGCCAATTCAATGGTCGCAAAAGATTTGGTGACGGCCTTTAAAAATTTACGCGATAGCAGCGAAACGTATGATTTTTACATTGAAGCTCAAACTCGTCAAATAAGTGATTGGTTGGTAGGAATGAATTTTACTCGCTATTTTACCATTATCGCACAAAATAGTGGATTAGAAGGAGTCTATTCCATCGGAAGAGTACAAACCCCTTGCAACAGCTTAGTTGTATTAAATGATTTAGAAATCAATCAGTTTAAACCTGAAACATTTTACAAATTCAAAGGCAAGGCAACGAAAAATCAAATTGATTTAACCTTTACAACAAAAATAAAGTACATGGATCGTACTGAAATTCAAAAAATATTTGAAGAAAATAATTTTAATCAGCCTTTAGAAACCACTATTACAAAAATAGAAAAGAAAAAAAGCGTAAAAGCAGCACCAAAATTATTAAACTTAGGTGGGATTCAAAAAATAGGAAATAACAAATGGAAGTATGGATTGGACGATACGTTAGCAACGGTTCAAAGTCTTTACACAAAAGGCTATCTAAGTTATCCACGAACTGAATGCAATCACATTACGACCAGTGAATTTGATTATTTACTAGAAAATTTAGAACTTTATCAAGATGTAGTAGACAATCGTTTCGAAGCAGCCTACACAGCTCCACGAAAACTACATGTAGATAATGAAAAAGTAGTAGAACATTATGCCATTATTCCAACAACTCATGTACCAAAAATAGAAACGCTGACTGAGGAAGAACAAAATATTTATTTAGCCGTAGTCAATCATACGCTACAAATTTTTGCAGCTGACTATGAATATGAAGTGACAACAGCAGTCATTGATCATAATGATATTGAATTTAAGACTTCAGGGAAGGTTATCATTCAAAAAGGATGGAAAAGCCTTCAGAAAGAAACAGAAAAGGAAGAAGCTATTCTTCCACCTTTAACTGAAGGAGAAATTATTTCACTGGTCGTTTCGATTGATGAAGGGGAAACGAAGCCTCCCGCACGTTTAACGGAAGCCACATTAGGTGCAGAAGGGGGACTAATGGAAAAATTAGATATTGGCCGCCCAGCAACAAGAGCAAGCATTATCAAAGTTTTAATTGACCGAGGTTTTATGTCAGTAAAAAATACGCAACTTTTTCCGACTGAGAAAGGAAAATTGATCTATTCAATGACGAAAGAACTTTTAATAGGAAAACCTGAAATGACTGCCAAATGGGAAGAATATTTAAAACTAATAGGATCAGGAAAAGGAAGTCAACAAACTTTTATCAAGAATATCGAAAAATTCGTTCATTCTACACTAACTGATTTAAATGAAAATTCGTTTGATAAGGGTGAAGTAAATAAAATCATTGAGGCTTCAAAAATTGGAGATTGTCCAAAATGTAAAATTGGAATTATCACAGACAAGAAAAAATTATTCAGCTGCACAAATGAAGCGTGTGACTTTGTTTTATGGAAAACGATTGCTGGAAAAACACTGTCTACATCGCAAGCAAAAGAGTTGATTCAAAATAAAAAAACTAAATTAATCAAAGGTTTTAAAGGGAAAAAGAACACTTTTGATGCAAAAGTAATCTTGAAAGAAGATGGAACAACAGGTTTTGAATTCGAAAATAAACCGAAATCAATAAGTAAAAAGCCTTATCCCAAAAAATTTACACGGAAGGTGTGAGCTAATTGAGAATAAAGAAGACGAAGAAAAAAACAAAGAAGCAAAAGGTCCTGGATAAATTGATTCCAGGTCTTTTTCTTGTAGTGATTGGAACAGGAGTAGTATTCGCAGCATATCAACCGTATAAAAATCATCTTGTAAAAAATACTGGAGAAAAAGTAGTCTCTATTAAACAAACTGCAAAAACAGTTAAATCAAATCAAGGAAAAACTCAATCAAAGACTGAAGATAAACAAGATGAACAAGCAGCAAAAGAATCACCTTCTGTTTCAACTGAAACCGCACCAAATTATGATCCTAGTCAAGTTACAGAGTTGACGATGGCCGATGTTTTAGAAGGTAATCGTAATGCCGAACGTATTGTAAGAGATTTTGGAGTAGGGAAAATCGTATTACCAAATTTAGGAATTAAATTGCCAATTTTAGTAGGAATTGCAAATACCAATCTAGCTGTTGGTGCTGGGACAATGAAAAATGGACAACAAATGGGCGTAGGAAATTACGCTCTTGCGGGTCACCATATGAACAATAAAAACTTACTTTTTGGCCCGTTAGAAGATGCAGCTAAAGATCAACTTATTTTTGTTACAGATTACGAAAAAATCTATGAATACAAGATTACTTCAAACAAAATTGTAGGTCCAAATGACGGTTACGTCATTAATGATGTTGCAGATAAGAACTTAATTACACTAATTACTTGTGCGGAAGGAGGAAAAACACGCTATGCTGTTCAAGGAGAGTTATCAAAAGTGTACACCGATAACGATGTACCTTCAGAGATTAAACAACTATTCAATTAAAGGAGCAGTACCAATAAATTGGAAGAAAAAAATTAAATACATTGTTATTGGTGTTGCTTTCTTGTACCTAGTAGCAATTTTTTTCAGCATACTAAGAAGTGTTATTGGTTCACAAGATCCGAACATACAAGAAACAACAAATCGAATCGTCAAAATCCCATTATGGAGCCTAGTTCCGCTGGTAATAGGTCCAATATTAGAAGAAATACTATTTAGAAAAATAGTATTAAAAAAATTGATAATCCGAATGGGTACGATATGGAGTGTGCTTTTCAGTTCTTTTCTGTTTTCAATACTACATTTAGATATTTTCTTATTTCCTTATTTTATAAATAGTGTGATTTACTCTATTCTTTATTTAAAAACAAACGATTTAAAAGTACCAATATTAGCCCATATTATTTACAATATTACGGCACTAACCTTGATGTTTATTTAAAAATGAGAATAATAAAAAGGAGTGATTATTATGAAATTTAGCACGTTAACTAAAAAAACAATCTATCTAAGAGTTATATATTTACTCTCAACTATTATATTCGTTGTAAGTTTTACATTTCCTTTAGTAAACGTTGAAGCTAAAGAAAGACAATCAACTGACTTTAGTAATATTCAAAAATTTAATGGAAAGAATTTTAGTGTACTTCCAAAAAATAAAAAAATTCCAGTTACGTTTAAGAAAAAGATTGATGGGGATACCTTCAGAGTTTTACTTAATAAAAAAGAAATTAAAGTAAGGCTTTTACTAGTTGATACTCCTGAATCTGTTAAACAAGGAACCGCTGTTCAACCATTCGCTTTAGAGGCTAGCGATTTTACAGAAAAACTCCTGGTAAATGCAAAGAATATTGATGTAGAATTTGATAAAGGAGATCGAACAGATCGTTACAATCGTGCATTATGTTATGTATACGTTGATAATAAGCTATTGCAAAGTAAACTACTTGAAAATGGTTTAGCACGAGTAGCGTTTGTTTACAAGCCTAATACAACACATTTGAAAGAATTTAAGGAAGTTGAAAAACAAGCTAAAATTAAAGAATTAAAAATATGGTCAAAAAAAGGGTATGTAACTAAAAAAGGTTTTAAATCTTAATATGTAAAAAATCCAATCTATCACCAGGTACTGCAGACATGGCTACATGTCTTATTACAGCTTAAAAAAATTTAAAAGAGATAGCCCTAACAATCTTTATAGATAGTTAGGGCTTTTTTTATTTGAATAAAAGAGCTAATGAAGATGGAAAACATGTCCAGCAAGCTGCACATGTTGAGTCTTAATTGTCTAAAAAAGGATCGTTCTGTTTGCTCGTACCATCTTCGACGTCGCCAACCTCACTGTTCGGTTCCCTTAATCCTTTTCTAGCCAACTAAAACTCCTTAGTAAAGGCTGAAGAACGGCTTTGCCGTTTTCAGCTGGATTATTCGTCCGTAGTCCTCATGCTTTTTCAAAAGCCATTTATTTTTTGTTTGACAAGGACGGGCGCTGCCCTTATACCATGAATCCCCGCCATTCACAAGGCTATACAAGTAACAGACTCTACAAAAATAAATTTTTGAGATTCTGTAAGCCTTGATGAATCAC
>NZ_JBWKTN010000009.1:0-1348 GCF_059420345.1 Carnobacterium sp. GW821-FHT04C06
AACAACCCAGCAGCAGGTAATACTGCGATTGGAAGCATTAACGCTTTCCCAATTTTTTGCATTTGATTTAACATGATCGTTTTCCTCCCCTAATTCTTATAAATGCGGAATAATGACATTGGCAATAAATGAGCCGATAAATAAAGCAACAATACTTGTAATAATGGGAACGAAACGACGTCCGCCAAAAAAGGCTAACCATTCTGGCAATTTAATATTGTAAAATTTATTGTACAAAGCACCTGCTACAATTCCCATCATTAACCCACAAAGAATAAAGAAGAATTGATCTGAACCCATTGAACCAAATAATTTAATTGGAGTTGTTACTAAAAAAGGAATTTTAGGATCAATTAAAACAGAAAATGATGCTCCAAAAACCAAATATCCTACTGCTCCAGCCAAAGCAGAAGCTCCACTATGATCAAAGCCAATCCCAGCTGCAATCGATATCGCAACTACTAGTGGGAAAATCATCTTAAACGCACCATAAATTCCAGTAAAAGCTCCGATTCCAGTAAAACTCAATCCCCAAAATAAAACAAATAATATAAGAGCCATTGCTATATAAGAAAATCCGATGCCATATCGTTTTCCTAAGTTTTCTTTCTTCATCCTAATTCCTCCAGAACATTTATTTTTAACTACAGCGTTTCACTTACTTGCCGTTCCCCCTTTTTAGTTCAATTGAACAAAAAAATTAGGCAAGGAAAAAGGAATGAACTTGAGTGCTCATCTCTTTTTCCTTGCCTAATTAAATAGTCACAAGAAATCGTTTTCATTTATTAACTACAGTCATCTTATCAGAAACAGAAAACGCTGTCAACAATAAATTTGTTATTTTATCAAAAAAAACAGCACCCTAATGATTAGGATGCTGTTTCAATTTTTTTAGTTCATTTTTAACGTTTGTCCTACAAAAATTGTATCACTTGTTAAGTTATTCCACGCTTTTAAATTTGCTACGGATACACCATTTTTATTGGCAATCGCCCATAACGAATCGCCACTTACTACTTTATACGTTTTAGATTGATTGTTATTTGTCGATGGTTGACTTGAATTATTTGTTGTACCGCCTTTGATTGTTAGTTTTTGACCAACAAAAATCGTATCAGTTGTTAACTTATTCCACGCTTTTAAGTTTGCCACGGATACGCCGTTTTTATTCGCAATTGCCCATAATGAATCGCCACTTACTACTGTATACGTTCCACTTGTTGTTGAGCCACTATTCGAGTTCCCTGCTGGCGGTGTTGTTGGATTTGTTGGTGCAGTGGTTGTGCCACCTTTAATAATTAATTTTTGTCCAACAAAAATCGTATCGGTTGTTAAGTTATTCCACGCT
>NZ_JBWKTN010000009.1:1448-17119 GCF_059420345.1 Carnobacterium sp. GW821-FHT04C06
TTTAAATTCGCTACAGATACGCCATTTTTATTCGCAATTGCCCATAGTGAATCGCCACTTACTACTGTATACGTTCCTGTTGTTGTTGAACCATTATTATTGTTCCCTGCTGGCGGTGTTGTTGGATTTGTTGGTGCAGTGGTTGTGCCACCTTTAATAATTAATTTTTGTCCAACAAAAATCGTATCGGTTGTTAAGTTATTCCACGCTTTTAAATTCGCTACAGATACGCCATTTTTATTCGCAATTGCCCATAGTGAATCGCCACTTACTACTGTATACGTTCCAGTTGTTGAACCTGTATTGCCATTATTATTACCGGTATTTCCGGTTGGAGGTGTTGTTGGCGGAGTTACTGTACCACCTTTAATGGTTAATTTTTGTCCTACAAAAATCATATCACTAGATAAATTGTTCCATGCTTTTAAGTTTGCTACCGATACACCATTTTTATTGGCAATTCCCCATAATGAATCACCTGATTTTACTGTATAGACTGAGCTATTGCCAGGATCTGGCGTTGGGTCTGGTGTTGGTGTTGGATCTGGCACTGGAGTAGTTGTTGAACCACCTTTGACTTTTAATTGTTGTCCAACAAAAATAGTGTCCGAACTTAAATTATTCATTGCTTTTAAATTCGCTACAGTTAACCCAAATTGATTGGCAATTCCCCATAACGTATCCCCTGACTTAACGACATACGTTTGAGTATTTTCATTTGAACCGCCTGTATTACCACCCGTATTGCCATTTCCGCCTGTATTTTCGTTGCCACCAGTTCCAGGGTTTGTTGTTCCGCCTCCCGTACTGCCTGTATCGTATTGAGTTAGATTATTTGATTCAATAACACGATTCAATTTTGAAGCGTAAGATGTATCTGTTGCATAACGTCCTTGTAACCAAGCTGTTGCATCACGGTAAGAAGAAGTGTTGCTCTTCCAAGCACCAGAGTAATAATTATGATTCCAGCTTGGTCCACCTTTAATTACTTGTGCATAATCTTGTAAAGATTGGTGGTAAGATGGGTATTTTCTAAAATAATCGATAATTTCATAGTAATTGCCATGACCATCGTCTTCCAATGTTTTCATTGCTACTGATTGACCATTATAATTCCCTTTGATACCAAATAAGTTATAGTTTGGTGCTGAAGCTAGTGCACTTCCACCCCAAGCACTTTCTAAAATAGCTTGTGCAATCATAACAGATGCGTATAAATCATTTTCATTTGCAATTTGAGTTGCTGAAGCTGCAATTGAAGCGATAAATGATTGTGGAGCCATACTGCGAGCCATCATCATTGTTTCTGCCGCCGCGTAGTTTGCAACTGGCGCTTGAACTTCCGTAATATCGGCTTCTTTTACTTCCTCTTTTGAAATTGGTTCTTCACTAGCATCAGGTGTTGCTGAAGAATCTGTTACTTGAGAAGAATCGGGGGTTTCAGTCGAAGTACCTTCAGAAGAATCGCTACTTGTTGCTGAATCTGAATTGGCTGTATCTACTGAAGAAGTATCTGTATTTGTTGACTCTACAGCTGGCGCTTGAACTTCCGTAACAGAATCTGTACCGTTATTTAAGTTGCTTTCGATTGTTTTTTGACTGTTTCCTGCCAATTCATTTGCACTTGCAACTGCTGAAAAAGTCGGTAAAGCTAACGTACCCATAACTAAAGTAGTACTAACAAAAGCCATCCCTTTTTTTACGACTACGCTGTTCTCTTTAAATTGCTCTTGTTTTTTGATACTTTTCTCGCCTGAAATACGCTCTTTTCTTGTTGTTTCCAAAGTAAACAACCTCCCTTTTTTCTTGCTTGATGTATGTTTCTAACTTTTCTTTTTTAATTAGACATGGATTATTTTTATAAATTCAATAAGTACTCTGTACATTATATCGTTCTTTTAAATTTTTTTAAAGAAATAACGTCAATTCTTTAAATTCTTAATAAACGACATCGTTTCGTAACATTCCTTTTAATAAAACACAATAAAAAAGCTCCTCATTAAAATGAGGAGCTTTTTTATTTATTAAGTATTTAAGCCATTGCTGGTTCAACTAACCAATCATTATCAAGTAAGTGTGAAAGTTTCTTATTAAAAGGAATCCAAATTCCTGCTTGCCAAATATCTTTAATTGATTTCCAAAAAATAGGATCTCTTTTTTGTTTTTTCGTTACATTTATTTTAAGTAATTGTCCATCTTCAGTTTCAATTGTAATAGTTGGAAATGCCACTTCTTTAATTTGTGCACAACCAATTTCATTGATTAAATTGCTATCATCAAGTAACATATTTACACGCCCTTTCCTTATCTATCCTTACTTTACCAAACAGTTATTAAGTAATTGATAAGAAAGTTTGTCTTTTTCATGATTTATTTGAAATCGGTTTCTAAGTTGGAGATGCTTCTACATTTCAAGTCCAACTCCACCTCATACTTTAGTCTTGTTTTTAGCTTACTACCTTGTAATAGATAGTAGTAGCCGTTATAGTTAATTTAGAAATTACGATGGTTGGCAGGTGAAAAAATGAACACTCAATTTAAAAAAGGAGTTTTAGGTTTATGTGTACTTGTTCTATTGAAAAAGAAAGATTGTTACGGATACGAACTAGTCGAAACGATTTCTCAACATATTGAAATATCTGAAGGGACGATCTACCCCTTATTACGAAAATTGACAACCGATGGTATGTGCACGACTTATCTTCAAGAATCTAATGAAGGTCCTAGTCGGAAATACTACCATCTCACTGATTTAGGCATTACTTATCTAGAAAAACAGTTAATTGATTGGCAGCACTTTGCAGATAGTGTTGAAACTATTATTGAATTAGGAGATGACTTGAACCATGAATAAAGAACATTTTATGATTGAATTAAAACTAAGTCTACGTGACTTATCAGAAAACGACCGTCAAGACGTAATGAGCGACTACGTTGAACACTTTGAAAACGGCTTAGCTCAAGGAAAATCAGAAGAACAAATTGCTAAAGAACTAGGAAATCCTAAACAAATTGCCAAAGAAATTTTGGCTATGTATGGTGTAGAACCTAAAGCAAAAGGCCCTGAATTTAGCCAAGGTGATTGGGTTGCCTTTGAAGCAAACCCAATTTATCAAGAAAATCACTATTTACCAAAGGAAAATCACGATGGTCTTTTCAAACGCCTCATAAAAGGAACTGGCTTACTTTTCTTTAATCTCATTTTTGTATTAGCTCCCGTCCTTACAGTTCTAGGTATTCTTTTTTCTGGCTGGCTTGTAGCCATCACATTTAGTTTATTGCCTCTAGCGGGTATTTATATGTTAATTACAGCTTTTTCAACTATTGCACTTTTTCAATTCGCCCTTACAATTGTTTTTTGTGGTGTCGGATTGCTATTAATTGCACTGAGTTATCCCCTAACCCTCTTATTTGCTAAATTGATGAAACGATATGTTCTTTGGAACATTTATGTTGTTTTTGGAGGTACAAATCATGAAAACTAAATTAATTAAAACATTAGTCTTTACAGGAATCAGCTTAATTGTTGTAGGTGGATTTGCAAGTACGATCACCTATCCTAAAGCGCAAAAACTTTCAACGCTAAATCTAAAAAAAGACATCCCAGTTAATGAAAATAAAACGGTGATTGTTTCAGGCGATAGCTTAAATATTCAAGTCTTAGAATCTACTGATCAACAGGTTCACGTTGAAATCAATGGAAAAAGTCCGGTTGCAAATAAATTTGAAATCAAAACGACCGAAAGTAACAATGAATTAAAAATTGATTTAAAAGAACCTTCAATCAATCGTCAAAAAGTACGTTTATTCTTTGATTTTGATACTAAAAACGCAACCGTTTATTTACCAAAAAATATAAAAAATACTGAAATCAATACTAAATTTGGCACTATTTCAACTGAATCATTCAACGGCGATTCCTTATCGGTTAAGAGCAACGCTGGGGATATCAACTTGACTAACTTAAAAACAAAAACGCTAAATGCAGTAAATAATTTTGGGACTATTTCCCTTGCGAATTCTGTTATTGAAGATACTAACATCAAAACCAATGCAGGAGAAATTTCCCTTTCTCGCCTGATTGGAAAAACAACAACAGTCGACGCTTCTGCTGGAGATGTTTCCCTAAATCAAGTAACGGGTAAAATCAGCGCTAAAACAAATGCTGGTGGCATTGATTTATCAAATAAAAAAATCGATCAAGCCCTTGATTTCCAAACAAATTTTGGGGACATTTCCATCGAAACAGCAACACTTCCTACAGATGCCGTCATTCAGAGCTACCTTGATTTAGGAGATTTAACAATTTTTGGAAAAAATGAACCCAACGCTCGTTTTGGAGAAGGTAAAAATCAAATTAAATTGAAAACAAATGCTGGGAATATTCAAGTAGAACAAGAACAGGATTCTGATGATTCAACAATGAATGACATGCACGATTCAAACCATATGGATGATATGGATATGGATCATATGATGGACTCAGACAAAGATTTTTAGACAATTGACCACTTTTCCGTTAAACTAAAGAAGAACTCTTTTTAAAGAGTTCTTTTTTAATTTTTAAACATAAGGAGTTTTTTATGACTACAAACAAACAATCGAACACAACTATTTGGCTTTCCTTAAGCCTCCTGTCCTTTGCTATCTTTTTAAGTATGGCTATTGGAGTCGCAACAAATGCTCCTTGGTTACATCAATTTGATCAAAGCATTACACAGCTTATCCGTGATCCGATTACAAATAGCAAATCCGCTTATTTTATTTCAATCACTACACTTGGAAATACAACCTCTATCATTGGGGTTGCGCTTATTTTTATTATTGGATGGGCAATCTACAAGAAAAGCATTTCTTATCCTAGTTGGCTGGTGTTAAATTTAGCAATTGGATCTGGTCTCTTAAATTTCACCGTTAAACAAATTTTTAGACGCCCTCGCCCAACCATTAAACATTTAGTTGAACAAGGCGGTTTTAGTTTTCCAAGTGGCCATTCGATGGGTTCAATGATTTTATTTTCAAGTATCGCATTTCTTTTAATCATCAGTATTCGACGAACGAGTATTAAATGGATAATTGCTCTAATAGCAGCTTTCCTGATTCTTTCAGTTGGCATTAGTCGTATCTATGTTGGCGTTCATTTTCCTTCTGATGTACTTGGTGGATTTGCACTAGGATTTGCTTGGATAGCCTTTGCTATTGCCTATTTCGATAAATGGATAAACTATGTCACAACCAAATTGAAACTCAAATAAAAAAATCTCCCTCGGGAGATTTTTTTATTTGACACATTTTTGTGTTCGTTGTTGAAAAACTAAACTGACTACAGCCAATACCAATAGTACAAAAATACAAATAAACAAACTTGTTATTCCGCCAAAAGACGTGACAACAATTGCCCCTAAAATAGGAGCTAACATTCTGGCAGCAGTTGCTGTTCCATTGACTAAGCCTTGGTAAAGTCCTGCTTGACCAGCTGGTGCTAATTGGTACGCAATTGTTGGAATAGCAGGCCAGGCAAACATTTCACCAAATGTTAGTAAAATCATTCCAAGTAAGAAGCCTGAATAGTCCGTCGCATTCATTGCAAATAAGAATGAACATGCAAATAAGCCAATTCCAATATAAATTTGCAGACTTAATTTTTCTTTAAATTTGGCAACTAAAGGAATAATGACCACTTGCCCTAATAAAATTAAAGAACCATTGATACTCCATAAATTCCCATACTGAGCATTGCTTACGCCTTTTACATGCGTCATATATGTCGATAAATTTGACTGCCACTGCACATGAGGCAACTGACAAAAAAGATAAGTTGCCAGTAGCAATGAAAAGGACAATAAGCCAATTTTAGTCGCTTTTTCACGTTTTCCATCTACAGTGTGGTGTTTCGTTTCCCCTATAACCTTTTCTGATTTCCAATCAATTTTTCTAAAATAGCAAACAAAAAATAATGCGTAAATAATTGCAAAAACAAAGGAACCTGTGTATACATTTTCCAATCCCTTTTTTGCTAATATTCCAGCAAAAAAGGGTCCAACAGCAACTCCAACATTTTGAGCCACATAAATCGTATTAAAACCTGTACGTCCTCCAGTAGGATGAGTTAAGCCAGCCGCTGTATAAAGACCTGCAAAAACCATTCCCATCGCAATACTAATAGCCCATATATTATAAATAAAAGCAGGCGAACCATGGAATAAAAACAAAGAACCTGTTGTGATTACTAAAATCCCCGTTCCAATTGCTAGTGAAATATAACCTGATAGGCGATCAAAAATGATTCCTCCAATAATACTTCCAATAATACCAATTCCCGAATTCACCAACAATACTTGACCAGCTGCTGTATCAGACATACCCAAATTTTGTGTCATGTAAATCATATTAAAGGGCCAAATAAAAGACAAGCCCGTGTACAATAAAACCATTCCTACCGCTACAATCCATAAATCTTTTGGTAGCTTTGACTTAAAAGTCATTCCATTCACTCCTTCTTCCTTAAACTCCCTAGCTTTGTTGCCAGATAGACCTATTTAGTTTACACTATCTTTATTTCGGTTAAATGAGAATTGGATAAGAAAAATAAAATTAAACTTACTTTACTTCTATGTATAAAAAAAGCAAAAGAACAGACAAACTGTCCTTTTGCTTCCACAATTAAATAATGCTAAATTGTTTGTTTTTTAATTGAATGCAAACATCACTTTCCTTTGCAACTTCTTGCTCATGAGTGACCAATATAATGCATTTATTTTCTTTGTGGGCTAACTCTTGAAACAATCGGATAATGTCTCTTGATGTTTCTTCATCTAAGTTTCCAGTTGGTTCATCCGCTACAATAAATTTTGTGTCACAACACATCGCCCGCACAATCGCAATCCGTTGCTGTTGCCCCCCTGATAAATGCATCACATTTTTTTTCGCTAATGCTTCATCAATTCCCACTCTTTTCAGCATTTCCAATGCATAATTTTTCTTATTACCTTCCTTAGATTTTGTAATTTCCATTGCTGTCACTATATTTTCTAGTGCTGTCATATAAGGCAATAAATTATAGGCTTGAAAAACAATCGATACTTTTTGATTGCGGAAATTGGTTAATCCCATTTTATTGATGGCCTTTCCTTCATAGAGAATTTCGCCTTCTTTGGGTTTATCTAAGCCAGATATCAACGATAAAAAAGTTGTTTTTCCTGAACCACTACTCCCTAAAATACTATAAAGGACGCCTTGATCGAATGTCAAATTAACATGTTGATATAACGGTGTAGCTCCCTTATCATACCAGTAGCCAATATTTTTAGCTGTAATCATCAAATCCCTCTTTTCTCTTATTTTTATTACAATTACATCGTTAAAATTTTCTTAGGTTGTAAACGAATCACACCTGCTGAAGCAAGTAATACAGATAAGAAGCAGATACCCAAACCAATACCGCCTAATTTCACTAAGTCACTCGTCGATACAAAGACATCCAATTCATCAATTTGTTTTTGTTCCGCTGAACTACTTGCTCCAAAATTGCGAACAGATTGTCCAAAGCCTCCGCCACCAGGACCACCACCAGCATCATTTCCTGGGCCTTTTCCATTTGATTCCGTTGCAGTCGTTTCACTACTTGCCGTTGTTTGTTGATCTAACAGTTGTTGACCAACCACATTTCCTACATACTTACCACTCACACCAGCAATTCCCATCGCAAGTATAAAGATAAGCAATATCTCAATAAAAAATTGAGCCATTAATTTCCAACGTTTTTCACCTAATGATAAAAGAACCCCCATTTCATATTTACGTTCGCGAATCGTCATCATAATAATTAAGGCTAAAATAATGACCCCAGCAACTGAAACTAAAATGACAATTTTTTTAGCAAAACTTGATACATTTTCAATTGGTTGAATCATTTGTTCATATACAGCTGTATCTGTTTGCAAAGCATACGTGTCCATATCTAAGCCTGTTTTTTCAGCCGCTTTTACAAAATCATCCACATTTTCAGGGTCATCTAATTGGTACACAACAGAGTCAACTGCATTCGCGTACGTGTCCCCTTTTAACGTATTGGCAAATGTATACGGAACATATAATTGATTTGATGCATTTAGAAAACTAAAGTTAGAGGCCATCGCATCATCACTAGCTGTTGTAGTATAAATCCCTTGAACCGTTAACTCATAAGTTTTTGTACTATCCGTAGGGTTAGAAATGGTCACTTTATCGCCTACAGATAAACTATTGGCTTCAGCTAAACTTTGTTCTAACAAGACAACATTTTGATCCTTATCTTTTTCTGTGATGGCCTCTCCTTCTACTAATTTATTCGTGCCGTCTGTGAAGCCACTTAACGTTTCAGTCGACAAAATACCCATCACACTTAAATCACCCTGCGCATTTCCTTTACCAAATGGATTTCTGCCCTCTTCAGACCCACCAGGTCCACCTTGATTACTGCTTTCTTCACTTGATGTATCCGTTGTGTCTGTTGACGTAATCGGATCAAAGGATTCCGCACCAGCCGATGTCGTTGAAATAAAATTATAAGAAGCTACATGATCTAGGGCTGCAATTTTTTTAGCTGCCTCTAAATCAACAGGTGTCGATTGATATGACCCAGGATCAGGTCGTTTCTCTCCCTCGTCTTCCGTACTACTTGAATCCGTACGTTCACTTGGTTTTTGAAGTGTTTTTTCTCGATCAACAGCTAAAGTAACCGATCCTCCCATTGATTTTCGAGCTTCTTCAGTCGCCTTGTTAGAAGCGCTTTGAATAGTGATTCCTGCTAACACAAAAATCAAAATAACAGAAAACACTAATAATAATAAAAATGAGCGGCCTTTCTTTGCTTTAGTACTTAATAACGCACGTTTAATAAAATTCATTTAAAAGCCTCCTTGTCTATACGTTGTACAACCTTCTTTATATTTCGATTGTCATAAGAAGATTATGCCTAGTCAACCTTAAATGAACCTTAAAAATTTTATCGTAATTTTAGCCACATATTAGCCTATTCATGTTAAACTAAAAAACGAGGTGAAAAATATGACTACATTTCAATATACGAAAGATCCAAACAAGCGTTACCATACTTGGAATTACGCTTTACGCCAACAATTTGGTGAAAAAGTTTTTAAAGTTCCACTAGACGGTGGATTTGATTGCCCTAATCGTGATGGCACGGTAGCACATGGTGGTTGTACTTTTTGCAGTGTTTCTGGGTCTGGCGATTTTGCAGGTAATCGTATCGATCCCCTACCGATTCAATTTCAAAAAGAAGTTCAAATGATGCATCAAAAATGGCCAAACGTAACCAAATACATTGCCTATTTTCAAAATTTCACGAATACTCACGCCCCTGTTGAAGAACTGCGTCACAAATTTGAACAAGTCGTCAACGAACAAGGCGTCGTTGGAATTCAGATTGCCACACGCCCAGATTGCTTGCCAGATGATGTAGTTGATTATCTAGCCGAACTCAATCAACGCTATTATTTATGGGTAGAGCTTGGTTTACAAACCATTCATGAAGAGACGAGTCAATTGATCAATCGTGCACATGACTATCAAACCTATTTGACAGGTGTCGAAAAGCTACGCAAACATAATATTAATGTCTGTACTCATTTAATTAACGGGTTGCCTGGTGAATCCGTCGAGATGATGTTAGAAAGTACTCGCCGAATGATTCTTGACTCCGATATTCAAGGAGTTAAGCTTCATCTATTGCATTTAATGAAAAACACAAAAATGGTTCGAGACTATCATGAAGGCCGTTTAGAATTAATGGATCAAAACACTTATGTAAATCTAATTTGCGATCAATTAGAGATGATTCCTCCTGAAATCATTATTCACCGCCTAACAGGAGATGCACCTCGTGACACAATCATCGGTCCAATGTGGAGTTTAAAAAAATGGGAAGTTCTTAATGCAATCGATCATGAAATGAAGCAACGAAATACTTTCCAAGGAGCCAAAAATAGTCGAAACTAAGGAGGAGATCTCATGCTAAAACGGGCAATGGACTATAGTCATCAACTGTTAAAGGAAGTCGTTACAACAGGTGATAAGGTGGTGGATGCAACGGTTGGCAATGGCGGCGATACTGTTTTGCTTGCTACCTTAGTAGGAGACTCAGGGGTTGTCTACGGATTCGATATTCAAAAACAAGCCATTGAAACAACCAAACAAAAATTACTGCTAACAGGTCTGTCTCAGCAAGTTCAATTATTTCAACAAGGACATGAAACTGTTGCTGATGTTCTCCCTAAAAGCGAAGAAATCAGTGCTGCAATCTTTAATTTAGGCTATTTGCCTCAAAGCGATAAATCAATCATTACAAAGGGTGAAACAACTTTAATAGCAATCCAGTCATTGCTGCCTCATTTACGCAAAGGAGGTCGTTTGATTCTTGTTGTCTATTACGGTCACGATGGTGGACTAACTGAAAAAGAAGCCGTTTTAGAATATGTCACCACACTTCCACAAGAGGAATGCAATGTCTTACGCTATGAATTTATTAATCAAAAAAATGATCCCCCTTTTGTAATTGCAATTGAAAAAAAATAAAAAAGTCGTTGCCTCCCTTTTGAAAGGAAGACAACGGCTTTTTTTAAATTTTAGGCATTTTTTTGTGATCAAATTGATTAATAACAAAGGCTAAAATTACTGCGATAAATGCTCCAAGGAAAACTCCTTGTAATCCATCAAATAAAATTTCTCTTAAAGTAGGCAAGATTTTTGGATCTAAGCTAACTGCTGTTAATGGATTAATTAATTTATTCATCATTTTTTCATTAATACCGCTCACTGTTTCAGCTGAAATATGTTTGGCAATATTGCTATTTAAAATAATGCCATAAATTGAAATCATAATGGTTTGCCCTAAAATTCTAAACAAGGTGTTTGATGATGTTGCTACACCAATTTGATTTTTAGGCACTACATTTTGGGCGGTAACCGTAGTGGTGGTAATGGTAATTCCCATTCCAATCCCAATAATCGCTGTCACTAGTAAGAAGAGAACAAAGGGTGCTGAAATTGGCAATAACAACATAAAGGCTCCACTAAATGCGACAATAATTAGACTTCCTGTTAATATCCATTTCACAGGGTATTTTAAAATAACACGTCCCGCAATAAAAGAACCCATTACCCATGTTAAAGACATTGGTGTAATAGCAAATCCTCCCATCGCCGCTTTCATTCCTAAAATCCCTTGCATCCACATTGGAATATAAACATCAACTGCGATTAAGAAACCACTCACCAATGCTGCAACCACGTTTTGAATGACAAAAGTTCGATTGTTAAACAAACTTAATGGGATAATTGGATCTGCTGCACGCTTTTCAGCAACTACAAACAAAGCAAACATGATAATTGAAACTAGAAAAGCACCCATTAGCTTAAGCGAAATACTCGGATTTTCTCCTAAAATTTGGAAGCCATAAAGTAAAAACAATAACGCTCCCATCAATGTTAAACAACCAAAATAGTCAATTGGTTTTTTCTCAAAATGATATTCTTCATGTAAAAATAAACTCACTAATAAAATGGTTAATAACCCTACTGGAACATTGATATAAAAAATCCAATGCCAGCTCAAGTGATCTACAATAAAACCACCTAATAAAGGACCAAATATCCCTGCTACTCCCCATGCTGCACCGTTCATTCCTAAAACTTTAGCACGTTTTTCATAAGGGTAGATATCCGCAATAATCGTAAATGCAACCGGCATAATCGCCCCTGCTCCAATTCCTTGAATTGCTCTAAAGATAATTAATTGCGTCATAGTTTGAGAAAGTCCACATAACGCTGAACCCATAATAAAGATAATTGCTCCAATAATAAAGATTGGCTTACGTCCAATCATATCTGATAATTTACCATAAACAGGTGTCATCATAGCACTTGTTAATAAATAAATTGAAAATACCCAGTTCATTAATGCCATGCCTTCAAGACTTCCTATAATAGTCGGCATCGCAGTTGAGACAATCGTACCTTCAACAGCTGTCATAAAGGTCGCAACAAAAATAGCAATTGTTACCAACACAACATTTGTTTGTTTTTTACTTTTCTCCATTTTTACCCTTCTTTCTTTTAAAAATTAAACTTAGAACAACGTAGAAAAAAATTTCGTTCTCTAAAGCTCTAATAAACTTAATTTTTTTACAAAAAACAGCCTCTATCCTTTTGCCTGATAGAGACCGCCTCTTTATTACTTATTCCGTAACGCTTGCTTTTAATGCATCGATTTTATCTAACTGTTCCCATGGCAATTCAATGTCTGTTCGACCAAAATGACCATAAGCTGCAGTTTGTTGATAAATAGGTCTTCTTAAATCAAGCATCTCAATAATCCCTGCTGGACGTAAATCAAAGTTTTTACGAACGGCTTCTATCAACTTGCTTTCTAAGACTTTTCCAGTACCAAAGGTATCAATTGCAATGGATACAGGCTGAGCAACACCAATAGCATAGGCTAATTGGACTTCACATTTATCAGCTAATTTCGCTGCAACAATATTTTTAGCAATGTAACGTGCTGCATAGCTAGCCGAGCGATCTACTTTTGTTGGATCTTTCCCAGAAAATGCTCCTCCACCATGACGCGCATAACCGCCATATGTGTCAACAATAATTTTTCTACCTGTTAAACCAGAATCTCCTTGAGGTCCACCAATGACAAAGCGTCCCGTTGGGTTAATAAAGTATTTCGTTTCATTGTCTAGCAATTCAGGTGGAATAACAGCCTTGATAACTTGTTCCTTAATGTCAGACTGTAATTCCTCCAAAGTCGTATCTGGGTGGTGCTGCGTGCTGATAACGATTGTATCCACACGTAATGGCAATCCATTTTCATCATATTCAATTGTAACCTGAGATTTTGCATCCGGTCGCAAGTAATTTAATAATCCTTCTTTTCTAACATCCGCTAATCGTTTTGTTAAACGATGGCTTAGCGCAATTGGCAATGGCATTAATTCAGGTGTTTCATTAATAGCAAACCCAAACATTAACCCTTGATCTCCTGCTCCGATTTGATCTAATGCATCTTCATCCTTCGATTTAAACTCTAAAGAATCATCTACACCTTGAGCAATATCACTTGATTGCTCATCGATTGCTACCATTACAGCACAAGTATCGGCATCAAAACCAAATTTGGCTCTCGTATAACCGATTTTGCGAATCATCTCCCTCACAACTTTCTGGATATCTACATATGTTGTAGTTGAAATCTCTCCAACAACTAGTACCAATCCAGTCGTTACTGTTGTTTCACACGCTACACGTGCTAACGGGTCTTTCGCTAAAATTGCATCCAAAATACCATCGCTGATTTGATCTGCGATTTTATCCGGATGTCCCTCTGATACAGACTCAGAAGTAAAAAGTCGTCTTTCTGTCATAATAATTGTTCCCCCTTTGATAGTTTCGGTTACAAGGCTTCTTCACAAATGTGAATCCTTTCGGGAATCCAGTAACTATGTCATTATAACAGATTTCTTTCTTTTTTTCTTCATTATTTTATTCTTAAAAAAAATTAAATTAAGTTGACTTATCAATCAACTTAATTTAACATAGACATACACTCATAGTATAAAAGGTAGATGAATGATGTTAAAAAAAATACTAATTGGCTTTGTTCAATTTTATCAAAAATTTATATCCCCAATGTTTCCTCCAAGTTGCCGATATACTCCTACTTGTTCTAGTTACATGATTCAATCAATTGAACGATTCGGTGCAATAAAAGGAACTGGAATGGGAGTTTGGCGCATTCTACGTTGCCATCCATTTGTTAAAGGTGGCTACGATCCTGTTCCTGAAAAAAAAAAGCATGAACATTAATTAATTTAAACTCTTTTTGCTGTATACTTCTTCTTTTTTTGGTAAAATAGAAGAAGTCTATCTTAAAAGGAGTTTTTTTATTTGATTCAAATGAGACAAAATTTCACACGTACCTTATTTTTTAATCCCCTATTTCTTATTTTTATATCCCCATTCACACTAATCTTATTAGGAACAGTTCTTTCTATTCAATTTAGTTCCTTCAAATTCACTTCATTTTTACTACTGTATTTATTTGTTCTACTAAATCAATTTCTTGAAAAAATTTTTGCTTATCACCGAAAAGAAAAACATGAATTAAAGTTACTACCAATTATTCTTTTTGAAATTTTAAATTTACTACTTATGTTTTACTTTACACTATCAAATAACTTTTTAATTGGGAGCTTACTTCTGCTCTATAGTATCGTCATCCATCTTCAATATATTCCGTATAATTTAAGCTTGAGTTTATATTCTTTAATTTTAACAAGTTTATTTAAAGGAGGAATTTTAACTTACATTAGCTTTTATATCCAAACTGGTTTTATATCTAAAGAACTTTATTATTGGAGCCTTTCATCAATCATCTTGCATGTATTTATAGGCTACTGTAAACAGCTCGTTGAAGTAGATTTGCAAACCAAAATAACCTCAAAAAAATCTTTTTTATATCTAATTTTTCTTATTCTAAGTACCTATATTTTTACCTTTTTAAGTCTTTATCTTCCTAACTATCTTAAAAACTGGATTTTTCTTTTATTACTAAGTATCCCACTAGCAATAAAAGTCATACAATTATTTCAAGTAAATAAAATCAATCACCCTACTAGTTACAAAATAAAACTAATCAATCTGTTCCAAATACTATTTACTATCTTACTAAGTATTACAGCCTTGATTAAAGTGTTTGTTACCCAAAAATAATAAACGAATGAAAAAGACATTACCGAGGTAGCTCTCAGTAATGTCTTTTCATTCATTTATAAAACAAAAAAAGTCTTCTGATAATCAGAAGACTCAATGACCCGTACGGGAATCGAACCCGTGATACCGCCGTGAAAGGGCGGTGTCTTAACCGCTTGACCAACGGGCCTTTTTATTAAAATTAAAATACGGAGAAGGAGGGATTTGAACCCTCGCGCCGCGTTAACGACCTACACCCTTAGCAGGGGCGCCTCTTCAGCCACTTGAGTACTTCCCCAATCCAATATTTTAAAAGTATTTATTTACAATGGGCCTAAATGGACTCGAACCATCGACCTCACGCTTATCAGGCGTGCGCTCTAACCAGCTGAGCTATAGGCCCATAAAAAAAAAGCGGGTGACGAGAATCGAACTCGCGACAACAGCTTGGAAGGCTGTGGTTTTACCACTAAACTACACCCGCAATTCTATAAAACGGTCTGGACGGGACTCGAACCCGCGACCTCCTGCGTGACAGGCAGGCATTCTAACCAGCTGAACTACCAAACCAAAAATGTATGTTGTATTGCGTCACTTCTTCTCTTTAAACAAGTGTTTTAGAGAAATTGCGGGGACAGGACTTGAACCTGTGACCTTCGGGTTATGAGCCCGACGAGCTGCCAACTGCTCCACCCCGCGATAATTTAAATGTTTCTCTACTTAATTAAAAGTAGTAAGGAGGATAAGGGATTCGAACCCTTGCGTGGTTTTACCCACCTGACGGTTTTCAAGACCGTTCCCTTCAGCCGGACTTGGGTAATCCTCCGAAAAAAAGTTTTTATAAAACTATGACCCGTACGGGAATCGAACCCGTGATACCGCCGTGAAAGGGCGGTGTCTTAACCGCTTGACCAACG
>NZ_JBWKTN010000010.1:0-4330 GCF_059420345.1 Carnobacterium sp. GW821-FHT04C06
TGACATGGATTGACACTTCCTTTGAGTTCTATTTTACCCTCTCTCTAAAAGTGTCTCAAGTACCATACTACATCCACTCAATATACGTCCAGTGAAATGAGACAATTTTTAGATCGTCATTCTCTCACCTATTCTTACTCTAAAAAAGGATATCCGTGGGATAATGCAGTAACTGAAACCTTTTTCAAATATATGAAAAAAGAAGAATTAGACCGTAGAATCTTTAAAACTATTCAAGAAGTCACACTTTCTTCATTTGAATATATTGAAGGGTTTTACAATCCCAAAAAACCTCATTCCACTAATAATATGCTTACGCCAAATCAAAAAGAACAAAACTATTTTGAATCATTTTAAAAATTAACTTATTTTCTGTCTACTTTATTGACATCTGTCCAATAGATTGTTGCGTTTATAGAATAACTGAAATCAATAATCATCTTTTTTTCTTTTGGATAAAACCCAATCACCAAAGCATTCATACCTGAGGGTAGTTCACTTTCCTCATAACTTTCTTCAGTAATTTTTTCCCCATCCTTTGAAAGACCTGATAAGTTACTAACACGCGGTTTCATATCAGGAATATCACGTAATACCGAATGAGGTTTCTCAAGTGTTTCACCTGTTGCTTCAATGCCAACATAATAAATTTCATCAAAAATATTTTGTATTTTCATTTTGTTGTAGACGATAAAAATGAGGGGTATCAGTAAAATAAGTGACCCAACCACTATCCAAGTTATTTTTTTTCACTTTAACATGCCTCCTACTTGTGATAATTTGTATACTCGTTTTCATTATTTTTTAAACTTTGAATAAAGTCATAAGAAGCAGGATAATTTTCTTTTAAATACCGTAGTTTCTCTCCCTCAGTCGTAGCTACACTTAGTGGATTATCAGGTTATTTCACAATTGAGAGCATCAAAATGGGAATTATCGTTTGTCATTTAAGTCTAATATTTTTGCTATATTCTTTTGTTAAAATTTTAAATTTCTTCTTTTTTAAAGAAAATTACATGCTACTTTACATTGACTGTATTTTACCACTCAGCGATTACATCGACATTTCCTAGTTGTTCACCTGAGTAGTTACTTGGGTAAACAGATACCCAATCTTTTAGAAGTATTTTATTCAGCCCATGATCATACCATGTTTTCAATTGTTCATCTGTAATATTATATTTAGAAATCAACTCATTAACTTCTTTTTTAGTGGTTATTCTTTTACCAGAATCTATAAATGATATTTCACTTTTTAATTTTTTTGTACTTACATCATAGTGATTTTCAAAAAAAATTATTATAGTTGAAGTAACTTCATAGGAATATCCGATGACTAAATACTTTTTTGTACTATTATTTATGATACTTAAGGACTTCATAGGAGGATTTAAACTTTGAGACTCGTAAGATTCCATGATAGCTTTTTCACCTTCGGAAGTAGCTATATCTGTTAAATTCGTAGTGCCAGAAGACATGCCTTTAATATCTCCCAATGAAGATCTTCTATGAAAAAACTCACCAGTTGACTCAACACTATCATAATAAATTTCATCAAAAATATTTTGTATTTTCATTTTGTTGTAGACGATAAAAATGAGAGGTATCAGTAAAATAAGTGACCCAACCACTATCCAAGTTATTTTTTTTTTCACTTTAACATGCCTCCTACTTGTGATAATTTGTATACTCGTTTTCATTATTTTTTAAACTTTGAATAAAGTCATAAGAAGCAGGATAATTTTCTTTTAAATACCGTAGTTGCTCTTCCTCAGTCGTTGCTACACTTGGTGGATTATCTGGATTCATTCCACTAATACCTGTAGGCTTAGTTTGAGGTGCCAAATCCTTCAAAATTTCTTTTTTTACATACTCATAATTAACATTCTTTTTAAATTCTTCTGCTCGATTTGTTTGTTGATTAAAAAGGTCATTATAGTATTCATTTGATGCTTGGGAATAGCTAATATTTTGCTCTTTCATTCGTTGAGCAATATTGACTGCATCTAAATCTGCTTTATAGTCATCATTTCCGATACTAGGTTGTTTGAGTGCCTGTGTAGTAGTATCTCCCCTCCAACCAGCTATTTCATCAACAGATTCTGAATCAAAACGTCCAGTGTACAGACCAGTTGCATTAGCTAAACGGATATTTTCATCTAATATTGTTGCAGTTGTAATAGATTGATGTGTAAAATCTCCTTTTCCATCAAAATCTATTAATTTCTGATTCCAAAATTCATTAAATTCTTCATCACTAGTCTGTCCATATGCATCCATAAATGTATTTTTTGCATTTCTGTATGCCTCAGGTGGTAATTCCTCCGCTTTCAAATTCCCAGGAGACAATTCATGTTGTAGTCTTAAATTATAATGCAATTCTTTGTATTCTTTTTCTGATAAGCCTAAATATAGAAGAATTTCTTTTAATTCTTTCGGAATTTTTATCTTCCCTTCGGAACCTCCCCATACTTCTGAATAAAAATAATCTGACAAGTCACCTGCAGTATTTGACCACATCAGTTTATCTTTCAAGCCATCACTGTAGCTAAACTCACCAAGGATTCTTGCAAGTAGGTAATCTTTTTCCTTTTGTGACAGTTTAGGAAACTTTTCATCAATTCCTTCCTTCATCTTGAAAATTTGCTGGGCTGTTGCTTCATCAAATCCAAATTGATCTTGCAGCAATTGGATATAAGCTTTTTTCTCTTCCATTTTTCTTAACTGTTTTGTATCTTTCAGATTTTCAAACCAGCTTTTATCAATACCCGCAGGTAATGAATAACTTCCATCACTATTTACAATTGTATTGTTTAATACTAAAACTCCTTGCATCGCTAGTTTCATATCATTTAAGCTATTGGTAAAAAGACTATTGGTTTGTGAAGAGAACTGATGTAGTTTTTCTACCTTCTTTTGTAATTCTCGGATATCATCTTCGAACGTATTCGACATACGATTCAGATTGTTTTGAACGTCTAACAAGGCATCTAAAATTTTCGCAACAGGATTATTTCTAGACAACGCTCTAGCAACTGCTGCAGAAGCATCAACCGATGATTTCATTGCTTTTTTTGTGGCAATTTGTTGGTTCAGCTTGTCTTCATCTAGTGTTCCTTCACTTGATATATTCTGATCAGCGTTAGTATATGCTTGTAGCTCTTGTTCAATACTTTCCATCGCTGATGTCACTTTGCAAATAGTCGGTAAAACTAACTCACTAAATAGACCTTTTCCTGCAGTATATGCAGCACCAGAGAGAGTTTTACCATCTACTGCAGTAATTACTTTTTGACTGCCTACTTTTAATTGTTCAGAAGCCTCTTTCCCAGTTTGGAGGTTCTTTTTTAATGCATTAATTAATTGTGCTGAATCCGAGCTAGTATAAATTAATCCCATGGAATTCCACCTCTTTTTCTATAGAGCTCTTCTGCTTCATCGTCAAGGACTTTTCTTTGCTTAGTATAACTTTCAGAGAGTTCCTCCTCTGCTTCTCTTAATTGACTTTTAAACAAATGCTCTTGTTCTTCATCTCTTCTTTGTAATTGAAGATTTTCTGGGTTTTCACGAAATTTTTCATCGTTTAGCATACCTAGCATACGATACCCTCTTTGTAAATCTTCTTGCAACTGTTGCAAACTACCCTCTATTTTTCGTTGATCATTTTTTAAGTCATCAACACTATTTTCCTTCTCTATAATTAAGCGATTATACATTACTCTTTCTTGTTCATTTTTATCCATAGTATCACCCCCTTAAAACTTGAATTTACTATCTTCAATCGCTATGATTTCAGCTATCTTTGGGAATTTTTGGCTCTGCTCTTTTACACAATCGATTAACTGCGATAAATCTGACAATAATTGATTATTCACTTTTTCTCCAGTTTTCATGCTAGTTATGCTACTTTTATCAAAATAAACTTGTACACCACTATTGATAGAAACGGATTGAACTCCTTTAACAGCAATACTAGCAGCACTTATACTTGATGCGAGTTTCCCCATTATAATTTATCCTTTCTAGGTGTTTTTATTTAAATTTCATTGTATGTAATATTTAGCTATAAGATTCTCTTTAATACAACTATACCAAAAATACTTCACAATAAACACATTTTTTTAATCCGCCGATAGTAAAATTAAGCTAAACAACTAAATAAGTCATTTGTGCTACACTCAAAATAGTTCTGACCAAAGAATTATAAGGAGTGACGACAAATGACCTATACCCATCTTACACCAAATGAATTCGTGGATGTAGTATGGTACTTGAGACACTTTTAGAGAGAGGGTAAAATAGAACTCAAAGGAAGTGTCAATCCATGTCA
>NZ_JBWKTN010000011.1:0-3092 GCF_059420345.1 Carnobacterium sp. GW821-FHT04C06
AATTTGTTCTTTGAAAACTGGATATTGTAAGAAAGCAATTTATGAAAAAAGAAACAATGTATACACCGCGTTTTAAATGAGTTTTTTAACGTTCTTATCGTAAGATAAAACGTATTAACGACAATTTTGAGTAATCAAAATAGGTTAAGTTAATAAGGGCGCACGGTGGATGCCTTGGCACTAGGAGCCGAAGAAGGACGGGACTAACTCCGATATGCTTTGGGGAGCTGTAAGTAAGCTTTGATCCAAAGATTTCCGAATGGGGGAACCCAGCATCTTTTATAGGATGTTACTACTAACTGAATACATAGGTTAGTAGAGGTAGACGCAGAGAACTGAAACATCTAAGTACCTGCAGGAAGAGAAAGAAAATTCGATTCCCTGAGTAGCGGCGAGCGAAACGGGAAGAGCCCAAACCAAAGAGCTTGCTCTTTGGGGTTGTAGGACACGACATTAAGAGTCATAAATGAATTTTGTAGAAGAAGCGACTTGGAAAGGTCCGCCGAAGAGGGTAAAAGCCCCGTATTTGAAACAAAGTTCACTCTGTTGTGTATCCTGAGTACGGCGGAACACGAGAAATTCCGTCGGAATCCGCGGGGACCATCCCGCAAGGCTAAATACTCCCTAGTGACCGATAGTGAACCAGTACCGTGAGGGAAAGGTGAAAAGAACCCCGGAAGGGGAGTGAAAGAGTACCTGAAACCGTGTGCTTACAAATAGTTAGAGCCCGTTAATGGGTGATAGCGTGCCTTTTGTAGAATGAACCGGCGAGTTACGATTACATGCGAGGTTAAGTTGATAAGACGGAGCCGCAGCGAAAGCGAGTCTGAATAGGGCGAATGAGTATGTGGTCGTAGACCCGAAACCAAGTGACCTACCCATGTCCAGGTTGAAGGTGCGGTAATACGCACTGGAGGACCGAACCCACGTATGTTGAAAAATGCGGGGATGAGGTGTGGGTAGCGGAGAAATTCCAATCGAACTTGGAGATAGCTGGTTCTCTCCGAAATAGCTTTAGGGCTAGCCTCGGAATTAAGAATCATGGAGGTAGAGCCACTGTTTGGACTAGGGGCCCTTCTAGGGTTACCGAATTCAGATAAACTCCGAATGCCATTGATTTATATCCGGGAGTCAGACTGCGAGTGATAAGATCCGTAGTCGAAAGGGAAACAGCCCAGACCACCAGCTAAGGTCCCAAAGTTACTGTTAAGTGGAAAAGGATGTGGGGTTGCTTAGACAACTAGGATGTTGGCTCAGAAGCAGCCATCATTTAAAGAGTGCGTAATAGCTCACTAGTCGAGTGACCCTGCGCCGAAAATTTACCGGGGCTAAACAGTACACCGAAGCTGTGGATAGAACCTTAGGGTTCTATGGTAGGAGAGCGTTCTAAGGGCGTTGAAGCTAGATCGTGAGGACTAGTGGAGCGCTTAGAAGTGAGAATGCCGGTATGAGTAGCGAAAGACGGGTGAGAATCCCGTCCACCGTATGACTAAGGTTTCCTGGGGAAGGCTCGTCCTCCCAGGGTTAGTCGGGACCTAAGCCGAGGCCGATAGGCGTAGGCGATGGACAACAGGTTGATATTCCTGTACCAGTTTGTTTTGTTTGAACAATGGAGGGACGCAGTAGGCTAAGGAATGCGCGCTGTTGGATATGCGCGTCTAAGCAATAAGTCTTGAAGTGAGTTAAATGCTTGCTACTATAAGGACAAGTTGTGATGGGGAGGGAACTAATAGTACCGAAGTTCCTGATGTCACACTGCCAAGAAAAGCTTCTAGTTAGAAACAATCTGCCCGTACCGCAAACCGACACAGGTAGTCGAGGAGAGTATCCTAAGGTGTGCGAGAGAACTCTCGTTAAGGAACTCGGCAAAATGACCCCGTAACTTCGGGAGAAGGGGTGCTGACCAATTGGTCAGCCGCAGTGAATAGGCCCAGGCGACTGTTTATCAAAAACACAGGTCTCTGCAAAATCGTAAGATGACGTATAGGGGCTGACGCCTGCCCGGTGCTGGAAGGTTAAGAGGATGGGTTAGCTTCGGCGAAGCTCAGAATTGAAGCCCCAGTAAACGGCGGCCGTAACTATAACGGTCCTAAGGTAGCGAAATTCCTTGTCGGGTAAGTTCCGACCCGCACGAAAGGCGTAACGATCTGGGCACTGTCTCAACGAGAGACTCGGTGAAATTATAGTACCTGTGAAGATGCAGGTTACCCGCGACAGGACGGAAAGACCCCATGGAGCTTTACTGCAGTTTGATATTGAGTGTTTGTACAGCTTGTACAGGATAGGTAGGAGCCATAGAAGCCGGGACGCCAGTCTCGGTGGAGGCATTGGTGGGATACTACCCTTGCTGTATGACCACTCTAACCCTCACCACTAATCGTGGTGGGAGACAGTGTCAGACGGGCAGTTTGACTGGGGCGGTCGCCTCCTAAAGAGTAACGGAGGCGCCCAAAGGTTCCCTCAGAATGGTTGGAAATCATTCGTAGAGTGTAAAGGCAGAAGGGAGCTTGACTGCGAGACCTACAAGTCGAGCAGGGACGAAAGTCGGGCTTAGTGATCCGGTGGTTCCGCATGGAAGGGCCATCGCTCAACGGATAAAAGCTACCCTGGGGATAACAGGCTTATCTCCCCCAAGAGTCCACATCGACGGGGAGGTTTGGCACCTCGATGTCGGCTCATCGCATCCTGGGGCTGTAGTCGGTCCCAAGGGTTGGGCTGTTCGCCCATTAAAGCGGTACGCGAGCTGGGTTCAGAACGTCGTGAGACAGTTCGGTCCCTATCCGTCGCGGGCGTAGGAAATTTGAGAGGAGCTGTCCTTAGTACGAGAGGACCGGGATGGACACACCGCTGGTGTACCAGTTGTTCTGCCAAGAGCATCGCTGGGTAGCTATGTGTGGAAGGGATAAACGCTGAAAGCATCTAAGCGTGAAGCCCCCCTCGAGATGAGATTTCCCATTGCTTCGGCAAGTAAGACCCCTGAGAGATGATCAGGTAGATAGGTTGGAAGTGGAAGTACAGCGATGTATGGAGCGGACCAATACTAATCGGTCGAGGACTTAACCAAATAAATGGTGGAACACATGAATCAAAAA
>NZ_JBWKTN010000012.1:0-2531 GCF_059420345.1 Carnobacterium sp. GW821-FHT04C06
TTGAGATTCTGTAAGCCTTGATGAATCACGTTTCTTCATGGTAATACCTGGTCAATCAAACAAAAAATAACTAAAAGACTTATGAAAAAAAATCATAAGACCACTAAAGGGAATTTTCTACTGTTTAGTGAGTTAAAAAAACGAAAAGGATCGTGATAAGTATGAGTACACGAACAGCAATTTTTAAAGAACAAGAAGATGGAACCTTTCAAGGAATATATTGTCACCATGATGGCTACATTGAAGGTGTTGGACGTATTTTAAATTCTTTTTACCAGGATCCAAAAGACATTCAGAAAGTGATTGATGAAAGGAGAGGTTTGTCCTGTCTAGGTGTTAAACCTAAAGTGTTTTATGAGTATGGCAATACGAGACATCGTAACTTAATGTTTCATGATTGGCAAAAATTCAGTCTGTATGTTAGAGATGAATATGAACTGTATGTGGCTAAATCATTAGAAGAAATCAGGTTGTTTGAATACATGACTTTAACAGATGGAGATAAAGTAGATGGATGGCTAAAAAAAATTGATGGAAATGAAGTTTTTATACCGTTTCGTGGTTCGGACAATAATGGCTATTTGTACGTGCAGTTGAGAAGTGGAGAGTGGTTAGTAAGTATTATGAATCATAATTCAGATATGACAGAATTTAAATCTTTAAGTAATTATTTTTAAAAATAAGGAGGAAAAAAATCATGTCAAAACAATTTTACGATGAATTTTCAAAACAAACAGTAGATAAAATGGCTCAAAGTATCGAGGATATGACTTATCTATACGATGAAACTAAAGTTCCTAAGAGTCACTACAAAAAGCACTTAACTAAAGGTATTGAAGAAATGATTGAGGGGAGTGTAGAAATCAATTTTATTGATATCTACTACCGCACCATGCAACAGCTGAAAAAAGAGAGCGAGAAACGTTATTTCCAATCAGTTTTATGTATTGATTTAGGCGTAAATCCTTCTAAAATAACGCCTTCTCAATACCAAGCATTGGAAATGACGTGGTCACTGTTTACAGAAGATAAGAAAAAAGCTTCTCGAGAAGATTTGCTCACCTATTTTAAAGAAGTGGAAACAAATGGAGCTACCTTTATCTTAGAGAAAGAAGAGGACTGACATGGAAAATGGACAAGTTATGACTACTTTAATCTCAATCCTTACGCAACTAGGTTCATACTCACCTAGTTGCAAGGTAGAGGTGGTAAATGAGTACGGAGATAAAGTTATTGATTATAGATGTACAGTCACTAAAGATGGAGTACAAATTAAATTGATAGAGCAATGGAATGAGTTTACAACAAAATAGTATTCAGAAATGAGGAATTAAAATGGGATTAGATATGTATTTACATGTGAATAGTATAGAAGAAAAAGAAATTTTCGAATTGATAGGAACATGGAGAAAAGCAAACCAAATAAGAGATTTTTTTAGTTGTTATTGTTCAGAAGAAGAGGCACAGGAAAATATTACGGATTTACTTGTCACAAAAGAAATGATAGAAGAATTAGAAGAACATATTATAGACATTTTAACTGATAAAAAAAATCCAGAAAGTGTGTTACCAACTTCGCCAGGTTTTTTCTTTGGAAGCCTTGAATACGACCACTATTACTATGAAGATTTAATTTACACATTGACCTTAACAAAGATCGCAAAAGAGTATTTAAACAAAAATAAAACTATATATTACAGTGAATGGTGGTGAAATTTAATGACGGATTCTACTATCGTATACAGACTCGCAACTGACGATATTACTCAGTTCATCAAAAATACTGACAACGAAAAAGAGATCATAGAACTGTTTAAATCAAATTTTTCATGTATGGAGGCAGTAAAAGAATTTGTAGAAATTATTGAATTACAAATAAAAAATGAATCAAATGAGGAAATATAAAAGGTAAAAGTAAAAAGGAGGAAACTAAGTGGTTATTGAAATACTAAGTTACACGGACTATCTTAATAAGTTAATTAAAGAAAGTGGATTGAAACATTATCAGTCATTAGATGAACTTGAAGCTACGATGAATTCACATGCAAAGAATAAAACTTATCACCAGGTACTGCATACAGACCATGTTTGTTATTGTAGCTTTAATAAGTGAGAAAGAGGAAATCTCTTACTATCAAATAAGATAGTAAGAGATTTTTTATTTGAATAAAAAAAAGCTAACGAAGATGGAAAACATGTCCAGCAAGCTGTTCATGTTGAGTTTTAATTGCCTAAAAAAGGATCGTTCTGTTTGCTTGTACCTTCTTCGACGTCGCCAACCTCACTGTTCGGTTCCCTCAATCCTTTTCTAGCCAACTAAAACTCCTTAGTAAAGGCTGAAGAACGGCTTTGCCGTTTTCAGCTGTAACATTCGTCCGTAGTCCTCATGCTTTTTCAAAAGCCATTTATTTTTTGTTTGACAAGGACGGGCGTTGCCCTTATACCATGAATCCTCGCCATTCACAAGGCTATACAAGTAACAGACTCTACAAAAATAAATTTTTGAGATTCTGTAAGCCTTGATGAATCAC
>NZ_JBWKTN010000014.1:0-1349 GCF_059420345.1 Carnobacterium sp. GW821-FHT04C06
GCTCCTGCTTTTTTCAACGCTTGCTCGTTCACAATACTTGTATCTTTCATTTGTAAACGCAAACGAGTCGTACAATTGTCGATACTTGTGAAATTATCAGGTCCGCCAAGTGCTGTAATATACTTAGCTGCCATAATGTCGTATTTATCTCCTGTTGGAGCTACATCATTTTCAGAAGCACCTAACCCCGCCACTGCTGTTTGAACGCCTGCATTTGGAACTTCCGCTGCTAAATCTGCTTCATCCTCATCGTCTTCACGACCGGGTGTTTTAATATCAAATTTAAGAATAGAGAAGTAAAAAATCACAAAGTACACAACTGCAAAAACGAAGCCGATTGGAATCAACATCCAAGCTTTTGTACCTAGACCAAAGTTTAACGCATAATCAATCGCCCCTGCACTGAACGTGAAGCCCATTTTAATGCCTAATAAATTCGTTACAAATCCAGCGATTCCGGCTAAAACTGCGTGAACTACATACAACGGAAAAGCAACAAACATAAATGAAAACTCAAGCGGTTCTGTAATACCTGTTAAAAAGGCTGTAACAGCAACCGATAACATCATTCCAAAAGTTGCTTTACGTTTGTTTGGTTTAGCTGCAGCCACCATTGCCATTGCAGCAGCTGGTAAGCCGAACATCATAATTGGGAAGAATCCTACTTGGAAAGCTCCAGCTGTTGGGTCTCCCGCAAAGAAACGGTTGATATCGCCATTCGCCATGACACCTGTTGCAGCGTCTGGGAATGAACCATAGGCAAACCACAAGTATGAATTTAATACATGATGCAAGCCTGTTGGAATTAACATACGGTTAGCAAATTCAAAGACACCTGCTCCTAAAGCACCGGCACCAACGATAAAGCTGTTGATGTGGTCTAATCCGTTTTGAACCGTTGGCCAAATCAGGCCAAAAATAGCGACTAATAAAAGCGCTGCAATCACATTCAATAATAACGCGATATGACGACCGTTGAAGTAAGGCGAACCTTCATATTTATCGTAAACACGGTTGTAAATCAGTGGCGACATCAGACCTGCGATAAAACCAGCGAAAACACCCATATTAATGTTTTCATTAACGCCAATAACACCAAAGTTCAATACGAAATAAATCAATGCGCCTCCAAGAGCCGCAATCCCGCTATTGTCTTTTGACAATCCAATGGCAATTCCCATTGCGAACATTAACGAAAGATAAGTGAAAATTGAATTTCCACCGGCATTCATAAACGGTACATTTAACACATCTGCTGCACCAAGTCGATTTAACAACCCAGCAGCAGGTAATACTGCGATTGGAAGCATTAACGCTTTCCCAATTTTTTGCATTTGATTTAACATGAT
>NZ_JBWKTN010000015.1:0-913 GCF_059420345.1 Carnobacterium sp. GW821-FHT04C06
GTGGATGTAGTATGGTACTTGAGACACTTTTAGAGAGAGGGTAAAATAGAACTCAAAGGAAGTGTCAATCCATGTCAAAACGCTACTCAAAAGAATTTAAACAAACCATTTTAGACTTATTCAAACAAGGAAAGTCCGCTCGTTAATTATCCTTAGAATACGACGTTGGCTATTCGACTCTGCTGAAGTGGGTTCAAGGATCAAAACCTATAAGCCCCCTAGCGGACTTACGCTGGATGAAGTAAAAGCGCTAAAAAAACAGCTGAAAGAAAAAGATGAAGAAATTACCATCCTAAAAAAAGCACTCGGTCTGCTGGCAAGAAAATAAACTTAGTTGAGTTGATTCGTCAAGAAAGCGAAGCAGGCTGCCATAGTGTCCAAAAAATGTGTGCCTTTCTTGGCGCTTCTAGAGCAACTTATTACCGGAAAATAAATTTTAACCCCTCCAAGAGAGCTTCAGAACGAGACTTATTAGATGAACGAGTTTTACGTATCTATCACGAAAGTGATCGTATCTATGGTGCGGGTAAAATTCATTATCTACTTACTCAGAAGTATCAAGATTATCGAAAAATAAGCTTGAAACGCGTTCAAAAGTCTATGAAGAGGCAGAGTATTCAATCGATCACCATTAAAAAATTCAAAGCAGGTAAATCATCTAAAAAATTTCTAGAAAACTATAAAAACCGATTAAACCAGGATTTTTCAACTACTGGATTGAATCAAAAATGGGTAGCTGATATCACGTATATTCACACACTAGAAAATGGCTGGTGCTATTTATCAACGGTTATGTATCTTCATTCAAGAAAGATTGTTGGGTATCACATTTTAATAAAAAAATGGAAACAAAAATTGTCATTAAAGCTCTAGAAGACGCTGTTTTAAATCGAAAATTATCAACTAATTGTAT
>NZ_JBWKTN010000016.1:0-871 GCF_059420345.1 Carnobacterium sp. GW821-FHT04C06
ATCGGGAAGACAGGATTCGAACCTGCGACCCCTTGGTCCCAAACCAAGTGCTCTACCAAGCTGAGCTACTTCCCGTTTTGAACTCGAAGATATGATCTTTATTTCTAAAGAATGCACCCAAGAGGGGTCGAACCTCTAACCGCCTGATTCGTAGTCAGGTACTCTATCCAGTTGAGCTATGGGTGCAAATGGTGCCGAGGGCCGGAATCGAACCGGCACGGTGATCACTCACCGCAGGATTTTAAGTCCTGTGCGTCTGCCAGTTCCGCCACCCCGGCATGGAATGTGGATCAGATTTTTCAATCTGGGCAATCTTATTATTAGTCTAACAAGCGGAAAACGGGGTTCGAACCCGCGACCCCCACCTTGGCAAGGTGGTGCTCTACCACTGAGCTATTTCCGCAAAATGGTGCCGGCTAAAGGAGTTGAACCCTCGACCCTCTGATTACAAATCAGATGCTCTACCAACTGAGCTAAGCCGGCTATATAAAATAAATGGTGCGGGTGAAGGGACTTGAACCCCCACGCCGTTAGGCGCTAGATCCTAAATCTAGTGCGTCTGCCAATTCCGCCACACCCGCAAAAGTATGGCATAACTACACATTTGAAATGCTTAGTTATGAGTCATGTAGGATTCGAACCTACGACCCTCTGATTAAAAGTCAGATGCTCTACCAACTGAGCTAATGACTCATGGTGGAGGTTAACGGGATCGAACCGCTGACCCTCTGCTTGTAAGGCAGATGCTCTCCCAGCTGAGCTAAACCTCCATATGAAATATAAAATAAATAATCTGCGTGGCAACGTCCTACCCTCACAAGGGGAAACCCCTAACTACTATCGGCGCTGAGAAGCTTAACTTCTGTGTTCG
>NZ_JBWKTN010000017.1:0-704 GCF_059420345.1 Carnobacterium sp. GW821-FHT04C06
GTGTCAACAACTTTTTTTATTTTCTTTTTCGCTAAGTTGTTGTTACGTCCTAGCGACATGTATAAATATAACAGGTACAGAAAGATTCGTCAACTCTTTTTCTGATTATTTTTGTTTTTTTTTACAAAAATGAACATTCTTTACTCCTTATGAAAAAATCTAGGTATTTGTTCCTTTTTAAACGAACAAATACTAACTTATACAATCAAATAGTTCACTTTAAATTTGTTTTAATTTATAAACTTTTCTTTTTTTATTTTGTATAAAAACAAAAAAAAGGATGAATATACATATTTTTCAAAAAAATGTGTATATAATAATATAAAAACATAAATTGTTATTACTTATTATTGACTAACATCTGAGTAATTTTGCACTTATTTTTCATTCTCTACTAATTTTTGTTTTTTCTATATAGAGCTTCTCCAGTTTTCTCTCTTTAAATATTTTTATTAACTGAACTGTTTAAATAGTTCATTTTTTTGGTTCAACTCCTAATCAAATATAATTCAATTCCCAATTTTAACTTTTTGCTATCTTTTATTTAACTGAATCTGAATCACTAACATTTCGATTAAACCAAGACTTTCAATTTATATAATTGCATAAAACTTCGTTTTTAAACACAAAAAAAGCACCTAGTAAACTACTAGATGCTTAAATCAGTTGCGTGGCAACGTCCTACCCTCACAAGGGGAAACCCC
>NZ_JBWKTN010000018.1:0-509 GCF_059420345.1 Carnobacterium sp. GW821-FHT04C06
GCTACGATCGTGTATTTCACCATGTCTCCTACAGCTACTTCTTCTTTTCCATTCGCATTCTCAACACTCTTATCTACAATCAGATTTGGATCTGTTGGGTCTACTGGTGGTAATGATCCCGTACCCGTGCCTTCAGTTGATCCACCATCTGGTGTTTCTCCTCCAACAGTCGCTACGTTTTCAATTTCTTGTCCCAATGCTTCTGGTAACACTTCTGTTTCAAATGTTAACGTTGCTTTTTCTCCACCTGCTAAATCGCCAATGTCGACTTTCAACGTGCGTGTTGCTTCATCATAGACATCCGCTGCCGCATATTCTACAACACTTCCATCTGCTTTTACTACTTTAATATTCGTTGGTGTGCCTAATCCCTCTGGGATTGTATCTGTAATTGATCCATTCATTAATAACGATCCTGCTTTATCATTCGTCGCTACGATCGTGTATTTCACCATGTCTCCTACAGCTACTTCTTCTTTTCCATTCGCATTCTCAACACTCTTATCTAC